>CAXAHI010000028.1:0-22707 GCA_963968645.1 uncultured Gammaproteobacteria bacterium | reverse complement strand
AAAAAGTGACTGGCTGTCGGGCCACCCCCGACGACCTTGAATTTAAAACTTAAAATAAAAAAGTAAAACCTCAGAATATGCCCTCATAAATAAATGCTTATGCACAACATTCTGGCTTCCGGCTATCGGACCACCCCTCGACGACCTTGATCTTAAATCTCAAACAAAAAATCCAACTTACATAATAAAAAACATCGACTTCACCAATTGTAAAATTCACTCCCAAACAACCATTAAACCCATCACCCATTCTCACCTAGCACTCTTTTATACTATGCTTGTATCATACCAAACATTCATACCCCGCAAATCCATCAGGACATTACATGCTGCACAAACTAGCCGAAGCAGCCACTGCCGGTGTTGAAAAAACACGCATCCGCGCCAGCGAATTAAAAATCGGCATGTATGTTTCTGAACTCGATCGCCCCTGGATTAACAGCCCCTTTCTTATTCACGGCTTTACCATTCGCAAACAAACACAACTCACAGATATTCAATCACTCTGTCAGTTCGTTTATATCGATATTACCCGTGGTAGCGCAAGCTCCGACAAAAACCACGGCGCTAAACCATCACAAACCCAAACCTACAGCAGCAGCCAAGCCTTTAATGAAAACCTAGATGCTGCCATTGCAATTCACGGCAAAGCAAAAATAGTTATTGATAATATGTTCAACGCCGTTCGATCTGGCGGTTTATTTCATATCGATCAAGTGCGCCAAAGCGTTGAAGATTGCGTTAACAATATCATCGTTAATCCACACTCTATGCTCTGGCTAAGCATGATCAAAAACAAAGATGAGTACACCTCCGAACACAGTTTGAATGTGGCGATTTTGAGTATTGCCTTGGGCCGCGCTGAAGGTCTGATTCAAAGTGATCTCGAAGACCTTGGTATTTGCGCGATGCTTCACGATGTCGGTAAAACGAAAATTCCGAGCGAAATACTCAATCGAGAGGGTAGTCTCGATGAAAAAGAATTCGAAGTGATGAAGATGCACACCATTCATGGCAAAAAACTATTAATTGGACAGCCCAATATTCCTGCCGCTGCTGTCGATATTGCTTTATCACATCATGAACGAATGGATGGCTCTGGCTACCCTGTTGGACTCGATGCCAAGCAAATCCCCTACTTAGTCAGAATTGTCGCTATTGCCGACGCCTATGATGCAATGACCAGTGGCCGAGTGTATTGCGAAGCTAAACCAGCAGCTGAGGCACTTAAACTGCTACTGGATGCAAAAGACAGCCATTTCGATGCCCAGCTCATTAATAAATTCATTGAATCCATTGGTGTTTACCCTATTGGTAGTATCGCTGAACTCAATAGTGGCGAAGCAGGCATTGTGCTACCTACCGATATTAATAATGGCTTAAGACCTCTGGTTTTAGTCACGCGAGATGCTGATAAAATCGCCTGCGAAGCTAGGATTGTTGACACTAATAGCGAAAAACAAGCCGATAATGGCCGACCCTTTATGATTCGAGCACTACATCCTGATGGCACCTATGGATTGAAGCTTGAAGATTTTCGTAACATCAATGAAAATAATGAATATAAATCAATCACTTAGAGATAATCTTTAAACTATACCAATATATATTGATATAGATATCCGTAATTCTCTCCCGCTGTCATTTTTCAATATCAAGAATAATTGATATATATTTGGTTTCATCTTAAAATGCCCGCCTCTGCAATATCAATAATTATTGATATTGCCCTATTATCGTTATAAACCGGCATGGGTTCATGGCAAAAGCAACGCCTCAAACACAGAGTATCTCTGATACCGCTTCTAGCGGAGCAACCAGTAATGTGCAGAGCATTACTGGACTAGCAGCGCTTGAGCGCCTGCTAAAAGCCAGTGCAGACCAGCTTCGCTTAGAGATACTCCAAGTATTGCAGCATGACTCTTTCGGCGTTTTAGAGCTTTGTAATCTGTTTTCTATAAAGCAATCGGCTATGAGCCATCATCTTAAAGTTCTCTCTAATGCCGACTTGGTAACTACCCGCCGCGAAGGTAATGCTATTTTCTACCGCAGAGCGCTTCCTGGCTCTGGCGATAACAGCCGATTCATTAGCCAGCTGTTTGCCTCTATTGATGCAGAGATTCTATCCAGCGCCTTACAAGAAGCGATTGATCGAGCGCAAAAAACGCGTAGCGAACTGTCACTGCGGTTTTTCTCTGAGAACAGTGAGCGCTTTAAAGCGCAGCAAGATCTGATAGTCGATATAGCTGATTATCGCGATACCGTCGATGAAATTCTCGACACGCTTATTGCTGAACCCTTCCCTCATCGCGAGACTAAACAAGCCATAGAGATTGGCCCGGGTGATGGCTCTTATTTAGCCAACCTATCAAGTCGATTTAATCATGTTATTGCACTCGATAATGCCGAGCCCATGCTCCAGCAATGCCGTAAAACAGCAGAACAACAAGGGCTGAGTAAAGTCGGCTTTATTCTTGGGGATACCTCTACTTTTATCCAACTCGATAGCGAGATAGCCAAGCTTTCGCCATCGACACAGTCGGGCGCACGTAAAGCCGATTGTGTAGTGGCTAATATGGTGCTGCATCACAATGCCAAACCACAAAATATTATTAATGATGTAGCGCAGTTGTTGGCCCCAAATGGCGTGTTTGTTATTTCAGAATTATGCCAACACGATCAAGATTGGGTTCGCGATGCCGCCGGAGATGTGTGGCTAGGCTTTAGTGAAGCGCTTCTCGATAACTGGACCAGTAACAGCGGTTTAGTAAAAGGCCCTAGCAGTTATACGGCGTTAAGAAACGGCTTTCGCATACAAATTCTCAGCTATATAAAAAAAGGGCAGCCAGTAGAAGCTTCCTAGTACTTAGAAACGCTATATAAATTCGGCTTGTGCCGATACCGATTTGCACAATATTAAAGGAACACCTAATGAGTGAATACAATATTTTTACTTCTGAATCCGTTTCAGAAGGGCATCCCGATAAACTGGCTGACCAAATATCTGATGCCGTTCTTGATGCCATTATTGCTCGCGATCGTGACGCTCGTGTTGCCGTTGAAACCTTAGTCAAAACAGGTATGGCTATTGTGGCGGGAGAGGTCACAACGTCTTGCTATGTTGATCTTGAAGAAATTATTCGTGATGTCATAACCGGTACCGGCTATGACTGCTCTGATGTTGGCTTTGACGGCGCAAGCTGTGCTGTCCTCAACGCTATCGGCAAACAATCAGTAGAAATTAATCAAGGTGTTGATCGCTCTAAACCCGAAGATCAAGGTGCCGGCGATCAAGGATTAATGTTTGGCTATGCCACCAATGAAACCGAATCATTAATGCCTGCGCCTATTTACTATTCGCATCGCTTGGTTGAACGTCAAGCACAACTGCGTAAAGACGGTGTACTGCCTTGGCTTCGTCCCGATGCAAAAAGCCAAGTCACTTTACGCTATGAAAACGGTAAGCCAGTGGCAATTGATGCAGTTGTTTTATCAACACAACATGATGATGATATTTCATTAGAAGATTTACGTAGCGCGGTTATTGAAAATATTATTCTGCCTGTACTGCCAGAAGAGTGGCTACACGAAGGTACTGAATACCATATTAATCCAACCGGTAAATTTGTTATTGGCGGCCCAGTAGGTGACTGCGGATTAACAGGTCGTAAAATTATTGTTGATACTTATGGCGGCATGGCTCGCCATGGTGGTGGTGCTTTCTCTGGCAAAGACCCTTCAAAGGTTGATCGCTCTGCCGCTTATGCAGGTCGTTATGTCGCTAAGAATGTAGTAGCCGCTGGCTTAGCAGATCGCTGTGAATTACAAGTGTCTTATGCCATTGGTGTTGCAGAACCTACTTCTATTTCTGTTAATACATTTGGTACGGGTAAAGTCGATGATGCGAAACTAATCGAAGCTATTCGTCAAACATTTGATCTACGCCCTTATGCTATTACTAACGTTTTAGAATTACAGCATCCTATGTATCAATTGACGGCTGCTTATGGACACTTTGGACGTGAGCCGTTTGAGCATACTTATTGCTGGACAGAAGATGGCCAAGAAAAATCAAGTACGTTTACCGCATTTACCTGGGAACGCACTGATAAAGTCGATGCATTAAAAGCTGCGCTAGCGATAACTTAGACGTTCGCGTTAATTTTTTTAACTCATATAAATTTTTTAAACTATTTTTCAATTATTTTATTAGGAATTACAACATGACCACAGATTATAAAGTAGCGGATATTGCTCTCGCAGAATGGGGCCGCAAAGAACTCGAAATTGCAGAAACTGAAATGCCAGCTTTAATGGCGCTTCGTACTAAGTTTTCTGGCGAGCAGCCATTAGCTGGTGCAAAAATTCTTGGTTGTATCCATATGACTATACAGACAGGCGTATTAATTGAAACATTGGTTGCTCTTGGTGCTGAAGTTCGCTGGTCATCATGCAACATTTTCTCTACACAAGATCATGCTGCCGCTGCAGTAGCAACTGCTGGCGTTCCTGTTTTTGCATGGAAAGGCGAAACTGAAGAAGAGTACGAATGGTGCTTAGAGCAAACCATCTTAAAAGATGGCAGCCCTTGGGATGCCAATATGATTTTAGATGATGGTGGTGATTTAACATTATTGTTACATGAAAAATACCCAGCCATGCTTGATAGCATTCACGGTGTAACAGAAGAAACAACAACGGGTGTTCATCGCTTACAAGAAATGTTAGAAAACGGCACTTTAAAAATTCCTGCAATCAATGTTAATGATGCAGTGACTAAATCAAAAAATGATAATAAATATGGCTGTCGTCATTCGCTTAATGATGCCATTAAACGTGCAACTGACCATTTAATGGCAGGCAAAAAAGCCTTAGTTATTGGTTATGGCGATGTGGGTAAAGGCTCTGCTCAGTCTCTACGTCAAGAAGGCATGATTGTTAAAGTTACTGAAGTTGATCCTATTTGTGCGATGCAAGCTTGCATGGATGGCTTTGAAGTTGTGTCGGCTTATAATGACGGCATCAACACGGGTAAAGTTGAAGATACTAATACTCTACTATTACAAAATACTGATTTAGTAGTAACGACGACAGGTAACTTTAATGTATGTGACTCTGCGATTTTACAAGCACTAAAAAGTAATGCTGTTGTTTGTAATATCGGTCATTTCGATAATGAAATTGATACTGCTTACATGCGTGAAAATTGGGAATGGGAAGAAATCAAACCTCAAGTCCATAAAGTTTACCGTGACAAAGCCAGTAATGATCATTTGATTTTATTATCTGAAGGCCGTCTTGTGAACTTAGGTAATGCTACGGGTCATCCTTCACGTATTATGGATGGTTCTTTTGCTAACCAAGTACTTGCACAGATTCTTATGTTCAGTGAAAAATCTGCTGACCAAGAAACACGTAAGATTACAGTTGAAGTGTTACCGAAGAAACTGGATGAAGAAGTTGCAGCACATATGGTTGGCGGCTTTGGCGGCGTAATGACTAAACTTACTGCTGAGCAAGCTAGTTATATTAATGTATCGGTTGATGGTCCTTATAAAGTTGAATCTTATAAGTACTAATTTCTACCGCTGGCTTATTGTGTTACATAAAGATTAATACAATAAGCCAGCATTTTTTACTGAATACGTTTTATTAATCGCTACCGAATTTTATTAATAACTACCTAACTTTCATAATCACTTTAATAATCACTTTCATATTTAAATAACATTGATCAGGATTCATCATGACAGGCTCCAACCCAACTCCAGTAAGCTTTGAGTTTTTTCCACCTAAGACAGAAGTCGGCATGAACAAGCTGCAAGAAACTCGTCGCGTGCTCGGCCAAATGAATCCTGAGTATTTTTCTGTTACCTATGGTGCTGGCGGCTCAACTAGAGATAACACTAAAAAAGTTGTCTTAGAAGGTATTGATGCCGGATTCAATACGGCACCCCATCTTTCATTTGGTGGTGATGAAAAAGAAGCTATTTTAAATTTACTGAATGAGTATAAAGCCAGTGGTGTATCACGCATTGTTGCACTTCGTGGTGATCTCCCTTCAGGCTTTGGTGCTGGCTCTCGCCTTGTACATGCTAATGAATTGGTTAGTTTTATACGTGAGCATACCGGCAATCACTTTCATCTAGCTGTTGCAGCTTACCCAGAAATACATCCGGAAGCTGCATCCTATGACACTGACATTCATTTTTTAAAGCAGAAGTTTGATGCCGGTGCAGATAGCGCTATTACTCAATATTTCTTTAATCCTGATGCCTATGCCTTTTTTATTGAGCGCTGTCAGAAGGCAGGCATAGACCAACCTATTTACCCAGGCATTATGCCGATAACCAATTTCGACAACCTAAAACGTTTTTCGCAAAGCTGTGGTGCAGAAATTCCGCGCTGGCTTACTTATCGTGTAGAGTCCCTTAAAGATTCACCAGAAGATTTAAAAGACTTTTGTACCGACTTTATGAGCACCTTATGTGAAAAGCTATTATCTTATGGCGCGCCAGGCTTACATTTTTATACGATGAACCAAATTGAGCCAACTCAATCTATTTGCCATAACTTAAACATATCTTAAATATAACTTTAATATAGCTTAGATCTAAAGTTAACAAGTTAGTAAGCAGCGAGTTAATCATGAGACGATCACGGATTTATTGCGAACAATCGCTGAGTACTGGCCAATCGATGGTGCTCGACCAGAGAAACAGTCATTACTTACTGCATGTCTTACGTGTTAAGGCTGATCAAACATTAATTTTGTTTGACGGTCATGGTGCTGATTATCGAGCGACAATTAGTGAAGTTTCGCGTAAATCTGTGAATGTTGATATTCATGAAAAAATGGCTGCTGAAGACTCTGTAAGTGAATCGCCATTGCACCTCACCTTAGCCATTGCTATATCAAAGGGTGAACGCATGGATTGGGTCATGCAAAAAGCGACAGAGTTAGGCGTTACTCGTATACAGCCGCTAATAACTAAGCGCGTTGACGTTAAGCTCAACCCAGAGCGTATGGCCAAAAGAATGGATCATTGGCTTGGTGTTGTTATTGGTGCTTGTGAACAATCGGGGCGGACGGTATTACCCGAGCTGTTATCGCCTAAGCCTATTGCATCTTGGTTAACAGAAGAGAAAGCTGATTTTAAATTAGTCTTGCGCGCACAAGGTACTAAACTCACCACGCTCGCTGCCGAGGTTATTAATAAGCCTGACAATGTGAGCATCTTAATTGGTCCAGAAGGTGGCTTAGATGAAGACGAGTTAGCGCTAGCAGAAAATGCGTCCTTTTTAGCCACTGGATTCGGCCCTCGTATTTTACGAACAGAAACAGCACCCATTGTCGCGCTGTCTTTACTGCAAGAAAAATGGGGTGATTTTTAATCGTCTATATTGAAGTGACTAATTGCAGTTCCCAATCTAAGTATTGATTTAAACACTCCATATTTTTTTACAATTGCGCTCCTTTTTTCTCAGCTAGCGCTCCGTTATTCCCCCATTAATTACCCGGCATTTCTCATAATAAATTAATTGTGTTACCCGCATCACAAAATCTGTCATCTTTACTTCCCTAGTCTCGCCATCACTGGCAAGAAACATCCCTCCCGTCTAATCTCATACGAGGACATACTTAGCGTATATCCAATACTTTATGTCGACAATGGATGTCACATTTTTTATGTTAACTGGTCGTCAGAGGTAAACGGATGTCGTTTAGAAAACTGTTTTTTTTCATTCTTATTTTTAGCTGCACATTGATCACTACTTCAGTGCGCGCATCAGATCAGCTAGTACTTAATGGCACTGCAATACACACAAGCCTACAACAAGATTATTACTATGCCGCACTGTTTAGCGAGTCACGATCTGATGATCCACAAACGCTGCTATGGCAAGAGAATCAACGTATGGAAATCACCATACTTGTTGACGAATGGTCAAAACGCCGGTTCACCCAACACCTTGGCCAAGCGATTGCTATTAACAACTCTACAGATGATCAAGAGCATCATGCCAAAGACATTGCTACCTTTAATACGTTAATCAAAGATTATCTTATTCGTGGTGATCGCATTGTTATCAATAAAGACATTGATAAAGGCACCGCTATTAGCATTAATGGCATTACCCTTATGGAAACAAAAAGCCATGATTTTTTTGGCCTATTCCTTAATACCTGGCTGGGCGCTCGTCCGCCGTCTTCTGTTTTTAAAGCATCAATACTTGGACAAGCAGCTACCGTTGATTCTTCTATGATGGCCAGCTATGAAAGCTTAACGGCAAGTAATACGCGCATCAATGATTTAAAAGAATGGAACAGAAAAGAGAAACCAAAAACAAAGAAAAAGACTGTAACAAAAAAAATACCCTCTAAAAAATTGCTAGAACCTATCAAGAAAAAGGCGGCAGCAATAAAGACTATCGCCAAAAAAGCTGAGCCTATTATCATTGAGACTCAACCTCAATATATTGACACGACAGAATTAATTGAACCGGCCGATATGGCAACAACTATTGCCGCTGAACATACGCCATTAAATTTTGATGAGAACACTGTAGAAGCCACTAGCCTTAAAAAGGCTATGGATACTAACGGCTTGGTGACTAAAAAAACCAGCGATAACTCTGCATTAGTACTTGCTTCTAATACAAAAGATAATGATTTAGCCAATAAAGCATTAGCCGATATTAACCAACAGAAAAAACAGCTATTAAAATTTTATCGATCCACTATTTTAACTTCAACCTATAAGAAAATTGTTTATCCTTCATCGGCAATTGATAAAAACCAACAAGGAAAGGTTGTTTTAAAAGTGATTGTTGATCGTAGTGGTAAAGTACAGTCAATAGATCTTAAAGAAAAATCTAAGTTTAAGCTGCTAAACAAGGCCGCTAATAGAGCCGTGACTAAAGCACACTTCCCTAGCGTGCCGTCAGAACTAGAAGGTGATGAGTTTGAGTTTCTATTGCCCATCAAATTTAGTTTAAATTAATTATTTTTTTTATGGTGATTGATAAGTAATTAAATATTTCAGCAATAATCCGTTACCAAGTATCTCGACGCTTTCGCAAAGCCAAAAAGACATCTTTTGGTGAACCATCAACACAGTCAATACTTGATTTAATAAGCGCATTATCCAATCTAAAAAAAGTATTGAATGTTTTCTCGTCACCAATACAGGTAGTAATGGGAGAGACAATCGGGTCGGCTGACATCGCCCGCTCTAACCAAGCGACAGCAGCAATATTCGCTGGCTCAATACTCAAAGTAAAGCGTAAATTATTCTCTAAGTAATCATGCCCTGGATACACAGTCACTTGATCATCAAGGCTATGAAAGTGATTAACAATGGTATTGTATAAAGCATCTCCATCTCCGCTACGACAGTGGCCCACACCTGCATTAAACAATGTATCTCCCGTGAATACAGCCACCGGCACTGAATCTTCTATGACTAAAAAACATAGGTGAGCAAATGTATGCCCTGGCGTATCCAGCACTTTAAGTTGAACCCCTTCATCAAGTGGAATTAATTCATTAGCACTCAGCATTCGACTCAATCCAGAAATCTTCCCCTCACCATTACTGTGTGCCCAAACTTCACAGCCATGCTCAGCAA
This sequence comes from uncultured Gammaproteobacteria bacterium, assembly GCA_963968645.1. Taxonomy (GTDB): domain Bacteria; phylum Pseudomonadota; class Gammaproteobacteria; order Pseudomonadales; family UBA7434; genus UBA7434. Next base: position 13,075 of record CAXAHI010000028.1, on the reverse strand, counting down.
CTAAATCTGGATTGCCTTGAATATGATCCCAATGTTCATGAGTGTTAATAATAGCGGTAAGTTTGAGTTCATTCTTATTGAGTAAATTATTAACGACGTCTTTATTCCATGGATCGATAGCAATAGCGCTGCCATCATTAAGCTCAATAATATACGTAAAGTTGCGTAACTCACTGGCTGTATAAATTTGATGGATTTTCATTTATGTCTCATTCTTATTATTGGCTTTGTTGGATTCACTGTGCCCTTCTCTCACTCTTATCGCACTCTTATCGCACTCTTATCGTACTGTCGTCATACTACTATCGTACTTACATTTTTTTATTGGTACTAGCTTTCACAGCTTAGCTATTTATCCCTTCTATTTTTTTCCCGCTATTTATACAGAAGTTCACACTAGAGCACTTAGCAAACCAATCAGTTGATTCAACTTTATAAAATATGGGATGAGGGGAGAATGCCATAGCATATGAGATAGAACAAGGTGATTACTAATAATGCGTTCAACCGATCTCTCAGTTTTAACGCACTTAGAGTATTGAATAGTTATTATGATTAAACCGTTTAATTAATGTTACTAGACCTTTTTTTAGCTCGGCATCAGATTTTAGTGAGGCAGCAGGTTTAAGCTAAGTAGTAGATTTTAGCTATGAAGAATATATGCCAGCAAATGCTGCTCTACCCATTCTATATTAGGTACACCAGCTACTAGTTCATTAACCGTTACTGACATCGCTTCTGCACGACCACGTGGCCGACTCTGACACATTTCGACATCACCATCGGCGATAATATGTAGGCTTGGCGTGTCGCTAATAACGACAGCATAGTAAGGTAAATGACTGTTGTCAGCGGTACCATTAATAATAGAAATTCTCGATATCGTTTTGGGATCAACGGAAGCAGCCCCATTTAACGCTTCAAATGAAATGAGTGGCAACTCTATTCCACGCCAATTGATATTACCGATAAGCCACTCGGGTGATTTCAACAACGGAGTGATTTTACTGACCTTGAGTATTTCAACCACCGTTACGTCAGGTAGCAATAAGCCATCCATTTGTAGCGGTAAATACATCGCTGTAAAAGGCGATAAATTTAATTCATAGTTTAGTTCTTGCATGTCTGCTCTCTATCCTTTATCAATGCACATTATTCGCTTTAATCACCACATGGATTTAAGCCCTACTCTTTCTATGTACCAAATTGTTCATCAAGCCCATTGGCTGGCAAGACATTACTAATGGCATCAAAAAGTATTGCCTCTTGATAAGGTTTTCCTAAAAAGGCATTGGCGCCTAGTCCTAAAGCACGCTCTCTATGTTTATCTCCGGTTCTAGAGGTAATCATAATAATAGGGATATGGGCAAGGTCGACATCATTACGAATACGAGTAACCACTTCAAATCCATCCATGCGCGGCATTTCAATATCTAACAATATGAAATCTGGCTTCACATCTTCTAGTTGCAACATAGCATCCAAGCCATCTTTAGCAGTGACAACATCCATGCCGCGTCGCTCCAGTAATCGGCTCGTCACTTTACGTACTGTCACCGAATCATCAACAACCATTGCAACAAGATGATCTCTCGCCTTCTCTAACGACACGACATTGCTGTGCGTAGCAACACTGTTTTCTGATCGTATCAAAGCAGCTAAATCGGCAATCATAACTACACTGCCATCACCTAATACTGTAGCGCCTGCTATGCCTTCTAAATTCGCGAACTGAGCACCCAGACTCTTCACAACAATTTCACGACTTGCGATTAAGCGATCAACCTGTAAGGCATAAAATTTATCGCCGCCTCGCACCAGTAATACTGGTAATGCAGAAACCATTTCGGGATTTGAATGATACGAACTACCATTTATTAAATGACCTAGATAACTAAAATCATACTGCTGACCAGCATAGAGAAACTCTGTGGCATCTTCGCCATAGTATTGCTCTAGCTCAAAGGGGCTAACCCTCACAATACCTTCGATAGAATCTAACGGTACTGCTAGTTGCTCGCCACCCGCTGACACTAACAAGGCACGATTCATTGATACTGTGAACGGCACACGGAAGGTAAACAATGTTCCCTGATTATGCTTAGAATGGAGCTCAACACTGCCACCTAAATCGGCGATCTCACTTTGCACAACATCCATGCCGACACCGCGACCAGATAATTGCGTTAATGATTTTGCCGTACTAAACCCGGCCGCAAAAATAAACCGCATAACCTCTTCATCTGAGAGCTCGCTGTCTTTTTCGATTAAACCTCTGGCTAAAGCCTTCTTACGAATAGCTGTAACATCGAGCCCACGTCCATCATCACTTAACTCGAGGACTACATCACCACCCTCTCGACGAATATTTAGACTTATCACACCTTGTTCAGGCTTACCTAATTGAGTCCGCTCTTCGCTGGTTTCAATGCCGTGATCTATCGCATTACGTAGAACGTGCTCTAAGGGTGTCACCATGCGCTCTAACATTGATCGATCAAGCTCACCGCCAGCATTATTAACTTTAAAAGTAATTGGCTTGTCGAGCTCACCACTCACTTGGCGAACAATACGGCGTAGACGAGGCACAATATGTCTCGCCAATGGAACAGTACGCGTTTGCATCAAGCCTTCTTGGAGTTGAGTATTGATACGTGCTTGCTGAACCAAAGAAGTTTCTATGTCTCGAGTCTTTTCTACCAAAGTGCTCTTTAAATCTTTCAGATCGGAGGCCGACTCTACTAGTGATTTAGATAACTGCTGAACCTGTGAGTAACGATCCATCTCTAAAGGATCAAACTCTTCGTTGCCTTCACTCTCTACCTGCTCTTTGCGGAATTCAATCTGCGCTTCCATTTCAATTTCTAGGCGACGCAATTGTTCTTTTAAACGCTGAATTGTCGAATCGATCTCATCCGTGCTCTGTGAAAAATCAGTCACTTGCTCTTCTATTAATGAGCGAGAAATACTTGTTTCACCGGCAAGGTTTACTAATTTTTCAAGTAATACAGACGGCACGCGAATCATTTCATCACTGCGCTTTTCTTCTGGTTGACTATTATCATTGCTTGGCTGCGTATTACTGCCCGCAACATCAATCAATAACTTACTCCGAACAGCACTTACAGACTCAGTCAAATCACTAACAAACTGGCTAACCTGTTTAAAGAATTGACCATTGGTCTTGTTGTCACCGTTACTCACTGACAACAAAAGCGTTTCAAATTCATGGCTAACATTACCCACACGGTCAAGACCCGCCATGCGGGCCCCGCCTTTAATTGTGTGCAAAGGGCGCATAAGTGTTTTGAGGTATGAAATGTCGCTACGATTATTTAGCCATTGCTGAACATCGGCTTCTAACGTTTCAATTAAATCTTCGGATTCATCAAGAAATATCGATACAATTTCTTGATTGAAATCGTCTTCTTGAATATCTTCATTAGAGATTGTGTCTTCAGTAGCATTGTCTTTAATCTGAACGAGTAGATTTTTTTCATTCTCCAATAAATCTTCTAGCCCACCCGATAAAGACACCTCAACCCTTTGGCCGGCAGCTATACGGTCAAGCATATCTTCTAAATCACGATGACCATTCAATAAAGCAATATATGCCTGATAGTGTAAACCGCCATCTGAGAAATGTTCGTATAAGTTATTTAAGCAATGACACTGCTGCTGAATAAACGATTGGTCGCCGTCCGTTGCTGCTTGCTCAATTTGCTTTAAAACTGACAACATCGATTCGTAGGTATCTGGACGACTACCCGTGGCTCGCCACTCTTGTAAAAAATAACTCGCTTTGAAAATAAGATCATTTTCAACCAGCATAGCTTCGTCTTGATCTGAAGAATCAAGATCATCCGCTACGGCTTGATTCAACTCATCAATTAAAAGCGATGCCGAGTTTTCATCAACACTGTTAGGCTTAATAAACTCGCCCAAATGAATTTGCGATAATGTCCAATTATGGATTTTTGTTAGCAGGCTGTTTTCAGAGTCACTTATAGCGCATCGCTTTCTAATTAGACAAAGCAATATTTCTGCCGGTGCAAATAAATCTGAAATTAATGGGTTATTAGCAATACGCGCACCACCAACAATCGTGTGCAATGCACGCTCTACAGCCTCAGAAGGATAAATATCATTATCCATTGTGTGACTTTCTAAGTAACCATTCACGACGCTCAGCTGAATTTCTAATTCACTAACAAATATAGTTTGTAAGGTGCTGTCATCGAGTATGTCATTGGCAATTTCGCCACTGCGAGTTCTTTTATCTCTTAGATCATCGAAAGTTGCAGGAGTCATATCCTCAGAAGAGACGCTATCTGAATCAGCTTTCTCTGATTCTTTATTTACAGACTCTTCTTGAATCGATTCTTCATCTGCATCATTGGCATTTTCATTTAAGCCACCTTCAATGCTATCTTCAATGCTTTCCTTAACACCTTCTTCAATACCCTCTTTAACATCTTCTTTAACATCTTCTTTAACATTTTCTTTAATACGTTCTTCGCTGCTTTGTTTACTAATCTCTTTGTCTGTTGGAGTAGCTTCTATGTTTGTTGGAATACTCGCCTCAATAACTGAATCTTTAATGTCTAGACTAGTGTCTACGTAATCTGCTTGGGTTGCTAACTTATTAGCTCGCTCAATAAAGAGTGTTAAGGGTGAAGATAATGGGATTACCCGCTGTTTAAATGACTCGATAAGATATGGCATATATTCAATAGCTTCGCCGACCATTGTCATTCGTGTAGCATCTATTGGCACCGAGCCATCGGTCATACGATTAATAAGCGCCTCAATAGACCAGGCAGCATCACCAATATGTTCTGCACCAGCCATTCGACCACTGCCTTTTAAGGTATGAAAACCTCGTCGAATATCCGCCATACATTCGCTGTTATTAAAGTCATTCGACCAAAGCGCTATATTCTCCCTTAACGAGATGATTACCTCTTCAGCTTCTTCTATAAATATCTCAACTATATCAATATCAAAATCACCCTCTAGGGTTTCTTGACTAACAGCTAACACTGACTTTTCTTTATGCACAGATATTTCTTCAGCCACAGATAGTTCTTCAGGTGCTGGCATTTCTTCTGGCACTTGTATTTCTTCTGGCACTTGTATTTCTTCAGGCGCTTGTATTTCTTCAGGTACTGCGATGGCTTCAGGATTCGCCGCTAGGCCATTAATCGCTATCGATAATGCGTCACTCAACTTTTCGTGCTGATTATATTTTAATGCTTCAAGGTAAGACTCCATTAGTTTAAGCGCATGTATTAATGGATTGACTGCCTGATCATCTTTGAAATTAATTATATTTTCTTGCAAATAAGCTGCACAGCCACTCATCGACTCCACTAAATTATCAACACCAATAATTTGCATGGCACCTTCAGCTTCAATAAGCTGGCCAGTTAAATCACCGAAGGGCTCATAATTTAAAAATTGTGCATCATCAAAAAAATCATGTAATGAAGACTGTCTAGCCGATAAATTCTCGGCCATGGTTGAAACACAATGAATCACCTCATCAATAACACTTATTTCACTGTCATTACGCGCAACACCAAGATGGTTCTGATGCAGTCGTGACTCTACCTTATATAAGTCTTCAGCAATGTTTTTTATAACTTCACTTTTTCTTTCGTCGTCAGCAATCAGCTGCTTGTCACTGTGCAAAGAGGTTAACGACTTTTCAACTGTAAAAAGTTGTTCAGCAAGACTATCATATTGGGCTAGCTGTAATGTATAACGAAGTGTCGATGCCATTGAAGCCATCTTTTCAAAGGTGGCGCCTTCAGATGATGAATCATCACTTAATAGTGCATCATTATCTGAGTCTGCACTGCACTCAAGCGCATTTTTTAAAAGGACAAAATCACAGAGTAAACTATCAAAAACAATTTCCATTGTTTCAGCATCTGGCGTACCTAAACGTAAAACCTCGGACGGATGATGAATGTTGAGCGCATCTAATAATCGATACTGCTTTTTAAACGCCTGCACCTTATCAAAATCACTATCATATAAAGCGATACAAAATAACAGCTCTCGTAACACTTGATTAGTAAGCTTAGAATCAATCTCGCTTACAGATTCGGAATTAAAACATTGATCGAGCCATGACAGCCCGCCTTGCAGAGAATATTTAGCGGCTAAAGAAAGCTGACTACTTCCTTTTGCTGCAGCCATAATAAGAACCTCAATGGCATCAACAACAAGCCCATTAATTGACTGCTCTGAAGATGCTTCTATTTTTGCAATGCATGCCATCAACTCACTGAATGCTGCTTGTAAATTATTCAATGCGGAGCGATCATTATCTGCTTGCTTATTGATGACTGCCAATATTCTTTGGCAATCGTGTACTCGACTTTGCGCTGAATCATTCGCAACACAATAATTATTTTCATTAACACTATCTGTTAATGAAAATACATTTTGATCGACAATTAAGGGGACATTCGCTGCCGCACGAACATCGTTTACTACAGCAATAATATCGCTCGCTTTATTATTCTGTATTGACCTTAAGCGTACTAAATAATTAGGCAGCTGTAGTAAGCCACCTAATAAAGCTTGATATGCATTATCATCACTCACACAGTCATCTTTAATGATGACATCAATCAATAGTATTAACTGCTCAGATAACAAAGTCGCAAAAGGGAAATCCACTTCATCAAATGATGCATGTATAACTTCTAAATGACGACGACATTCAATCAGCTTTTCGGGCTCGCTCGATCCAGATAAGTAAGATTCAAGCGATTGCCGAGCGCCAACAATAGCCTCGTCTAAGCCTTGAGAAATCCAATCGAGTGACCGATGGTTTTGCTTTTCATTCATATTCGTTTTATCCATCAATAAACTAGACAGCAATAATGTTGATATTCAAACGCTTAAGTATTTATTAAGCTCACGTTTAACTGACTGCTTCTTGAAAATAATCAACATCATTTTCGTTTGTTGATACTGTTGGATAATCAATTTCGACGCCCGGTAATTTAAATCCTGCTACCGACCCTCTAAGCTCTTTTGTCATTAATGATAAATTACCTACTTTATCGGCCGCATCGGTGGTTCCAGCTGCCGTTTGCGAGGTAATGTCTTTTACCGTATTCATCGTCAAAGAAATATTACCTGCCGTATCGGCCTGCGTGCGTGCCGATGTAGAAATACTTTCAATCAACTCAGACAGGTTTAGTGATACTTTTTCAATTTCTTCGAGCGCCACACCAGCATCATGAGCAAGCCCCGCACCGTTAACCACTTCGGCGGTAGTCTGCTCCATAGAAGCCGCTGCCTCATTGGTATCTGATTGAATAGTTTTTACCAAGGCCTCTATTTGACGTGTTGCAGCTGATGAGCGCTCTGCTAATCGTTGAACCTCATCGGCAACTACCGCGAAACCTCTACCGGCCTCTCCTGCCATCGATGCCTGTATCGAAGCGTTTAGGGCTAAGATATTGGTCTGATCAGCAATATCATTAATTAGGGAAACTATATCGCCAATTTCTTGCGAGCTTTCACCTAAGCGTTTTACGCGCTTAGACGTATCTTGAATTTGTTCGCGAATAGTATCCATGCCATGAATTGTATTCTGTACTACGTTCGCACCCGATTTTGCAATTTGAACCGAACTCTTAGCCACTGTTGCTGATTCCGAGGCATCGACAGACATCTTATCCATAGTGCCGGCCATTTCTTTAACAGCTCCAGAAGCCGATGCAATTTCATTGGCTTGAGATTCAGACGCCTCAGCTAACGTTAAAGCTTTTGTCTGTGTTTCCTTAGCTGCCGAATCGACTTTTACGGTTGTATCATTTATCGAAGAAATAATGTCGCGTAGTTGCTCTATGGTGTAATTAATCGAATCAGCAATCGCGCCGGTAAAATCTTCTGACACCGTTGCCTCAGCGGTTAAGTCACCATCTGCCAAGTTACCAATTTCATTTAATAATCGCTCAATCGCAATTTGGTTTCGTTCATTAGCATTTTTCTCTTGGGCTAAACGAACCACTGTATTCCTATAAAGCTGTGTACCAATGACGGCCAATATAATTAATATAAGTGCTCCACTAAAAAAGGCGGTATCGGCACCCACTGTTCTACGCTGGCTCAAGCTGCCTATTCCTTCAACGACACTATTTGTTCTATCAAGAATTTTTGGAGAATTATTAAGAATGCCATCGGCAGCATTTTTTGCGCCTAACAAATCAGGTGAGGCTTTAAAAATATCATCTACTGATCCTGATACAAAATCGAATAAAGTATCAATCCGCTCCAAAGAAGCTCTCGCCTTATCATCTTTAATACGCTCAAGTCCTAACTGCTTATCACCTTCTAACATACCGGTTAACACGCCACCGAAAATACTCGCATCTAAATTAAATTGATCAGCCGCTTGGCTTGTCGCCTCACCACCGCTCAGCATCTTATCGACGTTCCTTGCAATCCTTTCAGCTAACAATAGTTGCTTTTGTGCATAAACAATTTGTTCATTCGATGCATTACGATCAAGCAGGACTTCAACAACTCGATTATATTCACGTTGAAGCTCTGGAATACTTTCGTTAAGGGTCTTAGCTACATCATGTAAAAATAATATTCGGTCACGGTTATTAACAATGGTTTCTGCATTGTTTTTTATTCCTCGCCAAATGCTGCCTAATTCTTGAAGCTCAGCTTTCATCATGGTTCCTACACCCGGTAACTGGCTATCACCGGTTTGTAATATACGATAGCTACGATCAAATCGGTCTGTAGCTTTTTTCAATGTTGAAAACGCGGATGCATCACCGGCAGTTGCTGCACGAGAACTAGTAGAAATTTGATGCAAGAGCACTCGCATATCACTCGCCATTTCAAGGTATTTGGCATCTCTATCGGCATCACGCAAGAATATAAAAGTACTCACAATAAAAAAAAGCGTTGCACAAATAAGTACACCAAAAGAAAAAGTAAACACTTTCCGTGAGTGACCGCTATTTTTAAATCGGTTAATATTGTCCATCCTCGAAGCTCCAACGTAAATCTGGTTAATAATGGTTTAAGTTAATTGGTGTCTAAGTAAATCGATGTTTAGATCAATACGGATTTACTATGTCATTTCTATGGCGTAACTATCACATAAATCTCACGCAGCTATCACATAACTATGGTCGTTTCACTGGGTAAAAAATAAAGATTAAGCAACGGCTGTATGGCTACTTATTTGTAATCCTGCATCCATAAAATCAGGTGCCTGTGTCAATAGGGGTATTTGAAACCGTAGCCAATCGGACTGACCATCATTACCTGTAGAATCTATGCAGCTTGCAAAGGCATCACCGTTATCTGTGTAAGCCTCTTTAAAACTATTGACAGGAAAATGTTTTAAACCAAAAACATTACTGACTAAAAGGCCTGCATATACATGTTCAGATTCCACAATTAAGACACGATGCCGCGCCCTATTTCCGGCCAACTTTGAACCAAAGTAATGCTCAATATCATAGATAGGTAGCATACGGCCACGAATGTTTGCCAGCCCTAAAACCCATTTTTTAGTTCTAGGAATAAAGGTGTAATTGGGTGTGTTAATAATTTCTACGACTTGGCCCATTGGCGCGACCATTTGCTGGCCACACAATGAAAACCCAATGCCACTCCAATCCGTTTTTAAATCTTTATTAGCTGTTCGCGTTTTAATAGCCTCTTTACTGGCAGTGGCTATTTGCTTTAATAAATCTAAGGGTTGCTTTTCTTCTTTCATTGTAGGGTTATCTCAATATATTCATTAAATCAAACAGCATCTAATACATTGGCAATCGTATCGATTAAATCTTTTTCGGGCACCGGCTTAACAAGATAACCTCGAGCACCTTGTTTACGTGACCATTCACGATCAGAAGGTTGGTTTTTAGTTGTGACCATAATGACGGGGATATCACTGGTCTTAGGGTTTCGTGTTAACGCTCTTGTTGCCTGAAATCCATTGATACCTGGCATCACAATGTCCATTAATACTAAATCTGGCACTTGCTCATTAGCTAACTCTACTGCTGCCTCACCTGATTCTGCTGCTACCACTTCGTAGCCATGTTTATTCAATATATTTGATATTTGATAAGCTTCCGTAGGTGAATCGTCTACCACCAGTACTCGCTTCATACTTTTCTCCATGTCCTTGACCATAATTTAAGATGCCTGAGCGGAAGCAGAATCAGTAGAACCGCCTCTCTGACAATGATTTTCAACCGCCTCGAGTAACTCAACTTTGCTAAATGGCTTTGTGACATATTGATCTGAGCCAACAATTCGCCCTTTTGCCTTATCAAATAAGCCATCTTTACTCGATAGCATAATGACTGGCGTCGACTTAAAATGCGCATTGTTCTTGATAAGGGCACAAGTCTGATAGCCATCGAGTCTTGGCATCATAATATCCACGAATATCAAATCTGGCTTTTGGTTAGCAATTTTTGCCAATGCTTCAAAGCCATCTTCTGCGGTAATGACATTAAATCCTTCTCTTTGCAATAATGTCTCTGCTGTTCGACGTATAGTCTTGCTATCATCAACAACCATTATTTTTAAATTTTTGTCTTGCGAATCCATATCGATTCGGCCTCCGGGTTACAACCAATGACATTAATATGAACAACGCTGGGTTGCCGATTAAATTAGGTATATTTCTAAATAAAATTTACTATTGTCGTCAATCTCAGACAGCAATAAATTGTTTACTTTTAAAGCTATAGACCAATGTCTTTAAGAAAGACAGTGAACAACATTAATTGCATGCACTTCACTGCTGGCAATTAGCAAAACATAGAGGCAGGTATCATTATGAGTATTAAATTGGGCATCGTGATGGATCCTATAGAATCCATTAAACCTTACAAAGATAGCTCGCTGGCAATGCTGCTTGCGGCCCAAAAAAGAGGCTGGGAATTACATTATTTTCTGCAAGAAAACCTGTTAATCGACAATGGCGTAGCGCAAGGCTATGGCCAGCGTTTATCGGTGAGTGACAGCGAAGATAACTGGTTCACACTTTCAGAGTCGACCTTAATACCGCTGGGTGATCTTGACGTAATATTAATGCGTAAAGATCCCCCTTTTGATAGCCAGTTTCTTTATTCCACTTTCATCTTAGAATCAGCCGAAAAGCTGGGCACGCTTATAGTTAATAAGCCTCAAAGCCTGCGAGACTGTAACGAAAAAGTCTTTGCGACAGATTTTCCACAGTGCTGCCCTCCCGTTTTAATTACGGCCAATGCAGCGCGGATTAAGAGTTTTTATAAAGAACACAGTGATATTATTTTAAAACCCTTAGATGGTATGGGTGGCGCATCGATTTTTCGGGTTAAACCGAATGATCCCAATCTAAGCGTCATTATCGAAACACTGACTCAACATCAATCTCAAAGCCTTATGGCGCAACGTTATATTCCTGAGATAACACAAGGGGATAAACGGATTCTTCTTATTGATGGCTCGCCGGTGCCTTTTGCGCTTGCCAGAATACCTGCTGCAGGTGAAACACGAGGAAATCTTGCTGCTGGAGGTCGTGGTGTGGCGCAGCCTTTAACAGCACGCGATTATTGGATCTGTGAACAGGTTGCTCCCACTTTACGAGAAAAAGGCTTACTTTTTGTCGGTATTGATGTCATAGGTGATTACCTCACCGAAATTAATGTCACCAGCCCAACGTGTATTCGTGAGCTGGATAAGCAATGTGATTTAAATATTGCGGGACAATTAATGGATTGTATTAATGAGAAATTAAATGCTTGAAGACGTGACTTATATTTGTGCAGCACATTAACCAAGAATAACTAAACGATGAGTTATAGCCCCGGCCAAAATTATCGACTCAGTTACACTGTTGCCATAGCGCTCGCTATGCACACGGTCATTATATTTTGGCTGGCATTTAATGCCGAGAGCAAAGCGCATATAGCTCCACAAATGGAAGTCACGCTGTCGTATCATCAAAGTGATGAAGCGCCTGAAAATGCCAACTTTACTGCTCAGAGTAATCAACAAGGCAGTGGCGAAGCTGAAAAAAATGACGAACTGACGACCCTTTATCAATCTCCTTTTAATGATGCCGCGGTTAATCCCGTTACACCTACTACAGCAATAGACATTCAAGAAATAAAAACACAAGATCAACCAATCGCTGAGCTTCGTATTATTACAACAACCGGCCATGCAGAGCGTAGCCTAATACAATTAGAGAAGATTCTCACTGACGAGAAAGAGGTGAGTGAAGAAGATAACGAAGAAAAAACGTTAACAGAATTAAGCCAAGAAATTGCCAGCCTTGAAGCACGACTCGCAGACAAACAACAACAGTTTACAAGAAAGCCTCGAGTGTTAACGTTAAGCTCGGCATCAACCATTGAGGCTGCTGATGCTAACTATGTTCATCAGTGGCGTGATCGCGTAGAGAGCGTTGGCAATCGTTACTATCCTCAGCTCGCTAGAAACAATAGTCTATACGGTGATGTGCGATTATTAGTGAAATTAAAAGCGAATGGCGTGGTTGAAGAAATTTCTATTCTTGCTTCATCGGGTTCAGAAATATTGGATCGCGCAGCGATTGAAAGTATTCGATTAGCGTCACCCTTTGACCCCTTTCCAAAATCACTGGCTAACAAATACGATCGTATTGATGTGATTCGCACTTGGCAATTTCGAAAGAATCGATTAACGGCGAAAGCCGAATAAAATCGACAGGGAATGATCACTCATTTTCATGAGACACTTCAAGGTGGATTTCACCATTAAAAGCTGTCGTCATTTTAAATTGTATAGGTCGGCAGCATACTTGGCAGTCTTCAATATATTGCGCGGCATCTTCATCTTGCGCTTCTTCAACGGGCTCAATAAGCACTTCAATTGATTCGCCACAGTAAGGACAGCTGATAGTGCGTTCTTCTAAAAATGCCATGATATTTGAATGACCGCTAATGTCTTTTATGAAGTATGTAAGTGTCTTTTATTAATGGTGCAAGTGTCTTTTATTAATTATGTTGTTGGCTGGTATTTTTTAAATCATTATTCT
>CAXAHI010000027.1:0-23560 GCA_963968645.1 uncultured Gammaproteobacteria bacterium | reverse complement strand
AGGTTCTAGGTTCTAGCTTATGGCGTATCAGCGGGTAGGTATTAATATTCAGTGTCGTTATTAGACGCGTTTTCTTTAAGTGTTATTGAGATTAAAAAATCGTGAGTAATCATTCTTCTGCTTCATCTTCTGTTTCAGCTAATGCCGTTAAAATAGGTTGGGTATTGCGCGACATGATGCAATCGACAGGTGTTTGGACCTTTGATGCAAATCATCTTGCACGATTGGTTGGGCAGGCAGTTAAGGTTGGTTTTTCCAGTCTTGAAATTGGCGGCGGTCAAAGTTATCAAATTGCCTTAGAGAACGGAGCCAACCCTTATCAAATTCTTCGCAATGCAAAAGCAGCTGTTGATAACACAGGTGCTTGTTTGCCATTACAGGTGCTATTACGTGGCGCTAATCAGCTTGGCTTTCAGCATTATGATGTCGATATACAAAAAAAGAATATTGATTTATTAATTGATGCAGCGGGTGACGCTGATAAAAGTAAGACGCTGATTATTCGTAATTTTGATGCGCTGAATGATGCTGAGAATTTACGGGTATCGATTACCTATATGGTAGAGCGAAATTTAAGAGCGATTAAATTGAATGCCGACGCACTGTCTCAGCAGCTGCCTGCGGTTGAAAAGCAAGTGCATATACAAGCTGCGTTATCCTATGTTCAGCCAGCCAGTGATCATCCTGAGGCCTGCTACAGTAAGCAATACTATGTGAGCTACGCCGAAAAATTAATTGCGATAGCCAAGCAAGCAGGTGGTCAGTTAGATTCTTTGTGTATTAAAGATATGAGTGGTCAATTAACGCCGGCCTTGGCGGCTAGTTTGGTGCCGGCATTAAAGGCGTTGGGTTTGCCCGTGTATCTTCATTGCCACAGTACGGATGAAGCAAAAGCATTAGGCGCGCAGACTATTGCGATTCAATGCGGCATTGATGGTGTAGAGGTAGCGGTAGATCCTTTAGCCGGTGGCGCTTCGCATAATGATATTGAAAATATCTGCTATTTAGATGGCGTTATTGAGACTAACTTAGCCGCTATTGTTGAACTTAAAAAAACCTTGGCCAAGATTTTTGGTGAGCGTGCGCGCTTGCGTAAAGATACCGCTATTGCATTGGCGACACTCAAAAAATTAGTTAGCTTGGGTATACCCGGTGGCGCAATTCCTTTTATCGTTAAAGATTTGCAAACCAATGTGTGTGGCATGTTTGGCGTAGAGTTGGATGAAGCATTAGTTTTATTTGAAGAAGAATTATTAAGCATTCAGTCGCGTTTGGGTTTTGTGCCGTTAGTAACACCCACGGCGGATATTATTGCCAAGCAAACCATTAAGAGCTTAGGGAATCGTCAGCGATCGCCAGCTTATCAGTTAGTTGATCCACGTTTTTGTCGCTTAGTGCTGGGACATTATGGACAAGTTATTAATCATGCTACAGGTAAAGCGATTGAAGTTGACTCCAGTCTCGTTAGCGAAATTAATAATTATTGCGCAGCAGTTGAAATAGACAGTGACGGATTACGCAGTAAGGCGGGCCGTGTATATCCTAATCCTGAAATGCTTTCTGAGCATCCTGCATCGCTAAGAGTTGATCATGATGAAGCCGGTGTGGCGGAATATATTGCCGATTTGTTTACCCGTTATCCTCATTCTTGTGAGAACTTTGGATCACGTGATGAGTGCATCATGATGCATATTATGCGCCCAGCGGGTAAGACGGATAGATTGCTAACGCAAAATGTTTTACGTCCTACCGAGGCGCGTTTACGACTTATTTTAGATCAAACCCTACATTTGTTACCGGGCAAAGATATTCCTGAATCACGCGAGCAGTTAGCCGATGAGACGACGGATAATTTATTATTAGATGCCTTAGGTGACTATGATGGCATTGTGTCGAGCATTCAAAGCTTAGTATTAAAGGGTGATCAAGAAACCATTCGCGTGCGACTTGATGAGCGCATGCAAGAAGTGATTGATCCTATTTGTGAAGTGAATGCCGAAGCAAAGAATAATCGTTATTATATTGAGCGTCGTTTTGTTGCATTATTTGCCGCAGCGGTGTTTTGGGATTTGCAGCGTGTATGTCGACGTACCGGAGCAGATTCGAGAGATAATACGGATGAGATGACAGCGAGAAAGTTAGATCGAATTATTTCGTCAACATTGAGAAAGCGTCAACGTGAAGGACGAGGACCAGCGCAGCGCTATTTATCATAGCTGCTGCACTGGGTCATCGAATTTTTACTTAAGCATTAAGCAGCAGAATCTAATTCAACAATGACTCTTGCATTGTCTAGCATGCGGTTAGAGAAACCCCATTCGTTATCGTACCAGCCTAATACTTTCACACAGTTGCCAATCACTTTAGTTTGCGAGCTATCAAAAATACATGATGCTGGGTTGTGATTGAAATCTGAAGACACTAACGGTAAATCATTCACGTCAAGAATATCGCTTAACTCACCCTCAGCCGCTGCCGTTAAAATGGCATTCACTTCTTCTACTGAAGTCGCTTTTGTTGATTGAAAAGTAAAATCAACTAATGAAGTATTGATAACCGGTACTCGAACAGCTAAGCCGTCTAGCTTACCTTGCAATGAAGGAATAACTTGACCAATGGCACTAGCGGCACCGGTTTTAGTTGGAATCATTGAATGAGTGGCTGAACGTGCACGGCGTAAATCCGTGTGGTAAACATCCGTCAATACTTGGTCGTTAGTGTAAGAGTGAATCGTTGTTGCTAAACCCGATTCAATACCGACTGAATTGTTTAATGCATACGCTAACGGCGCAAGACAGTTAGTGGTGCACGAAGCGTTAGAGATGATTTTATCATCAGCCGTTAAGATTGAATGGTTAACGCCATAAACAACCATCGCATCTAAGTTAGTGCCTGGTGCAGAAATGAGTACACGCTTTGCGCCGGCTTCAAGATGCTGGCCTGCAGAATCACGTGAAGTGAACAAGCCTGTGCATTCCATGACTAAATCAACGTTCATTTCAGCCCAAGGAAGTGCCTTAGGGTCACGCTCAGCAATAACACGAATAGCGTCGCCATTAACCACAATGTCTTGGCCGCTAACTTCAACACTACCAGCGAATTGGCCGTGAGCGGTATCGTATTTTAATAAATGTGCGTTTATGTCGACTGAGCCAAGATCATTAATGGCAACAATTGTGTAAGGCAATGAATGACCTTGTGCCTTTCTTTCGTAGTAGGCTCTAAGGACGTTTCTGCCGATACGGCCGAAACCGTTAATAGCGATGCGGTACATGGGATCTCCTGCTGAGATATTAGCGTTATTTTTTTGGGAGTGGCTCGCTGAGTGCGAACCATCAAATTTGGATGATAAGAGTAATAAAATTACATGTAATGTGCAATATCTAGGGGTTAAAAACAGTTGAATGTAATTTTATTACATAAGGGCGTATGTTTTTTATACGAAAAGAAAAGCTTCATGCCTTGAATTGGTGCTTAAAGTCCCGGTTTTTTGGTTTCGGCAACCGATGCTTTAACGCGGAGGAGGTGGTCGGCGAATGCGCCACCCATTTTTAGGGCCACACCCGATACCAGTATGTCGATAAGTGAGAGTTGAGCGATTCGCGATGTCATGGGGGTGTACATATCGGTATCTTCATCATTGCCCACGGGCAATACGGTATCGCATTGCTTGGCGAGCGGTGAATCAAGGCTGGTGATACCAATAATGCTGGCTTCAGTAGCTGAGGCAATATTGGCCGCCTCGATCACTGAATGTGTGCGACCGGTGTAAGAGATAAACACAGCGACATCGTGTTGGGTTAAGCCAGTAGCGACAATACGCTGGTTTAGCACATCAACATGAGCAATAGCGGGCTTCTTAAAGCGTAGGAATTTGTGCTGTGCATCTAATGCAACCGAGCCTGATGCGCCATGGCCAAAAAAGTAGATGGCTTTAGCATTGGTGAGTATTGATATAGCTGAGGCTAAAGTGGCGGTATCACAGGCTTCTTGAGCCATGGTTAAGCTGGCATGAGTCGAGTCAAAGACTTTGCTTATAATTTCGCTAACGCTGTCATTAAAGTCGATATTTCTAGCGATTTTTCCTTGCGTGCTAGATAGTTCACCCGACAATTTAACTTTGAAATCGGGGTAACCCTTGCAGCCTAAGGAGCGGCATAGGCGGTTAACGCTAGGCTCGCTGACACTGGCACGTCTTGCTAGCTCTGCAATAGGTAAACTCAAAGCCGCTTGAGGATCAGCAAGAATAGTATCAGCCACTTGCTGGGCTGTTTTGCTGAGTGTGTCGCGGTTATTTAATTGCTGTAGCAAACCCATACGAAAATACGCCGGTGTTGAATTGATGCAGGCATCCTAGCTCAGGCATGGAAATTTGTCGAGAATCGTCGTGTTTAACGCTTCGGAGGGTTGTTGGATGAGGTGATGCTTTTTTATGTATTTTTTTAGGCTTGGCGTTATCTTTTTAATGATCTAGCTGAGATAATGACTAAAAATACTTGTTAGATTTCTTTTGATATCTGTTTATACATACTTACACCCGTTCATGCCTGCTACTACACCTGGATTTTTAGGAATGCGAATCATTGAATAAGCGTAATTACATGTTAATCGTTATAGCCATTTTGCTAGCGGCGGTCATGGCTGTGGCACTCGTCATGTATTTTATGCCGAGTAGTAAAGTGATAGACGCAGGCTTGTCGGCAGTTCCGCAGGCTAAGAATATTGACGCTAATATTCAAGCGTCATCAAATGCTGCAGCAACAAAATCAATCATTGAGCAGGCACACTTTGTTGGTAGTGAAACGTGTACGAGTTGTCACCAAGCACAGCATCAAGGATGGCAGCAATCCCACCATAGTCAGGCGTTTGCGCCGGCAAATGTTGATTCGGTGGTAGGTGATTTTTCGACGGTATCGGTAAACTATAGGGATGGTGTTGCAGTTTTTGAGCAGCGACCAATAGATTCTAAAACGCAGTATCAAATTCGTTTACAAACATTTTCTTCAGAAACCTCAGATTCAACAGAGCAAATTTACCCGGTGGTCTATACGCTGGGGATTTATCCTTTACAGCAATATATTTTGGAAACCCATCCGGGTAATTATCAAGTATTTGCTGTGGCTTGGGATGCTAGAGAGGCAGAGCAGGGCGGCCAGCGGTGGATGGATTTAACAACCTCTGATGCGGCAGATGATACGCTACATTGGCGTCAATATTTTCAAAATTGGAATAGCCAATGTGCTTCTTGCCATACAACGAATTTTGAAACTAACGCCTCTTTTACAACTAACGCTCTGGCGAATGTTACTGGTGATGCAAGTAATAAAAGCCCGACGTTCACTTCAACTTGGTCGGAGCCAGCAGTCAGTTGCGAATCTTGTCATGGTCCTGCTAGCGGGCATCTTCAGTGGGCCGACAATAAAGAAAATAATGAACATGTTAGTAAAGATAAAAGTGAGCACATTGGTAAAGGGTTAGTTCGACAATTAGCGACAGAAGATCATTGGCAGTTTGTTGCCAATGATCCGATTGCGCAACGCTTAACATCGAATAATGATGCGACGGCAATGCCTGTCATTGATGGCTGTGCGAACTGCCATAGTTTACGCCAGCCTATAAGCACAACATCTCATGAGAGTACGCAAACGGATTGGTTAAATAATTTTGAGCCCACTCGCGTGCGTGAGCCTTTGTATTTTGCCGATGGGCAAATACGTGAAGAAGATTTTGTTTATGGTTCATTCACGCAAAGTAAAATGGCTCATGCCGGTGTTACTTGTTTGAATTGTCATGATGCGCATAGCGGACAGGTAAAAGGTTATGACGCGCAACAATTAGCGTCCGCCTCAAATGATGGCGTTTGTGCGCAGTGCCACCGTGCCGATGTGTTTGCGGTGGAGTCACATCATCATCACCCCTTAGAAAGCGAGTCGGCGCGCTGTGTGAGTTGTCATATGCCTGAGCGTACGTATATGGGCGTCGATGCAAGACGTGATCATAGCTTTCAAAAACCTTCACCTGCTTTAAGTCAATTGTTAGATACACCTAACGCCTGTACCGAGTGCCATAATAATAGCGATGCTTGGGCTGCAGAAACAATAGACGAGTGGCGTGATGCTTCGCCGGCGATTGAAAATAATGAAATGGATTTTGCCGATTGGTTGTTAGCTTTTTCTCGATTAAATAATCGTCTGGCTCAGGCGGACAATGATGATAACAGCAAAAGTGAGAATGAAAGCGTCGCTGATTTAATGTCATCGTTAACCGTTCTAGAAAATAAACGTTACAACTTATTAGCGTCAACTAAAACGCCGGCAATGAAAAAATCCATGCTGTTAGATACGATGCCTATTAATAGTCAGCAAGCATTCGATACTTTGGTGTTACGATTATCTGACGATGATGTCGTAGTCCGTTTGGCCGCCATTAGTATTATCCGTAACTTCGATATTAGTCATCGTCAGCAATTATTAATGCCACTCTTAAAAGACCCGATAAAATCGGTTCGCTTTGCGGCAACGCTCGCGCTAGCTGATTTACTGGCTACTCCCCAGTTTATTTCTCAACAAGATAATCGAAAAAATAAACGCTTATTAAAAGAGAATGTCAGGCAGTTTATTAAGGCCTATGAGCATCATGGTGATTTACTAGGTTCACAGATGACATTGGCTGATATCAATCGACAAATGAAGGATTTGGATGCGGTGGTTATTGCCTACCAAAGAGCATTGCAGTTAGTGCCATCCTATGTGCCGGCATTAGTTAATTTGGCCGATGTTTATCGCTTACAGCAAGCCGATAATAAAGCAGAGCCATTATTACTTAAAGCTATTGCCGTTACAGCAGAAAATGCGCGGCAAGCGATCAACGATCCGGGTGATATTTATACCTTCGCATTGCAGCAGCAGGCGTCGGTTGAATACGCACTGGGTTTGCTTTATGCGCGAGCTAAGAACTATTCAAAAGCGATAGTGCCATTAGATAATGCCGTACAGTTGTCGCCGGCGAATGCAGATTATTTTTATGCTTCTTTGTTGATGCTTGATGCCTTGGGTGAGCGTAATAAAGCTTTAGAGCTATTAAGACGTTCACCTTTAACACAGAATAATGAGCAGCTAACCGCGCTCTTACGGCAGTGGCAGCTCTAAGTTGTCTTTGGCGCTGTTAGAAATCTCTGTGTTACAATGCGTTTATGACAACATTGGCACACAACCATTGGCACACAACCATGGTCACGCAGCTAAGTGCACCCAGTAATTTATATTCAATTTTTCGTCGACGATTATTTCAGAAAAGATTCCCATCATGACAGATCAACATTCTCACAATTCCGGCTCAAATTCTTCTGATGCAATAGCCACAAGTGCTTACAGTGGCAGTGCTGAAGATATTGTTAAACGACATGTTTATGAGCCAAACCTGCCTAGCTATACCGAAGCTGAATTTAATATTGCTGCTGAGCGAATTGCTGCGTTATTAGAAAAAGAGAATGCCGCCATCGTCGCGCATTATTATACCGATCCTGCTATTCAGAAATTAGCTGAAATGACTGGCGGTATTGTTTCTGATTCATTAGAAATGGCACGGTTTGGCGCAGCGCATAAAGCACAAACACTGATTGTTGCCGGTGTTAAGTTTATGGGTGAAACGGCTAAAATTTTAAGCCCTGAAAAACGGGTGTTTATGCCTACCTTAGAAGCGACTTGTTCATTAGATTTAGGTTGCCCGATTGAAGAGTTCTCAGCTTTTTGTGATCAGCATCCCGACCGTACCGTTGTGGTTTATGCCAATACATCGGCAGCCGTTAAAGCGCGCGCCGATTGGGTGGTTACTTCAAGCATTGCAGTAGATGTTGTTGATTATCTTGATGGGCTGGGTGAAAAAATTATTTGGGCGCCCGATAAACATTTAGGTGCCTATGTCCAAAAGCAGACCGGTGCTGATATGTTGCTATGGGATAGCACCTGTATTGTGCATGATGAATTTAAAGCCAAAGGCATTTTAGATTTAAAAGCGGTTTACCCTAACGCCGCAGTGCTTGCGCATCCAGAATCACCTGCGTCTGTTTTGGCGTTGGCCGATAGAGTGGGCTCAACCACGCAAATTATTCAGGCTGCTGCTGAGTTACCTCATGAGCAATTTATTGTTGCGACAGATCAAGGTATTTTTTATAAACTCACGCAGTTAGTACCGAATAAGCAATTTTTGATTGCGCCTACGGGTGGTGCGGGGGCGACATGTAAAAGTTGTGCTAACTGCCCTTGGATGGCCATGAATGATTTAGATAATCTTGCAAGTAGCTTGGAGATGAAAACGAACGAAGTTTTTGTAGCAGAAGACCTTGCCGCTCGCGCATTATTGCCATTGCAGCGTATGTTGGATTTTGTAAAAGCAGGTGCTTAATAAAGAGCGGCTTTTTATAAGTTCTCAGTGAGTTGCTGCAAAGAATTGACATCCCTAATACGTTCTTTTATTCGTGAAGCTATTTGATAATTATTTTTACTAAAGTACAGTGCGGTTGTTAAGTGTTGTCGAGCTTGAGAGAAATTGCCGCGCAGTAAAAAGAATTCTGCCCTCGCTTGATGCAGTTGCAATATATCACCAGCAAGCCCATGCGTTTCTGACATTAAATACCAAACATCCGCTTGAGCAGGTCGCGTTTTAGTGAGCGACTGCAATACTTTTTGCGCGTCTTTATAGTCTGTATTACTTAACATTGTTTGGGCTAATGCCATACTGATGGCATAGTTGTTAGGCCTGGTGGCATTTAATTCATGCAGCCTTTTTTCAGCGCGCTTACTGTCGCCCGCCTCAATATCGATATCAATATCCAATAATAAGTAGGCGAGTTTATTCGGTGCTTGTTTAAGTAATGGTGCCAATGCTTTACGGGCTTTACGCCATTGTCGATTTTCTAAATAGGAAAGCGCTAAACCATAATGAGCCGCAGTGCGTGCTAATTCGGCAGGCACATTGCTGTTGGTTGGGCTGCTGGGTTCTGGAGCCGAGAGCTTTTCTAAGGCTAGGCTAAATCGTTTAATATGCTCTTTCGCCGATTCCTCTGTTGATTCTTTGCCGGGCACTTTCCCCAATGCCGTGATGCGCGCCTTTATTAATAAATAATCCAAGCTGGGCACAGCGGTTGTTGAAGGCAGTTGTCTGGCGCGATTGCTTGCATCAGCAATACGTGATTCGGTAACAGGGTGGGTTAATAAAAACTCAGGCATTCTATTGCCGTAAAGTCTTGAGGCGTTAAGCATTTGTTTAAACATAAGTGCGGCAGACTCCGCAGGATAACCTGCATCAACCAATGTTTTCATACCTAGTCGGTCGGCTTCTTTTTCATGCAGGCGACTGTAGCGTAATCGTGAGTCAAGAGCAGCGGCTTGCGAGGCCATAATAGCGGCCGATGCGGCATCACCTTCACTGGCTGCGGCTAAGACAATACCGGCGAGTAAGCCGGCAAGGGTAGTGAAATTAGTTCGCTGTGAGGCTTCAACGCTACGAGCAAAATGACGCTGAGATAAATGCGCTAGCTCATGCGAGAGTACAGAGGCTAGCTGTGCTTCTGATTCAGCGTAAAGCAGTAAGCCCGTATTCACGCCGATAACCCCACCAGGAACGGCAAAGGCATTAATGGTTGGGTTGCTGACAATGACGAGGTCGAGGTTTTTATCCTCTATATCGCTATAGCTCGTCAGTTTAAAGAGTAGGTTTTCAATGTATTCAAATACCAGCGGGTCGCTTTCTAGTGGCACACTGGCTCTAAATGATCGTAGCCATGCCTGTCCTAGTGCTTGTTCTTGTGCGGGTGCCATTAAGCCGGCAGCGCTATCACCCAGTTCGGGTAGCGGTTCAGCGGTGTTGTTGGCCAAAGATGGCATATTAAGCAGCAAGCCAATCACTAGCGTGATTAACGCATGGGTTTTGCTTGAATGGATACTAAATAGACGGTTCATTTTCAGCGTGTCTTGTCAGTTCTGTTATTCAAATAATGCAGTATTTACTGGCTATTGGGTAGCGACAGTGACAGCATTATTAGTCATAGCATTAGTTTACAGCAATGATGACTTTTATAGGCGGTAATTCAATGGATCATCTTGCGGTTGCAAAGTTCCAGTGGTAACTTTCTTGTTCGCATTCATTTGATGGTAATCAATTGTATCTAGTTGTATTTAATTGTATTCAATAGGCATCGGTAATTTATGTTAAACGTATTAAAAAAGTGGTACGACCGTAACTTTCATGACGAAGAAGCGATTATCTTACTGCTTATTTTAGTTGTAGCGGCGGCCATTATTGTCGGTTTTGGCGGTATTTTATCGCCCGTTATTGCTGCTCTGGTCTTGGCTTTTTTACTGCAAGGGATTGTCGCTCAACTTGAGCGCTTTCGCTTACCGCATCTCGTAGCGGTTTCAATGAGCTCGGCGATACTGGTGGTGTCTTTAGTGGTGGGGTTAATTGTGCTAATGCCATTGGCGTTAGATCAGCTCTCTAACTTAGTTCAAGAGTTGCCCAGTTTAATTGTCTTAATTCAAGAAAAATTAATTTTATTGCCTGAGCTTTATCCAACCTTTATTACACAAGCCCAAGTGCAAGAGTGGACAGAGCTTCTGAATCGAGAGTTGGGTGGCTTTGGTCAGTCCGTATTGTCATTCTCGGTTTCAAAAATTCCTAATTTATTCAGTTTTATGGTTTATTTAGTGTTGGTTCCGGTATTGGTTTTTTTCTTTCTAAAAGATAAAATATTATTGCTGAATTGGTTTGGTGGCATGCTGCCGACTAAGCGGCCATTACTTACGCGTATTTGGATTGAGATGAACGAACAGATGGCGAATTATGTGCGCGGTAAAGCTATCGAAATGTTTATTATTGGCGTCGCTTCTTATATTGTTTTTGCTTGGTTCAATCTTAACTATGCCGCGTTATTAGCAATTTTGGTTGGCTTGTCGGTAATCATTCCTTATATAGGCGCTTTTTTGGTGACCTTGCCTGTGCTCTTAGTTGCGCTATTGCAATGGGGTTACGGCGGTGATTTTGTCTGGCTAATGATTGCGTATTTTGTTATTCAAGGCTTAGATGGTAATGCCTTAGTGCCATTATTATTTTCAGAAGCGGTTAACCTTCACCCCGTTGCTATTCTGTTAGCGATATTATTCTTTGGTGGTATATGGGGTTTATGGGGTGTGTTCTTTGCTATTCCATTAGCGACACTCATTAAAGCCGTTCTTAATGCATGGCCAAATATTCGCGATGAATTAACTTTGAGTGAAGTAGCTGTCGAGGCGCAAACTGAAGCTGATTCATAAGCTGAAACCGGGGCGTAAGCCTCTGTTCGGCTAAGTCGTTTTTTTAATCAGCGTCTGCTGCTTTTTATGCCTGTCTATTTTTTATAGTCTATTTTCCCGTCTTTTTTCAATAGGATTTTCAATTATTAATACACTATTTAAGGCAGGGTTTAAGGCAAAGTTTTTTAATGTTTGCCGTTTTACGCTATCTGTTTTTTTTACTCTAAATCTAATCGCTTGTTCGTCTACGTCTTTGTTGATGGACGATGCGGCTAATGTTTGGCATAGCGTCGTTAATACTGTTGTAGGTGGTACTGTTGAGAGTCGTGCTGCAAAAAATAAAGTGCGCCAAGGCCCTGATGATGCTCGACACTTTGAATACTTCACCTTGGATAATCAGCTTAAAGTATTATTGATTTCAGATGCCGATGCTGAAAAAGCAGCTGCGTCATTAGATGTACATGTCGGCTCTCGATATGATCCTGCTACTCGACAAGGTTTGGCACACTTTCTTGAGCATATGCTGTTTTTAGGCACTAAAAATTACCCTGATGCCGATGGCTATCAAAAGTTTATTAGTGAGAATGGTGGAAGCCATAATGCCTATACCAGCTTTGAGCATACCAATTATTACTTTGATATTGATAATGCTTCGCTCGTGCCTGCGTTAGATCGTTTTTCTGATTTTTTTGTTTCGCCGTTGTTTAATGCAGATTATGTGCAGCGTGAAGTCAATGCTGTAGAGTCTGAATATCGCACCAAAATAAAAGATGAGAATAGACGTATTCTTGATGCAACACAGCAGCTGATTAATCCTGAGCACCCGTATCATCAATTTACAGTGGGTAGCTTAAGTACATTGTCGTCGCCATCAATAAGAGACGATATGCTGAGTTTTTATCAGCGTTATTATTCTGCCAGTCGAATGACTTTAGTGGTTGTGGGTGATTATTCTTTACCAGAACTAAAGCGCATGGTGATTCATCGTTTTGCCTCTATTCCTAATAATGGCAGTAAAACAGAAGCTATTGATGAGCCGTTATTGACTACGGCTAACAGTACTTTGCCATTAATTCTTGCAGTGCAGGCAGAAAAACCGATACGCCAGTTACGGTTAACGTTTCCAATGCCAGACTTATCTAATGATTATCGCAGCAAGCCATTAAGTTATATAGGTAATATATTAGGCCATGAAGGCGAGGGGAGTTTATTATCACTTTTAAAAACGGCTGGTTGGGCTGAAGGTTTGGGCGCAGGCGTTGGATTAAATTATACCGGCGGTGCTACGTTTCAACTTAATATTGCTTTAACAGAAAAAGGCGTTGAAGAATTTCAGCAAGTTACCGATGAAGTGTTTTTTGCTATTCGCTATTTAGGCCAGCAACATAAACAGCATCCTGAATTGAGTCGTACATTGTTTACTGAGCAGCGCCAGCTTGCTGATATGGCGTTTCGTTTTTATCAGCGGCCAACGGTTATGTCTGCGGCAATGGGTGCTGCTGCCAATCTTCATTTTTATCCCCCGGCTGAAGTGATATCGGGTGATTACGATTACAGTGAGTATCGTCCTGCATTAATCGCTGATCGGCTGTCGCGTTTGTCACCCGATAATGTATTGATTACGCTGGTTGCGAAAGATCTGCCTGAAGATTTCAAAACACAGAAAATAAGCGAGTGGTTTTCTGCGCCTTATTCAGTTGATGATGTACCGCAACAATGGTTAGAAAGATGGCAAGGCGATTTAAGTGGCACGCTGGCCAGTCAGTCTTTTACTTTGCCGAGTGCGAATGCTTTTATTGCGCAAGACTTTGAATTATTTTCTGCAGCGACCCAAAGTGATGTGCCTACTTTATCCGTTGAGCAAGCGGGTATGCGTTTGTGGGTAAAGACCGATGATACTTTTGATGTCCCTAAAGCCGATGCTTTATTTTCTTTTCTCACTGCGACATCAAGACAGTCGAGTCGCAGCGCGGCTTTATCGCAGCTTTATGCGAGCGTTGTTAATGAGCAGTTAAATGAGTATTTATATCCCGCTTATTTGGCCGGTATGAATGTACGATTTTATTCTCAGCGTCGTGGTTTTACTTTGAGCTTAGGGGGTTATAACGATGGGCTTATCGATTTGGCTAAAAAAGTATTGCCGACCTTAACGACGATGACTATTGAGCCTGATCGGTTTGAAAGTATTAAAGTTGAGTTAATGCGCGCCTTACAATTAAATAGAGAGAGCACGCCATACCGACGTCTTGCTTCGACTATGCAGCAGGCGCTATACGCGAATAGCTGGAGCGAGGTCGAGTTAATGGATGCTTTAGCTGATGTGACGATAGCCGATTTACAAGATCATGTTGATGCACTTTGGCCGAATATTTATACCGAAGGAATGCTTCACGGTAATGTTGATAGCAATACCGTTGCAGCGTTGACGGGTTTATTGGCGGCCTTACCGAATTGTGGCTGTGACTTAACTGAGCAGCGCCTGCATGTAGGCGTGGTTGAGTTGCCATTAGGTCGCCAGCAGCAAACGCAGAAGTTGAATCATAGTGATGCCGCTGTTTTATGGTACTTCCAAGCGCCAGATGAAAGTTTAAGCAGTGCTGCATTCAGCCAGTTAACCGTTAGCGTGTTGCACCCTCGATTATTTAACCAGTTACGAACCGAGCAGCAGTTGGGCTATGTTGTTGGCGCGAGCGCATTTAATCGAAATCGATTACCCGGTATCGCATTTCAGGTGCAGTCGCCTTCGAGTAATGAGCAGGTCATTCTTGCAGCACTCAATAGCTTTATTGGTGATGTGCTTGAGCAGGGTGTTGATGTCGAGGAGTTTCATCGTCATCGACAAGCATTAGCGGCGCAGCTACGTGAGGCTGATCAGAACCTCAGTGATCGCAGCCGTCGCTTTTGGGGCAGTTTGGTCTTGGCTGACGAAGCATTTGAGCGACGAGAGCGCTTGGCCATTATTGTCGATGATATGACTTATGATAATTGGCTGGCTTTTGTGCGAGCCTTATTGCTGACACAAGAAGCCTCATTAATTCAATTAACGGATTCAGCCATGCAAGGCGAAGATGCTTCTTTAGGTGCAGGGCAGGCTGAAATTCAGACCTTTGATACTAAAAATAAGCAGCAAATTATTTACTATCGATAGCGGGTTCTTTTTTATCGTTATTTGGTTTTAGATGTTATTTCGCTCTTTTTCCTTCTTTTTATAGATTTTATAAGCATTAAGCGGCTTTTTCTGAGCGCTTAGGCTTATTGATGATCAATCAAATCCCCTTTTTTAAATTTAATACAGTTGTATTAATTGATCTGGTGGGATGCTTTAAGTTGCACTAAACTGCACTTAATCGCGCTACAAGCGCTTTCTTTTTGTCGCAATGCTATTGAACAAAGGTGTTACACGTTATGCACGATCAGGATAAAGATCCGCTGGAAACGCAAGAATGGTTGGATTCACTTGAGTCAGTGATTCACCAAACAGGCCGCGGTCGCGCCGCCTATCTATTACAGCAATTGGTTGATCGTGCCGTTGAAGCCGAAATCAAGATGCCACCGGCCATTACTACGCCTTACCGTAATACGATATCGCCAGTTAATGAAAAGCATATGCCTGGCGATTTATTTATGGAGCGACGTATTCGTTCTATTACTCGTTGGAACGCACTCGCCATGGTAATGCGTGCGAATGACAACGACGAAGGCTTAGGCGGTCATATCTCTAGCTTCTCATCGGCGGCAACGCTTTATGATGTTGGCTATAACTATTTTTTCCGTGGACCTACAGATGACAAAGAAGGCGATTTAATTTATTACCAAGGCCATTTGGCGCCTGGTATTTACGCGCGCTCTTATCTTGAAGGTCGACTTTCTGAAGAGCAGCTCGATAACTTCCGCCGTGAAGTTGATGGCAACGGTTTGTCATCTTACCCGCATCCTTGGTTAATGCCTGACTACTGGCAGTTCCCTACCGTATCGATGGGCTTAGGTCCGATTCAAGCGATTTACCAAGCCCACGTAATGAAATATCTCGATAAGCGTGAAATGGCTGTTCGTGGTGATCGTAAAGTTTGGTGTTTCTTAGGTGATGGCGAGTGTGATGAGCCAGAATCATTGGGTTCAATCTCAATGGCCGGTCGAGAAAAACTGGATAACTTAATTTTTGTTATCAACTGTAACCTTCAGCGTCTTGATGGTCCTGTTCGCGGCAATGGCAAAATTGTCCAAGAGCTCGAAGGCGTTTTCCGCGGTGCAGGTTGGAACGTTATAAAAGTATTATGGGGTCGCCGTTGGGATGCGCTATTAGAGCGTGATACAACCGGTTTGCTTCAGCAACGTATGAATGAAGTACGTGATGGTGAATTACAGAACTATAAATTTAATGGTGGCGCTTATACGCGTGCCCATTTCTTTGGTAAATACCCAGAGCTACTTGAGCTAGTTAAAGATTTATCTGATGACGACATCATGAATCTTAACCGTGGTGGTCATGATCCTTATAAAGTGTATGCAGCTTATTCTGAAGCGGTAGAGCATTCAGGTCAGCCAACTGTTATCTTGGCGCAAACCGTAAAAGGTTACGGCACAGGCGAAGCGGGCGAAGCGAACAATGAAACGCATTCACTGAAAAAACTTGATACAGCTAGCCTTAAGCAATTCCGTACTCGATTCAATATTCCGTTATCGGATAAAGAATTAGAAACCGTTCCTTATTATCGTCCGTCACCTGATAGCCCAGAAATGGTTTATATGCGTAGCCGACGTGACAAGCTTGGCGGTTATATTCCTCGTCGTCGTGCAGAATTTGAAGCCTTAAAAACACCGGCAATAGAAGACTTTTCTGCGCAATTAAAAGGCTCAGGTAAGCGTGAAATTTCTAGCACCATGTCATTTGTACGTGTGTTATCAACCTTAGTAAAAGATAAAGAGATTGGTGAGCGTGTTGTTCCTATCGTTCCTGATGAAGCGCGTACCTTTGGTATGGAAGGTATGTTTAGACAGTTAGGCATTTACTCTTCGCAGGGGCAGCTATATACCCCGCATGATTCCGGTGGAATTATGTATTACAAAGAAGATGAAAAAGGCCAAATTCTCGAAGAAGGTATTAACGAAAGTGGCGCTATGTCAGCTTGGTTGGCTGCGGCAACTTCTTACAGCACCAACAATGTACCGTTAGTGCCGTTTTATATTTTCTATTCAATGTTTGGTTTTCAACGCATTGGTGATTTAGCGTGGGCAGCGGGTGATAGTCAGGCGCGCGGCTTTTTAATTGGTGCAACCGCTGGCCGAACTACGTTGAATGGTGAAGGTCTACAACACCAAGATGGTCACAGTCATTTAATGGCATCGACTATTCCAAACTGTGTTTCTTATGATCCAACTTATGCTTACGAATTGGCTGTTATTGTTCAAGACGGCTTAAAGCGTATGTATGAGTTGCAAGAGAATAAGTTTTATTACATCACTGCGATGAATGAAAACTACACGCACCCTGCAATGCCAGTTGGCGTTGAAGAGGGCATCATTAAAGGTATTTACCCATTATTTAAGAGCCCGCTAAAAAGCACTAAGCGCGTTCAGTTAATGGGCTCGGGTACTATTTTACGTGAAGTTGAAGCAGCCGTAGATTTGTTGAAAGATGATTGGGATGTTGCCGCAGACGTTTGGAGCATTACTAGTTCAAATGAATTACGCCGTGATGGTTTAGCGTGTGAACGTTGGAATATGTTACATCCTAACGAAGCACCTCGCGTACCTTATATCACTGAGCAATTACAAGATGCATCGGGTCCGTTTATTGCAGCGACTGATTACATGAAATTGTATTCGGATCAATTACGACCTTATATTCCTGGCAACTTTAAAGTGTTAGGTACTGATGGTTATGGTCGCAGTGATACACGCGCTAAATTGCGTCACTTCTTTGAAGTGAACCGTTACTTTGTAGTTATTGCTGCATTGGGTTCACTCGTTGAAGAAGGCACAATTAAAGCCGATGTGGTTGCTGAAGCGATTAAGAAATATGGCATTTCGCCAGATAAAGTAGACCCAGTAACTGTTTAAGAAGCCGTTTAAGTGATCATGTAAGTGATTATGTAAGTGATCATAAAAGTGTTACCTGATAAGGACTGATAGAGTGAGTAAGCAAACCGTTAAAGTGCCTGATCTTGGTGGGGCTTCTGAAGTAGAAGTCATTGAAATTTGTGTAGCCGTGGGCGACACAATAAGCCAAGACCAATCATTGATTGTTGTCGAATCTGACAAAGCATCAATGGATATTCCTAGTCCAGTTGCAGGCGTAATTGTTTCAATTGCCGTTGCCGATGGAGCCACTATTTCTGAAGGCGATGTCGTTCTAGAAGTAGAACTTGCTGGTAGTGATAGCAGTGCCGAAGCGCCAGCAGAAGTGCCGGCTCAAGAAGCGGCTGCTGCACCTGCGCCTGTCGTTGAGTCAGCACCTGAGCCTGTTGCAGCTCCTAATCCAACGGGTGCTCCCGTTACTTCAGTGCTGTCTGTTTACGTGCCTGATTTAGGTGGCGCAGACAAAGTTGAATTAATTGAAGTAGTCGCCGGTGTTGGCGAACGCATTAGTGAGGGTGATGGCATTGTTGTCATGGAATCCGATAAAGCGTCTATGGAGTTACCTTCACCGGTAACCGGCGTCATAACGGTATTGCATGTTAAAGAAGGTGATTCACTCGCAGAGGGTGATTTAGTTGCCGAAGTTGAAGTAATAGACAGTGCGCCAGCACCTGCTGCTGTTGCACCAAGCAGTGCACCAGCGCCAGCCAATGTTGAGCCTGAAGTAAAAGCAGCCGCGCCAGTAGTTGAAAATATTGCTAAGCCGGCTCCGACAGGCAACACGGCTGACACCATGTCTGCTAGAGATCGTCGTCGTAAAACTGACACTCATGCCGGTCCAGCGGTTCGTAAATTAGCGCGCGAGTTAGGCGTTGATTTAAAGCGTGTTAAAGGCACTGGCCCACGTGATCGTGTCGCCAAAGAAGATTTGCATAACTTTGTTAAGAAAGTTGTGAATGAGCCACAGTCTGTTGGCAGTGGTATTCCACAAGTACCGGCGGTTGATTTTGCGCAATTTGGTGAAGTTGAAATTAAGCCAATGTCTAAACTGCATAAGCTCACCGCAGCTAATATGCATCGCAGCTGGTTAAACGTGCCGCATGTTACACAGTTTGATGAAGCCGATATCACCGAGCTAGAAATCTTTAGAAAAGGATTAAAAGCTGAAATGGACAGACGTGGCATTAAAATTACGCCATTGCCTTTCTTAATAAAAGCGGTTGCCGCAGCCTTGCGTGCAAACCCAGCGTTTAATGCTTCATTAAGTGCCGATGGTGAATCCATCGTTTATAAGAAATATGTCAACATCGGTATGGCCGTTGATACACCTGCAGGATTAATGGTGCCGGTTATTCGTGATGCCGATCAAAAAGGTATTTGGGAATTATCGCAAGAGATTCTTGAGCTAGCGACTAAAGCCAAAGAGCGTAAACTTAAGCCAGCAGAAATGCAGGGCGGTTGTTTTACTATCTCAAGCTTAGGTGGCATTGGCGGTACTGGCTTTACGCCTATCGTGAATACCCCAGAGGTCGGTATTTTAGGTGTGTCTAAATTAGCCATTAAACCAGGCTACGTTGATGGCAACCTTGAACCAAGAAAGATGTTGCCTGTATCGCTTTCTTATGATCATCGTGCAGTGAATGGTGGTGATGCCGGACGCTTCCTAACGTTTGTCTCAGCGGCATTGAGCGACGTTCGACGTTTAGTTTTATAGTGTAAGGACGTTTGGGTTTGAGTTAAGAGAAGCGCCAGCTTCTTTTTAACGACAGCCTAAGTCGCTTAAAATGAAAGCCCGAGTACCTCATTTAGGTAACTTGGGCTTTTTTTTAAATAAATTGGGTTATGACTAAAAAATAGTTTTAGCTTGTTTAGCCCGTATTATCAGCGAGCCCTTGAATAGCACCTGCGCCAGAATGGCGATGTTGATTCTTGCTGTATCTGTCATCGATTTCACTTAAGTTACTAATTTAATTCATTTTTCCGCTATATTGGAATGGCCGCCTGCGGCTATTTATTCATGATTTTTGATGAAGCATCATAATAACTTTTAGTTATGCCTCTCCCTTTTTTAGAACAAATTCTTTCTAACGGCTAAATTTAGTCGCATATTTCTGGTGCTAAATAATTAAACCGTCTAGTCTCTAAGTTATAAGCAACTCACTGAGATGTTTTGTTACAGGTTTTGAGAGAGATCACATTGCTGTAACAAATAAATGTTTCAAATGAGATGCCAATAATAATTAGAAGATTCGCCTTTGTGTTTTATTTTTCGACTTTTGGAGGTTGAGAACATGGCAAGACAAGCGAGCAATATGCAAACAGACAACTCAAATATTTCATCATCAGATCGAGCAATCGATATGAGTATGGATTTAGATGATGACTCACTTAGCATGACAGATGATGCTAATGAAGAATTTAAGCCAGCTATTTTTTTAAAATCTACCGATGTCCGTAGACGTTTAGAAGAAAGGTTAGAAGTACGGCTTTTAAAAGATCAACTCGGTATTGATGATTTTGATATTTAAAAAAATGAGTGGATGCTTTTTTTTGAATAGGTAAAGTTAATAAGTACATAGAGAAATAAACAGAAATTTAAAAAGGCCTTTAAAAAGATCTTAAAAAAGACAAGCGAAGGCGCTGTTTATAGTTGAAAAGTTTAAGTCTGAAAATTCCATATTTAAACTTTAATGTAGGAAAGAGTTAGACGAACCTGAAGTTATGTAGACCTAGGGTTATTTAAACCAAAAGTTTTGTAGATCAGAATTTTTGTGGATCAGAAGTTGTGTCTATAAGAAGTTATATAGATAAGTGGTTATGTAGATGAAAAGCTATGTAAATTTGAAGCTGGATCTATAAGAAATAACAATAATAAGAAAACAAAATATTAGCCAATAAAAATATAATAAAGGCTATTTAAATAACAACTACAATTAAAGAAAATGCTGCCCTATAAATGGGGCGGCATTTTTTTTTGCCAGTCTGTTATAGTGTTTTTCTTTATCGGCCATTAAGCAGGTAGTTATTTTGAAGGCATTACTCTCTCATTCAGGCGCTAAAGCGTTTTATGCCGTTATATTCTTTAATGCTGTTATTGATCTTGGCCACAAAATCACGCTGCAAAACACCGTATTTAAAGTGCATGATGGCGGTTATCAAATTATTCTTATAGCCATTATTAATGCGCTTATTTTATTACCCTATATTACCTTGGTTGTTCCTATTGGGCGTGTTGCTAATAGCACGCCTAAACCCATCATGATGAAGTTAGCCGCATGGTGCTCATTGCTTCTCACCATAATGATTACCTTGTTTTATTACTTAGGCTGGTTTTGGCCGGCAATGGCCATGACGTTATTTATGGCGATTCAATCGGCTTTTTATTCGCCTGCTAAATTATCCTATTTAAAAATCTTGTTTGGTAAAAATCGTTTATCTGAGTCTAATGGTTTAGCGCAGGCAATAGTCATTGCCGGTATTTTATTAGGCACCGTTATTTTTTCTGTCGGCTTTGAATATTTGTATCAGCTTTTGCAAAGCGTATCAGCGGTGGATAATAAAAATGCGGTTACTTCTACTATGTGGCCATTAGGTTTTGGGCTTATAGCGCTAGCGATATTGCAAATATTTTTAGTGAGTCGAATTCCTAAAAAAGAAGAAGTGCTTTCGCAAACAAATGCCTTAGGTTTACAAACGCCTCGACTCTCTATTTTTTATTTACTAAGAGACAACCGTTTGTTTATTCCAGTATTAGGCTTGTCACTTTTTTGGGCTGTAGGGCAGGGTATGCTAGCGGCGTTTCCTGCGTTTGCCAAAGCCCATGCAGGCATAACGAATGCTGCGGTAATTCAAGCTATCTTGGCTTCTTCTGCGGTAGGTCTTGCGATAGGTGCCTTTCTAGTTACTCGATTCTCACGATCTACCATTAATTTAAAGCTCGTCCCGTTAGGAGTTTTTGGTTTGTCGGCAGGGCTATGGTCGTTAACTTTTTTGAGCACGCCGTTGGCCTTTTTAAATATGCCATTGGCTTTTGCTGGCGTGTATTGTGTTATGGGTATTTCATCATCATTGTTAGTGGTGCCGTTAAATGCCTATATTCAATGGCAGGCGGCAGAGCATACCTTGGGTGGCGTTATTGCTGCGAGCAACTTTTTTCAAAATATCGCTATGTTATTGATGCTCGGTTTAACCATTGCTTTTGCCTTAGCCGATTTTGATAGCGAACATTTACTGCAAATGATGGCCGTACTAACAACCGTTGTTGGCAGTGTCATTGCCTTTGCTGTGCTTAAATTTAATCAAGTACACGGGCCTGAATCGGCTTAGTTGCCGATGTCGTAGTCATAATTCAGTCATCACTTAGCCATGATTTAGCCATTACTCAACCATAACCAAGCCATAATTTGCTCACTGACCGTTAATTTATTGCCAGTAGGTGACAAAAGACGCTGTTCTTGGCTTAATTTAAGTTGCCGACTTAACGTATAATTCTGTTTTTCTATTTCCCAGTATTGGACACGTCTTTATTCATGAACGTCAGAACTCGTATTGCACCATCACCCACCGGTGATCCTCACGTAGGCACAGCCTATATTGCCTTATTCAATCTTTGCTTTGCCAAGCAGCATGGCGGCAAGTTTGTGCTGCGTATTGAAGATACCGATCAAGTACGAAGCACTGAGCAATCAGAGCAGATGATTTATGATTCATTGCGTTGGTTAGGTTTGGATTGGGATGAAGGTCCAGATGTTGGTGGTGATTTTGGTCCTTACCGTCAAAGTGAGCGTGGCGATATTTACCAAACGCATGCGCAGCAATTAATTGATAGCGGCCATGCCTTTAAATGTTATCGCAGTGCAGCAGAGCTCGACGAGCTTCGCGCCAGCATAAAAGCGTCAGGTGAAAACCGCGCATTAAAACCGGCCGATTTAATATTGAGTGATGCTGAGCAACAGCAGCGTATTGCCGATGGCGCACCCTTTGTTGTGCGTATGCAAGTGCCGACAGAAGGTAAGTGTGTAGTCAGTGACATGTTACGCGGTGAAATTGAATTAGATTGGTCAAACGTGGATGCGCAAATACTCTTAAAGTCTGACGGTATGCCTACGTATCATTTAGCCAATGTGGTTGATGACCATTTAATGGAAATAACCCATGTATTACGCGGTGAAGAGTGGATTAACTCTGCGCCTAAGCATCAACTCTTATATGAGTATTTTGGTTGGGATATGCCGGTGCTTTGTCACTTACCGTTATTGCGTAACCCCGATAAAAGTAAGCTCAGCAAGCGTAAAAACCCGACTAGTATTTTGTACTACCAGCGCATGGGATATTTGCCAGAAGCGTTGGTTAACTACTTAGGTCGCATGGGTTGGTCAATGCCGGATGAGCGCGAGAAGTTTAGCTTAGATGAAATGTTAGAAGCCTTTGATGTACAGCGCGTATCGCTAGGTGGCCCAATATTTGATTTGGATAAACTGAGTTGGTTGAACGGTTTATGGATTCGTGAATCATTATCGGTAGAGCAGTTGGCCGATAAATTAATTGAATGGGGTTTGAATCGTGAGACCTTGCTCAATGTGATTCCGCATGTGCAGCAACGTATGGATACCTTAAGTGATTTTATTCCCAAGACCGCTTTTTTAGGTTCTGGGATATTGGATATTAACGAGCAGAGTTTTGCTGGGTTAAAACTGGATACCGCCGAACAGCTAAAAATCTTACAGTTTGCCCTATGGCGGCTTGAAGCTTTAAGCGATTGGCAGCGTGATGCGTTGTTTGAAGAACTTAAAGGCTTAGCCGATGCGTTAGAAGTGAAGGTGAAGGACTTTTTAGCACCGTTATTCATTGCTGTATCGGGCAGCACGGCCTCTTTCTCAGTAATGGATGCCATGGCATTGCTTGGTTCAGATATGACGCGAGCGCGGCTTAGAAATGGCATAGACGTACTCGGCGGGGTGTCTAAGAAGCAGATGAAGGCCATGGAAAAAGCGTATAAGGGATTAAATAGCGCGAATTAGGCCAGAATCTGTCAAATGCCGGTCAAAGGGCTTGACTGGGGGGGCGGCATCGCTAAAATGGCCGTCCGTTTAGAGCGAGTCAGGTATCTGACAACAGTTTTAACGATCCCACCCAAATACGGGGCCTTAGCTCAGCTGGGAGAGCGCAACACTGGCAGTGTTGAGGTCAGCGGT
>CAXAHI010000026.1:0-23993 GCA_963968645.1 uncultured Gammaproteobacteria bacterium | reverse complement strand
TTCCATAAAAAAACCTCCACTTGGGAGGTTCTTAAAATGGTAGCAAGGGGCGGATTCGAACCGCCGACCCCATCATTATGAGTGATGTGCTCTAACCAGCTGAGCTACCTTGCCATTCCTTTCAATACCTAAACAATGCTACTGCTATGTCGAGGGAGGCGCATTCTCCCGATTGACCGCTTTTTTGTCAAGCCCAGTAGGCCTTTCTGGGCATTTTATTGAAACTTGCCCTATACGTTAAATCTAAAGTGAACAACGTCACCGTCTAAAACGGTATATTCTTTACCTTCTAAGCGCCATTTACCCGCATCCTTAGCGCCTTGTTCGCCTTTACAGGCTACATAATCATCATAGCCAATCACTTCGGCACGAATAAAGCCTTTTTCAAAGTCTGTGTGGATCTTGCCGGCCGCCTGAGGCGCTTTTGATGCAATCGGAATAGTCCATGCGCGTACTTCTTTAACGCCCGCTGTGAAGTAGGTGTGCAGCCCTAGCAGATCGTATCCGGCGCGAATAACGCGATCTAAGCCGGCTTCTTCCATGCCGAGCTCTTCTAGAAACTCTGCACGCTCGTCATCTTCAAGTTCTGCAATTTCAGACTCAAGCTTGTTGCATATAGAAACGACTACTGCGGATTCACTCGCCGCAATTTCACGCACTGTATCTAGGTAAGGGTTATTCTCAAAACCTTCTTCGTCAACATTGGCAATGTACATAGTCGGTTTAAGCGTAAGAAGGCTCAAAGGCTTAAGCAGCTCTAGCTCATCTTCGGTTAACTCAAATGATCTTAACGGTAAGGCTTGATCAAGATGCGGATGGATTTTTTCGATTAATGCCTGCATGACAATCGCATCACCATCACGGCCTTTGGCGGCCTTTGTGTAGCGATGTAACGCTTTTTCTATGCTGTCTAAATCAGCTAGCGCTAACTCAGTGTTAATAACTTCAATATCAGCAGCAGGATCAATAGTGCCTTCTACGTGAATCACGTTTTCATCATCAAAGCAGCGAACCACATGCGCAATGGCATCGGTTTCGCGGATATTGCCTAAAAATTGGTTGCCCAAACCTTCGCCTTTTGAAGCGCCGGCTACAAGGCCCGCAATATCTACAAACTCCATGGTGGTGGCAATCACCTTTTCAGGATTAACAAACTCGGCGAGTTTATCCATACGCGGATCAGGCACTGGCACAATGCCAGTGTTAGGCTCAATGGTGCAAAACGGAAAGTTTTCTGCATCAATGCCCGCTTTAGTTAGGGCGTTAAAAAGTGTCGATTTACCGACGTTAGGTAGGCCGACTATGCCGCAGTTAAATCCCATATTTTGTAACTCGCTAAAATTGTTGTTAACCCTGTGGGTTGTTATGACTAAGAGACGACTGCGTTTAATTAACAGCGAGATCTAATAGACTATTATGTTTGGTCTGCGGCGTTAAAGCTGTGCATTTGGTTCATGACTTTTTGCCAGTCACCTTTAACGATGGCTTCAATATGCGAGGCCGCTTCTCTAACGCTATCTTCTATCCACTCATGTTCGGTGGCCGGTGCTTTTTTTAATACAAAATTACTGACTTGTTTGGCGTTGCCTGGGTGGCCAATACCAATGCGTAAGCGGCCAAATTGTTTTTGATTACCTAGGCTGCTAATAATATCTCGTAAACCATTATGGCCGCCATGACCGCCGCCTACTTTTAATCTTACCGTGCCGGGCGCAATATCAAGTTCATCGTGCGCCACTAATATGGCTTCAGGTTCAATTTTATAAAAGTTTGCTAATGATGCAACCGATAAACCGCTGCGATTCATAAAGGTATTGGGCATTAGCAGTCGGCACATTTGGCTGCCAATTAAAATTTGACCGGTATGACCATGAAATTTGGTTTCTTCTGTGAGTGTGGTGCCACCAGAAAATCGACGCAGCACTTCGTCTACTAGCCAAAAGCCAGCGTTGTGACGAGTCTGGGAGTATTCGTTACCTGGATTGCCGAGCCCAACAATTAAGCGTACTGGCGTTATATCATTCATGCGATGCACTCAAACCAAATTGGCTCTGCGTCGGGTTGAATTAGTGAAATAAAAAACGTGGTGCTCATGCTTATATGATTCTAAAACGGTGATAAAACCATACTTACAAAATGACGATGCAATCATCAACGCAGTGGCTGATGATTGCATCTGACAGAATCTAGTCTTTTGATTCTGCGCTATCGCCTTCGGCTGCAGGAGCAGCTTCGGCTTCATCTTCTTCTGAGCTGCCTTTAGTGATGGCAATGTTAGCAATCGCTAAATCATGTTCTTCGCCATGACTTAATGCAACGCTTTCAACGCCTTCAGGTAGCTTAACATCAGATAAATGCACTGTTTGACCTACTTCAACTTCGATCATATCAACTTCGATATACTCAGGTAATAGACCTGGTAAGCAGCGGATTTCGATTTCGTTAGCTTGGTGAGATACACGTCCGCCTTGTACTTTAACGCCAGTGCTGCTTTCTTCGTTAATGAAGTGAAGCGGTACTTGGACGACAATGGCTTGGTTCTTATCTACACGTAAAAAGTCAGCGTGCATGATAATGTCTCTAGCTGGATGACGTTGCAAATCTTTTAATAAAACGTCTTGTGCAACACCATCAATTTTTAATGTAACGATGTGCGAGAAGAACGCTTCGTTTTGCAATTGATGCCAAAACGGGTTGTGTTCTAAAGAAATGCTAACAGGATCAGCAGTGCCACCATAAACAACAGCTGGGACTTTATTTTCAAGACGACGTAGGCGGCGGCTCGAACCTTTCCCTGCGTCATTTCGACTTTGTGCTTCTAATACAAATGCTTCAGACATAATAAATACCTCAGTCTGTTATCAACGAGTTCCTGCGACCGGATGATTCGTTGGGGTTTTAAATGTCAGAGACATAATATAAAAAATAAAAATGTTCTGACGGTTAGAATTAGTACGAAGTTGGATAGACCGAAAACGGACTATCTAAACATCGCACTAATAGATTCTTCATTGCTCACACGTCTAATAGATTCTGCAAGCATGCTGGCCATTGATAATTGACGAATACGACCGCAAGCGATAGCTGCAGCTGACAATGGAACAGTATCGGTTACAACTAACTCATCAAGATTCGATGCAGTAATGCGATCAATTGCTGGGCCCGATAAAACAGGGTGTGTGCAATAAGCGATAACTTTTTCAGCGCCGTGGTCTTTTAAGGCTGATGCAGCGGTGCAAAGTGTGCCAGCTGTATCGACGATATCATCAACAAGTAAACAGGTTTTACCCGATACATCACCGATAATATTCATTACTTCAGCAACGTTCGCTTGTGGGCGACGTTTATCAATAATCGCAAGTTCAGTATCTAACTGTTTTGCTATAGCGCGCGCTCTTACTACACCACCGACATCCGGTGATACAACCATTAGGTCTGGGTAGCGCTGCTTTTCAATATCTTTTAGTAAGATAGGTGAACCGTAAACGTTATCTACTGGGCAATCGAAAAAGCCCTGAATTTGTTCTGCGTGTAAGTCGACAGTTAATACGCGGTCAACACCAACGCGCACCATCATGTCGGCAACCACTTTTGCAGTAATTGGAACACGTGCTGAGCGAACGCGACGATCTTGTCGTGCGTAGCCAAAGTAGGGGACAACTGCGGTAATACGAACAGCCGATGCGCGTCTAACGGCATCAACCAACACCAGCAATTCCATTAAGTTGTCATTTGTAGGTGCGCAGGTAGATTGAACAATAAAGACGTCCTTACCGCGTACGTTCTCAAGAATTTCGACGTTGATTTCGCCATCACTAAATTTCTTAACGTCAGCATTGCCCAATTTTAAGCTAAGCTCGGCAGCAACTTTTGCCGCTAATTCTGGATTTGCATTACCACTAAATAACATCAGGTTTTTAGACACTGGAGATCCCCGGAAATGATTAAATAAGAAATGCGCTATTGGGCTGGCTTTATTCGTGTATGTTTTCTATTGACGCTGGGGCGGAATGATTACGTTGTTCGAACCTTCTATCAGGTTCTCATCCTTCCGCTAACTCGTTTCTTTTCCAGCTTAAGCGAAATTTTATTTTCACTTATTTTCTAAATATGGCTGGGGCGGAAGGATTACTTCGTCCCTTCGGGATAATGGTCGCTTTGCTCCCATATGACAATGCTTCGCATTGTTCGAACCTTCTATCAGGTTCTCATCCTTCCGCTAACTCGTTTCTTTTCCAGCTTAAGCGAAATTTTATTTTCACTTATTTTCTAAATATGGCTGGGGCGGAAGGATTCGAACCTTCGAATGCGGAGATCAAAACCCCGTGCCTTGCCGCTTGGCGACGCCCCAATAAACTTTTACTTTAACTCTTTTAACAGTTTACGGTCTTTCTGTGATCATTTCTAACGCTTGGTGCGCTGTCGATCGATCCGTACCCTGTGCAATAAATCCTGTGTAACTGGCTGGCATTTCTGCTAATACCGCTTCTGCTTCTGCTAATGAAGCGAAACGGGCAAAAATACAGGCGCCTGTGCCGGTCAATCTTGCTGTACCCAATCTGTTTAGCCAGTCGAGCGCTTCACTAATTTCTGGATACTCTCTGCGAACAATATCTTCACAATCATTGCGCAATTCTTTGGCAAGATCAGGTGTTTGCAGGTGCTCAAAAACGGCGGCTATTCTGATCGTTACAGTGTCTCGTGTCAATTG
Organism: uncultured Gammaproteobacteria bacterium; assembly: GCA_963968645.1. Taxonomy (GTDB): domain Bacteria; phylum Pseudomonadota; class Gammaproteobacteria; order Pseudomonadales; family UBA7434; genus UBA7434. The sequence goes on along the minus strand of CAXAHI010000026.1, from coordinate 19,282 downwards.
CGAGTGCAAGAAAATTTCGGCTGTTGGGACACTTACGGGTGGTTTTATGACTGTAAACCAGTACTTTGGTAAAACTAACGTTTGTAGACGCTCTCCAATACCCTCACCGAAGCTATTTTGGCCATAAATAAAAACCGGGACATCGGCACCTAAACTGAGCCCAATTTCGGCTAATTGCTCATTCGATAAGCCCATTTTCCATAAATAATTGAGCCCTAATAAGGTGCTGGCTGCATTGGAACTGCCTCCACCAAGACCACCACCCATTGGAATTTGCTTATTAATTTTAATATTGGCGCCAAGTACTCTATTTTTGCCCGATTCTTGCTTTTGCAGTAATTTTGCTGCGCGAACAACAATGTTATCTTTGTCTGGCACACCTTCAAGTGATTCAAGTAATACAATTTTATTATCACTACGAGTATCAATTTCGACAGTATCTCCGAAATTCAGCAGTTGAAAGGCTGTTTGTAGCTCGTGGTAGCCATCACTGCGACGGCCAGTAATATGCAGAAATAGGTTGAGCTTTGCCGGTGATGGCAGTGTTAGAGCGTTATGAGTCGTTGCTGTGCCGTCTTTCACAGAGCATCATCCACGCTTGAGTCCAGCCCAATAAGCGGGAACTGCCAATGTTTAAACGCAATAACCAATTTAAAGTGTTTATTGCTAGCAATCATTTTGCTGGGCAAGGGGTAGGGCGCAGCAAGCGTAATAGCGGGATAGTTGATTTGCCAGCCATCTTGTTTAAAGCCGACGAGTTCAGCTTGGCTATTTTTATTAAGCGTAAAGGCTTGTTCAGGCGCTGGTAGGCCTAGAGCCCAATAGCGTAAATAAGATATTGGTAGCGCCCAGCCGGTTTGTTGGGCGAATAATTGGTCGATGTCATTGGCTTCTATGGCGTTTTTGTCTTTAGATAATGAACCCTGGGATAATGAACCTTGAGATAAATAAATGCGTTGGTCCTGCTGAGTCACCGTTACGCGTCCAAATCCTAGGGGGCCAGAAAGCGTGACATTGTAATCTTGTGCTTGTTGTTGCCAGTTAAATCGCAATGCCTGTGCCGATGGGCTTCCTGCGCTGGGTGATACGGTCCGAATGGCTAGCTTGCCATTAACCTGCCAATGTTTGTTCAGTAATTCTGCTGCATCACCGGCGAATCCGTCTTTTGAACGGTTATTGGAATAAGTATCTTTATTTAAGCTAGCACAACTCGATATTAAGCTGCATAAAAGCAAGATAACAACAAGGCTGCTCTCTTTAGGCTTTATGCTATCAATAACCATGTTGCGCAGCCTTACCATGGAATACTGAGTCTATTAATGGCTTCATCTACTTTTGGCGTGTCATCTAACTGCTTCTTAAATTGCTTAATTAAACTGCGGGCTTTACTTTTTTCGCCACTCACCCAGTAAACTTCAATTAAATGCGCTGCGACTTCATCATCGGGGAATTGCTCAAAGGCAATTTTTAAATGGTATGTCGCTGTTTCGAATTGACCTAAGCGGTATTGTGCCCAGCCGAGGCTATCTATAATGGCGGGATCATCAGGCCTTAAGGCAAAGGCTTTTTCGACGAATGCTAATGCTTCTTCATAGCGGCCAACCCGGTTGCTTAACGAGTAACCCAGTGCGTTTAAGGCGGTTATGTTGTCAGGATCACGCGATAAAATAAAACGTAAGTCGCTTTCGGTGGTGGCAAAATCATTGAATTGCTCGCTCATTAATGCACGTTCAAGGCGCAGTAATAGCTGTTCAGGAAAGCGTTCTATGGCTAAATCAAGTAACTCTCTAGCTTCTTCTATGTAGCCATTACTCTTAAGCAATGCAGCTTCTAGAGCCCAGAAATTAGGGGCTTGCAGCGGAATAGCAATACGCAATGAGGCTAAATAGCGCCTAGCTTCTAACAGTTGGTCTTGTGCGGCTTGAAGGTTAATAAGGCGTTGTGTTGCCGGCATAAAATATTTGCCTGCTTTCACCTGACGATAGCGGGCGATAGCTTTATTCGATTCGCCTTGTTGCTCAGCTATTTGCCCAAGGTAATAGTGGCTTACTGTGACACGTTGATTATGAGAAATTAATTTTTCAAAACCGCGTCTTGCTGTCTCATAGTGTTTGTTCTCATGCGCAACTACGGCATGTGAAAATAATAAATTGATATCGTCGGGGGTATCTTCAAGTAAATAAGCAAAGGCTTTTTCAGCGCCTTGTAGATCAAAGCGGATTAGTAGTTTAGCGCGGTAAAGCCTAAGCGCGCGTTCGTCGGGTTGTTTTTTAATGGCTTTACTAAGGCTTTTTGCTGCTGTTTTAGCGTCGTACAAGTTTTCAAGTAATTGCGCTCTTAGTAATGCGGCCTGCGAGGGATTAGCTTGAAGATCTTTGACCGTGTCTAAAGTAGCGAGCGCTTCACTGTGCTGCTCATTTTGCTGAAGTAAAAGCGCATAAGTAAAAATGAGCTCAGTGTGATCAGCATGCAGCTCAACTAAGGGAGCGAGTCTAGCGAGTAATTCGATGAGCTGGCGATCTCCGGCTGCCAATGTAGTTTGGCTAAGTACGCCGTAGTTGGGAATGCGCCCATAAGTATACTGTGATTCTAATACGTCGAGTGCGTGCAGCGTTTCGCCCGACTGCGTCAGTAAATCGGCATAAATAGCGGCAGCTTTTTCACTGTCGGGTTCAATTTGTAGCCATAATTGTGCAGAAGATAACGCGGCTTTTATGTCTCGGCCATAAAGTGATAGGCGGGTTGCATGCGAGGCTAAGCCACTATCGAGCGTGCTTTGCGCTTCTGTCAGGTATTTTTCAATGGCGAGTGGAAAGTTTTGCTCGTGGGTGGCTAGTTCAGCTATCAGTAAGTTATACAGCGTTTGTTCCGAAAAAGGCCGTGTGGGTGGCTCTTCTTCTGGGCTGTAAGAAGGTGCTGTTATAGCGGCTGCTTCAGAGTCAGCTTCTTTATTAGGTATGCTTGTTTGATTATTGGTGTCATCGATGGAGACGTTATCGGCGCTTGGTGGAGCGGTTGACACATTTAATTTAGACAAAGTCGAACAGCCACTTAGTGTTAACACAATAAGTAGTAGGCTGGCTAAACGATGTGAGGCTGCGGTAAAAGCCGCTCTGTTGAACGCTGTGACCAAGTGAAATCTCATTTTTTCGTTTGAGTGTACGCTAAGCGCGGAAGTTGAAACTGAGTATTGCTATGAAAACGGCTAAAAAACGTTTTCTAGTTGATCAGTATAGCGGCTAATCATGGCATAGTTTGGCAGACAATCCCATATCTAGGCGAGAGTCATTATTCATTAGGGCAATGATTACCATCCACATTGTGCTGAGTTATTGCTAAAATGTGCGGCTAGATCATAAAGAACCAGCACGACCTATTCTATTAACTGAGTTATCTATGCGGCTACTGGCTATTGGCATCAATCATTCAACGGCTAACGTTGAGCTGCGAGAGCAGTTGGCGTTTGCGCCCGATGTGATGCATACAGCGTTACCGAGCTTGCTGGCATGGCTGTCGGCGGCTAATGCTGAGCCTGGCATTGAATGCACAGCCGAAGCCGTTATTGTTTCTACCTGCAATCGCACTGAGTTAATTGTGAGCACTGAGCAAGAGGCTGAAGCAGTTATTATATGGCTTGGGCAGTTTAAAGAATTGCCAGTTGAGCAGTTTAGTGAGCATATTTATATTCATGAAAATCAAGAAGCGCTAAGGCATTTAATTCGTGTGGCTGGCGGTTTGGATTCGATGATACTTGGCGAGCCTCAAATTTTTGGTCAAATGAAATCTTCCTATGCGGTTTCTCGACAACTCAATGCCATAGGTGTTGAGTTAGAACCTGCCTTTCAACGTGTTTTTGCGGTTGCTAAAAAAGTTCGCAGTGATACTGCCATTGGTGAGAATCCTGTGTCAGTGGCTTTTGCAGCCGTGACCTTGGCGCAGCGTATTTTTGCTGATCTCTCGTCGGTGGCTGTTTTATTAGTGGGGGCGGGCGATACGATTGAGTTGGTTGCTCAACATTTAATGAACTCTGGCGCAAAAGACGTAGTGGTTGCGAACCGTACTTTAGATCGCGCGCAGGCGTTAGCCGGTAGGCTTAACGCTAAAGCGATTATGTTATCGGAGGTGCCAGAGGCGTTAAGCGATTTTGATATTGTGATTAGCTCAACGGCAAGTCAGTTGCCCGTGTTAGGTAAAGGCGCAGTAGAGGCCGCATTAAAGTCGCGCAAGCGCCGACCCATTTTCATGGTGGATATTGCTGTGCCGCGAGATATTGAACCGCAAGTGGCCGACCTGCCCGATGTGTATTTGTATACCGTCGATGATTTGCGTGACATCATTGATCATAATGTTCGCTTGCGTGTGGCAGAAGCTGACAAGGCGACAGAAATTATTGATGCAGGCGTTGAAGAGTTTGTACTTTGGCGGCGTAGCCGAGGTGCTACTGATTTAGTAGTATCGTACCGCAATAATATAGAAGCCTTGCGTGATGAAGAGTTAGAGCGAGCTTTGCAATTATTGCAAGCGGGTAAATCTGCTGAAGAAGTATTAACAGGATTGGCGCGTGCGTTAACGCAAAAAATCATGCATCAGCCAACGGTTGAAATGCGTAATGCTGCGGGCCTTAAAAATACATCGTTATTGGAATCAGCAAAAAAACTGTTTGGTTTGGAGGCTATGCCCTCTCAAGCTGACGGCGCTAAATTAAAAGATAGCGCGAGAAAAAAACAATAGCAAAGCATAAAAAGATTGACGGATTTTCGCAATACACATAAGCGAGCCGTTAATGAAATTTGCCTAAGAGATAGTTATACATGAAAGAAAGTTTGTTATTGAAATTGGATATAATCAGCGAGCGCTATGATGAGCTATCTGCATTATTGAGTGATCAAGAAACCATTGCCGATCAAAAAAAGTTTCGCGCTTTCTCGCAAGAGTATGCAGAAATTGAGCCGGTTGTTAAATGCTTTCAAAATTATCGTGGCGCTATGGAAGAATTAGCCGAAGCAGAAAGCTTGCTTAAAGATGATGATCCAGAAATGCGACAAATGGCTTCAGAAGATTTAGTCAGTAGTAAAAAAAGTATTGAAAAAATTGAAGCTGAGCTGCAACGTTTGTTATTGCCGCGTGACCCCAACGATAAAAATAACGTTTTTCTTGAAGTGCGAGCGGGTACGGGTGGTGATGAAGCCGCGATTTTTGCAGGTGATTTATTTCGTATGTATTCTCGCTATGCAGAAGCTCGCGGTTGGACCATTGAGATACTGAATGAGCGTCAAGGTGAACATGGCGGTTATAAAGAGGTTATTTCTCGCGTTAGCGGTAAAGAGGTTTACGGGCATCTTAAGTTTGAATCGGGCGCGCATCGTGTTCAACGCGTGCCAGAAACTGAATCGCAGGGCAGAGTGCATACCTCTGCTTGTACGGTTGCCGTTATGCCTGAGGCCGATGCAGTAGAAGAAATTGATATTAATAAAGCAGACTTACGCATCGATACGTTTAGAGCGTCGGGGGCGGGTGGTCAGCACGTTAACAAAACGGATTCGGCGATTCGAATTACGCATTTACCTTCGGGCATGGTTATTGAGTGTCAAGATGAACGTTCACAGCATAAGAATAAAGCGCGTGCATTATCATTGTTGCAAGCGCGTTTAATGGACTTTGCTCGCAACGAGGCTTCGCAAGCGCAAGCCAGTGAGCGTCGTAACTTAGTGGGCAGTGGTGATCGTTCTGAACGCATTAGAACATATAATTTTCCGCAGGGTCGTTTAACCGATCATCGTATTAATCTTACTCTGTATAAATTAAATGAAATTATTGAAGGTCAGCTCGGTGAAGTTGTGCAGCCATTAATTAATGAATATCAGGCCGATTTATTATCTGAGCTTGGCGATGATTAATTATTTAAATGCTATCGATGCAATGGATAGCGAGTATGATTCATCTTTTATTATTAATCGTTAGCCGCTATGTCTATGCGTCTTGATCAGCTTGTTCGTAATAGTGCCGAAGTCATTGCTGCAGCACAGCACAGTGATAGTGCGCGTCTTGATGCTGAGTTGCTTGTATTGCATGTACTAGAAAAACCGCGCAGCTTTTTATATTCCCATCCTGAATCTATTCTTGATGCTAATCAGTTAGCGACTGCTAATTATTTAGTTCAGCGTCGCTGTGAAGGCATTCCTGTCGCCTACTTGTTAGGGCAAAAAGAGTTTTGGTCATTAATGTTAATGGTTGATGAGCGCGTATTAATTCCTCGTCCCGAAACTGAAGCGATTATCGACTATGTTTTGCAATTGCATTTACCTGAGCAAGCCAGTGTTATTGATTTAGGGACCGGTAGTGGTGCCATTGCGTTAGCGCTTGCTTCCGAGAAGCCAAGTTACTTTGTAGTAGCAAGTGATTTTTCTGAAGGTGCCATTGCGGTAGCGAAAAAAAATACTCAGCAGTTGGCAGCTAATGGGTCTTGTCATGAAATTCCATTGCTGCGCGGTGATTGGCTTTCTGCGTTTTCAGAAAATAGTTTTGACTTGGTAGTGTCTAATCCACCGTATATTGATGAGCAAGATCCGCATTTGCAACAAGGTGATGTTCGTTTCGAGCCGCTCAGTGCATTAGTCAGTAAGGATTCTGGCTATGATGATATTAAATTGATTAGTCGACAGGCTAAAGCATGTTTAAAAAACGGCGGGCATTTAATTATTGAACATGGCTATGATCAGCGAGAGACAATAATAAAAATTATTGAAGCTGAAGGTTATTTAAATGTGGTTGACCATGATGATTTGAATGGAATGCCGCGATTTATTACGGCAGTAAAATCTTAAGCGGAGATTTTGTCGGTATTTTTAGCGGCAAGAGCTGAATCTGTTTCTGCAGATGTTTCAAGAAAACGATCAATAGTAGCGAGTAGCTCAGATAAATTAAATGGCGCGGTAAATACGGCATTTGCGCCACACTTTGACGCCATTAAAGTAATGCTCTCAGCAGTCATGTCTATAGCAGCTAATTCTTTTTTACACATAATCGCAATAATGTGCAGGCTTCTATGACGCGCACGAAGTTCTTCAATAAATGAAAGTCCATCGATATCTTCAAGTATTAAATCAACTAAGGCTATTTTAGCGACGTCAGTTTTTTTAGCGCCATCAGTGAGCGGTAGACCATCAATAAGATTAAGGCCTTCACTTGCCGTGTTTGCTGTCAGTAGTTGATAGCGTTGCGAATCGATAGATGACTTTAATACGTCTTGCAGGTTTTCGTTGCTAGTGACAAGTGTCAGTAACGGAAGGGTAGAATCATTTTGGAGTGGCGATGTTTTTTTCATACTTAGCTTAGTACCGGCTTTATAAAGCACTCATCTCTTGGGAGCAGTATTTTATGAGAAAAACGCTTTTTCTACAAGCTAGAAAGGCTCGTGACGTCGGCATTTGCTTGATGATTATGCTTACTGCTGTCATCGTCATTGCCGGTGTTACCTGCAATCTGCTTAAATAGTAGCTTAAGCGTGATGGTTTCTTGATCATATTCGATAACGACATGACCGTCATTATCGTGAGCCATAACAATAATATTATTACTTTTTTGTTTTGATTCAGTTGCTTGGCTTTTAATTTTTGTAGCAGCGGCTACCATTTTTTGCACATCATCGGCATTAAGGCTGCCGCTAGTCGTTTTGACTTCTAGAGCAATGTAATCACCACTAATGGCTTCATTACAAGCGGTGCATGTTTGAGCCTGATAGTTCTGATTCTTTAATGAAAGCAATATGTTGTTGCGATCTACGTTGTTCTGTTGACTCGTTGCACGATTATTTGCGCTATCTCGAGCGCTAATTAATAGTTGCATAACTATGCGCTGAAAACGCACTGGCGAAACTAACGCTTTACCATAGGCGCTTTCAAGGTCTGTTTGAAAGTTAATAGATGCTGGCAAAGTTGGTTTGAGCATATGCACAATATCTCTAACCAAAGGCTTGAGTTCAATGCTTTGTTTGTCGCCGTTATCATCGCTTTGACTTGAGGCTTCAATAATAAGATCTCGTGCACGCTCACTAGCATTAACCACTTGGTTAAGGTATTCAATAACGCGGTTCTCTCGACCAGGTGTTTTTTGTGAAATTGCTATTTCGGTATAGCTCACAATATTTTTAATAATTGCCTTGGTATCTTGTCCAATAGCGCCGCTGGGCTCTGCCATGCTTGCGGTGAATGCCTCATCATCAGCGTTCGGATACGTTGTCGCTGATGGAGCGGTTGTTGATGCCGGAGTTTGATCTATCGCAGGTGATTGAATTTCATTTGAGACAAACCCAAAAGCAGCAATAGATTCAACTTTATTACTCGAGTGACCTTTGAGAGCAAATTTATGCCACTGTATGGTAATGGCTTGGCCGTTGATGGAGTCCGTTTGTAGAAAACTCGCATCACCACCTTGTTCGGCGAGCATGTGATCTTGCTGAGTAATTTGCGCTAAAGTGTTGCCGCTAAAAATATCTTGATCATTACGGCCAGCGACTACTTCTGCTCGCACGTTAAAGGTTTCGCAAAAAGTACGATTCACTCGTTGATAACGCCCATCAGCATCTTTTTGACAAAAGATAACCGGTGCGTCATTTAATGTGTCGGTGAGTGTATCGTGGTTTTTAAGTAATTCTTGGTAAGCTTGTCGACCTGCGGTTGCATCAAAAGCAGTCCAGACTACTTGGCGAGAAATACCTAAATCGCCACGCATTTTAGTAATAAACGTATCAAACCAGCGCGCGCCATTAAGGCTGGAGTAGGCAATGGTTTGTTGATGCGCTTTACCGGTGTTCAATGTTTTATTAATTGACTCAACATAGTTGTCGAGTGATTCAATACCAAAAACATCTTTTAATGTTTGCCCTACATGCGCTTCAGGAAAATAATGCGTGCTTGAACGGTCACTGTTTATAACCCGAACAATATAACCATTTTGATCTAATACCATGCACATCATCGGTAAAGATTCCGCGATGTTCATCCAAACTTTATCGACCATGGGCGTGCTGGCAATATCATCTAAATTATCAAAGCCGGCATAAGGTGTATGTGTTCCTGAAACCGATGCAATAATATTGGTGCCAATTAATATTTGCGCGTTAATACCCACAACACGGCCTTGGCCATTTTCTTTAATCTGAATTTCGGTAATATCTGCTGGATAAACAATACCTGTTTTCGACTTAATAGTGCAGCTAATAGATTTAGGTACGGCTAAAAATTCACTGGCGCGCTGCAACATTGAGTTGAAGCTTTTTGCGCCTTCGTTATCCAGTAATTCCACCCACTCTTCAATTGTGACAATCGCATCAGCTTCATCCATCAAAATGCTATTTTCATTTTGGCTTAAATGGATGCGGCGATTTTCAAGATCAATACTGAGTAAATGCACTAACTGCGATTGCGGCTGCAGAGAATCATCGTAGGATTTTTCGAGAGACGTATCATGAGTAGCTAATGAGCTAGCTGCGGGTTCTCTTTCTACAATAGGTGAGGCGGGTATGTGAGCCTGCGGCGCTGGAGTCGATGCGGCCTGTGCTGCATATCTGCTTGATTTTGGCTCGGCTAGAGCAGCTGCCTTAGGTGCTGATGCCTGTGTGGCAATAATCTGTAAAATTCTTTTTAGTGATAATTCAGAGGTGAGAATAAAATCATCAACCCCCGTTTTTACTGATGAGGCAATATGGCTAAGATCATCAGCCAAGAACGCTTCATCTAAGAGAACGATAATGGCAGGAAGCGGTTTGTCATTTCTGGCTTGGGCTAAGTCGCTCACGGTGTTGCTATAAGGGCGTTGGCCAAACTCACGATCAAGTAAAATGAGATCGGCATCATAAAGCTGGCTAGCATTAAAATAAGCGTTGGATATAACGTTTAGGTCAAAGCGAGTCTGTTTACTCATGGCCAGTAAGTGTTTGATCAATGAAATAGTGTTGGCATCATCCGAAAGCACAGCAATGACGAGTGAGGGGTTTAAGCCTCCCATATTTGCTTGTGTCGCTCTTGATTCCAATTCCATGATCGCAAATTACCCGTTAATGATCGCTTTATATCTTATAAACTGTTGTATTAAATAGTTTTTTTATTATTTCTATTTTGCTATTCAATACATATGCGCAAATACTTACGCGGTGCAGTACGCTGAAAAGACTCCCCTTTAGCGTTTAGCCACCTGTTTTCTTTTACTGTTATTGAGACTTAGCGCTTACTTCGGCTATGCACTCGTTCACAATTCGTTATTCTAGCTTTTTTGTATGCTATTTGACCACCCCGAGAGGGTTAATTAAGTTAAACCTAAGCGAATATTTTGTTTTTTAAGCCAATAACGGCTTTTTAGGCACCTCAAACTCCCATTTTGGCGCAACTTTGCTATTCTGCGTTTGTCTCAATAACGCTTGAACGACAACACAACACTAATGACAGCGACAGATAAGGTTAAGTGATTATGCGTGCATTCGATGCTTTAGTAGAAAAATTTAGCGGCTTTGACGGCCTCCCTTTGTTGTTAATACGGGTGTTTTTAGCGCCCATTATGATTTATGCCGGTTACGGGAAGCTTCAGTTAGGTGCCGATGTCGGTTTTTTTGAGCAGTTTTTAGCGGATCCCAATGTAGTGGCATGGTTTGGCAATCCTGATTGGGGTTTGGGCCTGCCGTTGCCAGGTATATTGGCTTTTCTTGCCGCTTGGACAGAACTGATAGGCGGATGGCTACTGTTATTCGGCTTGTGGACTCGATTAGTCAGCTTGCCGCTTATGTTTACTATGGCTGTGGCTGCAGGCACGGCGCACTGGGATAACGGCTGGCATGCCTTTCCTGAAGCGAAGCTCACAGTGCCGTGGGAATGGCGTATGGATTTAATTGCAGAAGGTAATGAGCGCAAAGCGGCGGCCATTCAAGTGTTAAAGCAGCACGGTAATTATGAGTGGTTAACTGGGGCGGGCAAAATAACGGTATTAAAGGGCGGTATCGAATTTGCGGCCACCTACTTTATTATGCTCATGGTCTTGTTTTTTTATGGCGGCGGTCGCTACTTTAGTCTGGATTATTGGTTGGCTCTGCGACATCGAGATAACATACTTTCCTAATCGCTCTGAAATAGAGAAAGAAGATTTCATAAAGCCCCGTTATTGGGGCTTTATGCTGTCTAACGCCTGCATTTTGTCGGCTTTTCGGATTATTTTTGGGCAAACGAGAAATATCGCATACAATGCGCACCATTCAAGCTGTCAGTTCGGTGTTGCTGCTTCTGGCTATATTTTCTAAAGGGACTGTGTCCCGCCGAGGTGGTTAATTTTGTTTAGTAAGTTGTTTGGCTCAAAGAGTAGTGCTAAAAAATCTGCATCTGCGAAAGCGGTATCGGATTCATCAACGCGCAAGCCATCTCAAAAAGAACAAGATAAGCAAAAAGTATCGGCTAACAAACCTGCTTCGAATACGCCTGCTCCGAGTAAAAAGCCTAAACCCCCTCGCGCAAAAAAAGCCCCTAAGCCAGCTTGGTCATTAGATCAATTCCCTGTTGCTGAAAAAGAAGGTTCAACGCGTTTTCATGATTTAGATTTACCGTTGCCAGTTATGCAAGCCATTGCCGATTTAGGTTTTGAGTATTGTTCGCCGATTCAGGCTGCGGTATTACCGCATACGCTTGATGGCTTAGATGCCGTTGGTAAAGCGCAAACAGGTACAGGTAAAACAGCCGCATTTTTAATTACCGCTATTTGCGATTTGCTTGCTAATCCAATTGATGGCGAACGCTATACCGGTGAGCCTCGCGTTGTGGTTATTGCACCTACACGCGAACTGGTTATGCAAATTGCCAAAGACGCAGAAGACTTAACTAAGCATGCCGACCTTCATGTCGAGATGTTAATTGGTGGTATGGATTACGCCGCGCAATTAAAGCGTGTGCAGCGTAATGTTGTAGATATTGTTGTAGCGACACCTGGCCGATTAATCGACTTTATGACGCGCGGTGATTTGCGTCTTGATATGGTCGAAATTATGGTTATCGATGAAGCCGATCGTATGTTGGATATGGGCTTTATTCCGCAAGTCCGCAGAATTGTTCGCGCTTGCCCTGCAAAAGATCAACGCCAAACATTATTGTTTAGTGCCACCTTTACTGAAGATGTTATTCGCTTAACTGAGCAGTGGACAATTGATCCTGTCCGCATTGAGATGGAACCCGATCGTGTTGCTTCCGATTCGGTTGATCAAAAAGTTTATATGGTTGGCTCTAAAGATAAATTCCAAGTGTTAAAAAATATTCTTAAGTCTGAAGAAGTGACGAGTGCTATTGTTTTTGCTAATCGTCGTGACCAAACACGCTGGCTCTATGAGCGTTTAAGCAAGTCATCAATTACTTGCGGCATGTTGTCGGGTGAAGTGGCGCAGCAAAAAAGAACGAGCACCTTAAAGCGTTTTAAAGACGGTAATATCAAAGTATTGGTCGCTACCGATGTAGCGGGTAGAGGTATTCATGTTAATGGTATTAGCCATGTTATTAACTATAACTTGCCGGAAGATCCTGAAGACTATGTTCACCGTATTGGACGTACAGGTCGTGCAGGCGAAACAGGCATATCGATTAGTCTTGCCTGTGAAGACGATGCGTTTATGTTGTTAGATATAGAAGAATTACTGGGCGAAAAGCTTGCTTGTGAGCAACCGCCGTTAGAGTTTATGGATTAACTTAAGCGGGCGCTACTAGTGAGTTGATAGTTGCTAGAGGCGAATTAATAGTGGCTAGTGAGAGTTAAGATATGTTTCTGTTGCTTTAACAATAAGTGCACTTCGTGTTAAATGGTTTTCAATCGCAAAAGCGTCCATTTGTTTAACAATATAGCTAGGCAGTGAAACGTTTAACCGCATTGGTTTAGTATTGAGTTTGTTTAAATCGATATTGACCAACATCCAAACACCCCCCTCATACTCACCGGTTTTTTCTAGTTCGTTGATGTCGGACGGAATCGGTATTGATAAGTTTTCACCTTCAAAATGTAATTCAACGGCTTCTTGCACACTAGCAGGTAAGTCGACGTAATTATCTGCAGAGGTAAAGCAGCCATTAAAATCGGGCAGCGTGACTCCGTGAGCATGTTTTTTATCACCTAAATGTACATACGCAGGATAAATCATTTTTACCATTCCCAATCAGCTTGTTTGTAAATGTTACGCAGAGTACCAAGGGCAATATCTTTGCGTGGATGCGGCACAATAACATGACCTTTTTTAAGTGGGTGCTTGAATTTTTCATGGTCACCTTTGCCGCCCACTTTATGCCAGCCGTCTCTTTTGAGTCGTTTAATAACATCCTTGCTATTCATAGATAGAATGGTACACACGAATACACACAAATAATAGGGGTGAAATGTGTTTAATTAGGGCTTTTTAGCTTTTTATTGAGCGGGTGAGGTGTTTATGACTGATTTTTTTTTAGCTTAACTTGCAGTCTCTCTATATAAAAGGCTGTTCCACCACAAACTGCAGCGGGTATTACGATAATATTAAGCAGCGGCACCATGGTCAATAATGTAGTGGCGGCACCAAATCCCAAAGCGGTTGCTCTATCGCTTTTTAACGTTTCTTTCAAAATCTTAAAACTTATTTGATGGTTGTCATAACTATAATCAACATATTGTATTGCCAGCATCCACGCGCCAAAAATAAACCAAATAAACGGCATAAGTGGTGCTAGAGGTAAAATAAATAATGAGGCTAAAGATAGAATGAGTAGTGGTATTAGCCACAGAGCATAGTGAAGCAGTTTTTGAATTTCACGCATCAAGGCACTGGGTATTAACGCCAATATGCCGAATACACTCACCGTATCATTAGACGACTTTCCGGTAATCACTTTTTCTGTTTGTTCGGCCAGTAGTCCATAAAAGGGTGAGCCGATTAAAGTGGCGAAAAAGGTAAATCCATAAGCGATAAATAATAAAATCATAGCTGCAAATAAAGGCCAGAGTAGCCATTGAATAAAGCTGAGCCACTCGGGTATACGATCTAAAAATCCATTTAACCAAAGCTCAAAGCTGGCGTATAGGTAAGAGACGCTAAAGTAGAAAAGAGCGATATTCAGTAGCAGTGGGATAATGACAAAGGGCAGGATGCGCGGTTGCTTCAGTAATCTGAAGCCTTGTAATAAGAAGCTTGCGCCGTTGCCGAAATTATTGATCATAGCGTTTTTGGGTGAGTCTCGTTCAGTGAGATAGTTGGCGTACTAGTTGGCGTACTAGCTGGCGTACTAGGTGGAGTGATAAGTAAGCCGTAAGCTGAGATTTTAGCCTGATTGCTACCAAAAAGGCACTTTTGATGACACTCTCGATTTAATAAGGGCATATAAGTTTTTCCACTCTTTTAAAAGGGGTGAATACTTGTAAAATAGAGCTTTTGCTGGTTGTAAGTGCTTACTTATTAATACTATTAAGTACTTGTTTAGCGATAATAGAGCTAGATTTTACCTGCCTTAAACGGAATGCAGCTGAGTTTGATACAGGAAGCGCTTTCTTATGCCTGCGCTTCAACTGAATAGAGGTTTTAGCTTTCGGTGGGTACTTTCGTCGGTTTTTCCATTGGCGGTAAAGGCCAGCCGCCAAGTGATTTCCAACGATTGACAATATAGCAAAACAGCTCGGCTGTTTTTTGTGTGTCATAGCTGGCGCTATGCGCATCTTCGTTATCAAAGGCAATGCCCGCATGGTAGCAAGCTTTGGCTAAAACAGTTTGGCCAAGTGCAAGGCCAGAAAGACCGGCAGTATCAAAGCTAGAGAATGGATGAAAGGGACTGCGTTTTATATCACAGCGCAGCAGTGCGGCATTTAAAAAGCCTTGGTCAAAAGCGGCATTGTGGGCGACCATAATGGCTCGCTTGCAAGAAACCAATTTCAACTCTGCACGCACATGTTTAAATAAATCACCTAAAACCACATCTTCATTTTGTGAAGGTCGCAGCGGGTGATCTGGGTTAATACCTGTAAATTCAAGTGCAGCAGGATCTATATTCGCGCCTTCAAACGGTCGAACATGGTAGCTATAAGTTTCGCCGCAATAAACGTTGCCTTGCTCATCCATTTTAATAATAGTGGCAGCAATTTCTAGCATCGCATCGGTAGCCGCATTAAAGCCACCGGTTTCTATATCAATAACAACGGGTAAGTAGCCGCGAAATCGATTTTCCATTAAATGCTCGATAGGCTGCTCTTCTGGATTATCCGAGACATTATTTACGTCGGTCATTTCATTACTCATTTGTTCACTAACCGCCATAAAATATCTTGTCCAGCACGCAGCGGAATCAGTTGATCATCTGCCATGGGCAATTGAGACGGCACTTGCCAGCTCGATTTTTCTAAAGTAATTGTGCCGGTATTGCGAGGCAGTTTATAAAAATCAGCACCGTAGAAGCTGGCAAAGCCTTCAAGTTTGTCTAGTGCGTTCATGCCATCAAATGCTTCGGCATACAATTCAATAGCTGCATGAGCTGTGTAAGCGCCTGCACAACCACAATCGCTTTCTTTATTTTGTTGTGAATGCGGTGCTGAATCAGTACCAAGAAAGAATTTTGGATTGCCGCTGGTTGCCGCTTCAAGCAAGGCTTGTTGATGGCGCTGACGTTTTAATATAGGCAGACAATAGTAATGGGGGCGAATGCCACCGGCTAACAAATCATTACGATTATAAAGTAAATGATGAGCCGTAATGGTGGCCACAATATTCGCATTACTGGCTTTAACAAACTCAACAGCCTGCTGCGTAGTAATGTGTTCAAAGACAATACGCAGTTCAGGGAAGTCACTAACGATTTCCTTTAGTATTGAATCGATAAAGCACGCTTCACGGTCAAAAATATCAATATCGCTATGCGTCACTTCACCGTGTATCGCTAACACTAAGCCAGTTTTTTGCATGGCTTCTAAAGCCGGGTATATTTTTTTGATGTCCGTCACACCACTGTCGGAATTAGTGGTGGCACCTGCAGGGTAGAGTTTGGCGGCATGCACTAAACCTGAGGCTGTTGCGGCTTCTATATCGGCTGGGCTAGTCAGGTCAGTAAGATAAAGCACCATTAATGGGTCGAGTGATAAGTCTTCATTGACCGCAGCAGTAATACGATTGCGATAAATTTCAGCTTCGGCAGCATTGGTGACGGGTGGCACAAGGTTGGGCATTACAATAACGCGGCCAAACTGTTTAGCGGCATCATTGGCCGTGCGAGCCAGTGCAGCGCCATCACGTAAATGGATATGCCAGTCGTCAGGTTGGGTTAGCGTAATTGTGGTTGCTGAAGTCATCGATTGCCTATATTTGTTGGGAAGATAGCATATTTAAGCCGGTCATGTTGAGGGCTTTAGCCGTAGTGGGCCATTTTGAGTAATAGACATCTATTTTAAATTCAAGCTATGCATTTGCAAAGGTAAAGAAATCGGTGATTTGGCCGTTATTAGTTTAAATAATGATTTGCTTTTAAATAATTAGCATTTAAATGACACTGGAAAATATCCCCAACTATGCCAATAAGCCTTATCCATCAATGTTTGGAGCTATCTAAACGGTTATTCAACCTTCAAGCGAATAAACGCTTGAGCTCTAACG
Source organism: uncultured Gammaproteobacteria bacterium (assembly GCA_963968645.1). Taxonomy (GTDB): domain Bacteria; phylum Pseudomonadota; class Gammaproteobacteria; order Pseudomonadales; family UBA7434; genus UBA7434. The sequence continues at coordinate 2,667 of CAXAHI010000026.1, read as the reverse complement.
CTTTGTTAATGGCGATGATCTTGGTTGTGAATGGAGCCTGTTATTCGAGCGTGCAAGCGTTAACGTTTCATCCTCGAATGGATCAGGCTACATGGTTGTCAGATAGTCATGTATTGCAGTGTCAGTTAACTCAGCCGATTCCCTCATTTGGCCGCGCAGTATTCGATAGCAGTGCTGGTCAGCCACTTCGCTTCTATTTACAGTCGGTTTCGAATGCTATGGCGCAAGGGCAGGCTTTATTGCAATCTGAAGCGCCTAATTGGAATCCAGCGCTAAGTACCGTTAATTTAGGTTTGGTCAACATTATTGAGGGCGACACTCCTGTTAATTTAGATGCCATGCTTGCCGATCAATTACTCAATGAGCTCTATAGAGGCAAGTCTCCTCATTTTATTCGTCGGGGACATCAATCTCAACAGCGACCTCAAGATCAGTTGCTGGCAACCGCGCCAGCGAGCATGACTGAACCACAGATTATCAAAGTTGGTTTGTCATCGGTGCATTTTCGAGCGGCTTATAATCAGTATTTACAGTGTTTAGAGCAGCTAATGCCCGTGGGTTTCGAGCAGTTATCACGCTCTCGCGTGCACTTTGATGCGGATCAATGGCAGCTAACCGCTAAGACTATGGACTGGCTAAACACCATTGTTCGCTATGTTGAGGCCGATACAGACATAAAGCAGTTATATGTTGATGGTTATACCGATGATTTGAGAAATGGCGCCTATAACTCGCAGCTCTCTCAAAAACGTGCCGAGGCAGTTGCGGCTTATCTTGTTGATAAAGGCATTTCAGCCGAGCAGGTGACTACTCGCTTTCATGGTGAGCGTTTTCCGGTTGCCAGTAATAAAACGACTGAAGGGCGTTCAACTAACCGCCGCGTCACCATTCGACTCGATAAACTGGGCGCAGCCATTAGCCAGCGATAATCTAATAGTTGCTCTTTATTTAGCGTCTTCATCTATTTATCCCCTATTTATTCCACTGGAATACACTATTTTCCTGACTAATTGCTGTCTATTGCTTGCAAGAGTGTCAGCGACCGTCTTTTTTCGATAAACTAGCGGCCGTTTTTCGCTGAGCATAGTTTTAATTCTTTGCATGTCAGCGAGCCCCATAAATATGGCGACAGCGAGCTGCTGTAATAGCGCCCTAAGTAATAGTGATAGTGAAAATCTATGAGTGATATTAAAAAAGTAGTACTGGCTTATTCTGGCGGACTGGATACTTCCGTTATCGTCAAATGGTTACAAGAAACCTATAACTGTGAAGTGGTGACATTTACCGCTGATATTGGTCAAGGTGAAGAAGTTGAGCCAGCACGCGCCAAGGCAGAAGCTTTGGGTGTTAAAGAAATTTATATCGATGATATGCGTGAAGAATATGTTCGCGATTATGTCTTCCCCATGTTTCGCGCCAATGCGATTTATGAAGGCGAATACCTATTAGGTACATCGATTGCGCGTCCATTAATTGCCAAGCGCATGATTGATATTGCGAATGAAACTGGTGCTGATGCGATTTCGCATGGCGCGACAGGAAAGGGTAATGATCAAGTACGTTTTGAGTTAGGTGCCTATGCCTTAAAACCTGGCGTTCAAGTGATAGCGCCATGGCGTGAATGGGATTTGAACTCACGTGATAAGTTACTCGAATATTGCGAGCAGCATGATATTCCTGTTGAGATGAAGCGCGGTAAAAAATCGCCATTTTCAATGGATGCTAACTTGCTGCATATTTCTTACGAAGGCGGCAACTTAGAAGATCCATGGTCAGAAGCTGAAGATGATATGTGGCGTTGGTCAGTAGCCCCAGAAGACGCGCCAGACCAAGCGACTTATATGGAGCTAACATATTTAAAAGGCGACATCATTGAGATTGATGGTGTAGCGAAGACGCCAGCCGAAGTGTTGACGGAATTAAACGAAGTGGGTGGTGCTAACGGTATTGGTCGATTGGATATTGTTGAAAACCGATATGTGGGAATGAAGTCACGCGGTTGTTATGAAACACCTGGTGGCACCATTATGATGCGTGCGCACAGGGCGATTGAATCGATTACGCTTGACCGTGAAGTGGCGCATTTAAAAGATGAGTTAATGCCGCGTTATGCTTCGTTAGTGTATAACGGTTACTGGTGGTCACCAGAGCGTAAAATGTTGCAGACGGCGATTGATGAGTCGCAGCAGTGTGTAAATGGTGTTGTGCGTTTGAAGTTGTATAAAGGTAATGTGATTGTTGTTGGACGTAAGTCGGATGATAGTTTGTTTGACGAGGCGATTGCGACGTTTGATGATGATGAGGGTGCTTATAATCAAAAGGATGCTGAGGGTTTTATTAAGTTGAATGCGTTACGTATGCGAATTGCTTCGAGTAAGGGTCGGAAATTTGATTAGTTAGAGTTTTTTTGTGGAGTGCTTCTTTTGGTAAGGGAGTGCTTGGGAGGCTCGGACGGTTAAACGTTTCGGGCCTTTTTTTATGGGGTGGTTTTTTATTCTTTTAAGTTTTAAGTTTTAAGTTTTAAGTTTAAGAGCATCGGGGGAGGGGCGGTAGCCTAGAGCCTGAGTCTTGTGTGTAAGCTTTTAGTGGTGATGGGGTATTCTGAGGGTTTGGTTTTTTTTGTTTGAGTTTTAAAGTCAAGGTCGTCGGGGGTGGCCCGACAGCCAG
>CAXAHI010000025.1:0-25255 GCA_963968645.1 uncultured Gammaproteobacteria bacterium | reverse complement strand
TCGCACCCTGGCAATGACTGGTAGTGTGCTTCGTAATCCAAACATTCAAACATACTGAATTGGATATCGCGTAGCGGGGCTTTGTAATAACTCATTGATATAACCTTTAATTAGATTTTGTAGGGTGATTTTTTTACTTAGCTTTCTTTTTCTTAGCTGCTTTAACTTTTCTATCAACCACTTTATCGCTGAAAAAAATAAAATCGATAAAGATACTTTCTCAAATATGACGGCCTTCTCGCCTTATAATCTTATGCACCAGATTTTTCATAAACATAAAATAAACTCCTGGCAGGTAACGTTTAATCCGCCACAATATACCCTCGCGAAAGTGCGGGATAATAATATGCTTGCCCTTGCGTGAATCGACGTAAACACTACTCGCAATATCATCAGCGCTAACTGGTGACCTAGCCATCATCTTTTTGGCCACACTCACACCGGTGTCGCTGCTGCTGCGTATAGTTTTCAAAAGGTTACTGGGAAAAGAAGCTGGGCAGACTACCGATACATTGATATCAAAAGGGGCTAACTCAATTGACAGCGTCTCCGACAAAGCCACGATACCGGCTTTAGATACGTTATACGCTGACATCCTCGCCATATGTATTAACCCTGCCATAGACGCAACATTGATTATTGTGCCTTTACTTTCTTTTAATAGCGGCACACAAAAAAAACAGCCTTTAACAGCGCCCATTAAATTTATATCCACCGTCCACTGAAAATCTTTTAGCGATAAGCTTTCAATCGCCCCGCCCGATGCCACACCGGCATTATTGATTAATGCATCCAATCCCAACCAACGCTCAGCAATAACAGAAACCAGTGACTGCCATTGCTCCTCATTGGTAATGTCGAGATGTTGGAAAAAACAATCGTTACCATGCAGCTGTTTTAATTCGGAGGCAATTTCCTGCCCTTCTTCATCCTGAATATCGGCAATACAAACAGCCCAACCTTCGCTGGCGTATTTTTTGGCCATTGCCAAACCCAAGCCGCTAGCAGCCCCAGTTATAAGAATATGCTTCATGCTTAGACCTTTATCTTGCTTCGTTCAGATTTTTTGTCATGCTTTTGCAACTCAATACTGACTACTATTTTATGGTCAAACAGGACGGTGTAGAATCCTATAAAACAACATAGAATATAAATGTTTTGCCTTGCAAATAGGGGATCATAATCGGTCAACCGTAAAGCGACATGGAAATACAATTCAGATCTTTGTCCGAAAATGATGTCATCATGAGCATCGACATAATATAAACTGCTGCTATAGGAGTTACTCCCTCCTCGGCATTATTACTTGGATACAAGCGGTAAAAAAACCTACATTAACAGTTTAATCAAACCGTTATGGTTTCAGTTAATAAAAAAATTTTACGCTGCAGCAGCCGTCTTTTTAAATCATAATTGATAAATGTACTAGGAAATAAACATGTTGAATTTTAGTTTTCATAATCCAACGAGCATTCATTTTGGTGCGGGACAAATTGAGAAAATAGATAAAGAAATTCCAGATAATGCAAAGGTATTGGTCATTTATGGCGGCGGTTCGATTAAAAACAATGGCATTTTCGATCAAGTCATTGACGCCTTAGGATCACGAGAATGGCATGCGTTTTCAGGCATAGAACCTAATCCAAACTACGATACATTAATAAAATCATTGCCACTCATTAGCGAAAAGAAAATTGACTACCTACTTGCTGTAGGTGGCGGGTCTGTTATTGATGGTTCCAAATTTATAGCCGCAGCTGCTAATTTTGAAAGTGGCGAACCCTGGGATATTATTGCTAAGCGCGTCAAAGTAACTCAGGCTTTACCCTTGGGTGTTGTGCTAACGCTACCGGCTACCGGCTCTGAATCTAACAATAGTGGCGTCGTCACGCGTAACGGTCACAAGTTACCCTTTGCTAATAAATTATTACGCCCCCAATTTGCAGTACTTGATCCTCAGGTAACGTTAAGCTTATCGGATCGCCAAATTGCTAACGGAATTATTGATGCATTTGTCCATGTCATGGAGCAGTATTTAACCTTTGATGTAAACGCCAAAGTACAAGATCGATTTTCTGAAGGTCTCTTATTAACGTTGATTGAAGAAGGCCCAAAAGCGTTAGATAGTCAGACTAAAGATAACCTAGACCTGCGAGCTAATGCCATGTGGTCAGCCACTATGGCTCTGAATGGTTTAATCGGTGCAGGTGTTCCACAGGATTGGACAGCCCATATGATTGGCCATGAACTAACAGGTTTATACAACATTGATCATGCTAGAACGCTGTCTATTACCCTGCCCGCTGTCATGAAGGTTCGTCGTGATGCAAAGCGAGATAAATTATTACAATATGCTGAGCGTGTTTGGAATGTGCTTGATGGCAGTGAAGATCAACGCATCAATAAAGCTATTGAATTAACCGAGAGTTTTTTCAAAACAATGAACGTGCCAACGCGATTAAGTGAGGTGGGTTTAGATGCATCTCATATCGATACCATTATAGATAAATTACAACAACATGGCATGGTGGCGTTAGGCGAACAGCGCGAAGTCACTCCTGATATCAGTCGTATGATTTTGCAAGCAGCCCTTTAATAAATGCAGCCATCATGGACTGCTTGTCGAAAATAATTAGACGCTAAAGCAGCTTAATTAGACGCTGCTAAAGTAACTAAAACAACTAAAACAACTAAAGCAACATCGCTATTGATGTTGCTTTAGTTGTACGCCCATTAACACTCTGCTATCGAAACTCAGCAAGACGTTCGGCAGTATCAAGAATGTCGGTGTACTCAGTATCCAACTCTTTCACCAGAGCGTCTTCAATTGCATCCCCCTGCTGACTCAATCGATACAGATCTTTCATGGCGCTAACCGCCGCACGTGAATTAGCAGCAATTTGAGCAACACGTTTGGCAACCAATTCATCCAGTACCTCTTGCTCGGCAACGGATTGATTAACAAGACCGAGCCGCTCAGCCTCATCGCCCTTCACCACTCGCGCAGTAAAAGAAAGCTCTTTGGCTTTACGAATACCAATAGCCTGAGCCAGTGTCTGTGACATTCCCCAAGTGGGGCGCAGACCAAATCGAGTGTGGGTATCACCGAATTTTGTCGTGTCGGTGGTGAAAATAAAATCACAGTGTAGCGCCAACTCGAGCGCACCAGTAAAGCAAGCACCATGCACTTTGGCTATTACGGGAATACGCGCATTGCGAATAGCGGTGTAAGCTTGCCTGGCCGGAGCGTCAAATAAATCACCAATACGGCCATAAGCCGGTTCAATATCCTGTAGTACTTTGAGGTCCACGCCGGCCGAAAAAGCGCGCCCTTCACCCTGTAAAACAATTGCGCATACTGCATCATCAGCACTGGCTTGATCCACCAATGCGCTGACCCCAGTCAGCATTTCCGGGTGGAGTGCATTCATCGCTTCGGGTCGATTAAAGCTAATGGTAAGCACACCATTATTCAACTCGGTCAATAATTTTTCAGTATCTGCTTGGTAGCGCTTACTCATAAACTCTTCCTCTTCCTCTTCCTAATATTTAACATTTAATATGGGAACAACCGCAAAAATTTCGGCCTCACTACAAACAAAAATGTACTATGAAATATGACTGCTATTCAGCACATGGCCGGCAATAAGCCAACAGTGGCTCATTGCACCAATAAAGACGAAACAATGCCAAATAGCATGATTAAACGGGATGCGCTTATTGACATAAAAAATAACGCCTACGCTATAAGCAGCCCCACCAGCCAGCAACAGAATAAAACCAGCCGTCGTCAGCACTAGGTAAAGTTGATTCATTACCAGCACTCCCAGCCACCCCATTACTAAATAAGCGACAACAGAAAACCTCTCAAAACGTCCAGTAAAGAAGGCTTTAAAAATAACACCGAGCACGGCCATTACCCAAACGACGATCAATACCACATTCGACAAAGTGTTTTGAATAGTGATAGTTAACATGGGGGTATACGTACCTGCTATAAGCAGGTAAATAGCACAATGATCAAAACGTTTTAATATTTGCTTGGCTTTAGAGTGGCTTACCGCATGGTATAACGTCGATGACAAAAACATCAGTATTAAACTAACACCATAAACGACAACGCCTACTTTTTGACGTGCACTGTGTTCTAGTGGCGTTACCGAAAGCATATAAACGAGTGCTGCAATGGCAATCAGAAAACCAAAGCCGTGTGTTAGGGCGTTAGCAAACTCTTCGCGGGGTGAATAAGGTGCAAGATAAGACATCTATTTTTCCTTTCGGGCATTAAGCCTCTTCGAAACGCAATAACGCGAACCGTCATTAGTTTTATCCAATGACTAGACTCATTAGTTAGATTCAGTGGCTAGACCTGATCAACCTATTCTTCTAATGTATAGCTTTGCTATTAACGCGAAACCACTCTACGGTGTGACTAAAAAGGCCCTTCTTAGCGGTTATCAGCATCCGGTCAGCATCTGGAAAGGAAATCTCCACGCGTTTATACCCACCTAACTTTTCGACATAGAAAAGACCATGCCATAAGCTCTGTTGCGGATTGGCGGTTTTTATTGTTTTCAGTATTTCTCGGCCAACGCGTTCAGGAAACTTGTCATTGCGAACCACGGTAGCGATACCCGTCTCCTGACGGACCTCTATCCAAGCAGGACTTTTAGCGTGCTTCCAAATGCCAGAGATATCGGTACTAAAAGCTAGCGAAGAAAATAATAAAGTACACAGAATAAGAGCATATTGAATTATTCTTGCGCTGAAACCCGTGAGGGTTAAAAAAGTAAACGGGTTGGTCGACATAACTAAGGCAATCTCTTTATTCGATAGGCAACATAAAACGGTAACAACAGCAGCATTGTTAGTAAAAATACCAGAGTAGCGTCGCGATACAGCAGCAAAATATTGAAAAAAACTTGTTTTATCTGGGTATATCCCTCCGGCACTGGCACCACTTTGTTATCACGAAGGTATTGCTCATAAGCGGATAACATGCGCTGAAAGCGCAGCGCATCAGATGCCGATAAATCATCAGTCTCGCCAGGGTCTGTAACAATATTAAATAAGCGCCATTGACCATCACCCCGCGGTGGCTGGTTGACCACCAACTTATAATCGCCTTGAAACAAAACACCGTGACCGGTCAGCTCGTAGCCCACAGCATCATTAGGGCCATAAATCTGCTCTGCCGAGCCCGAAAGAAGTGGTGTTAAATCGCGGCCGGTAATGCGCTGTATTGGCCGACCCGCGAAGCGGTCTTCAGGTTGCGAAACACCGGTTAACGACAAAATGGTAGGGCTTATATCCGTTGCCCAAGCGAAGGCCCGTGTCAGTGATGACTGTGTAGGCGCTAACTGCGAGGCGACAGGTGTACCGGCAATAATCAGGGGGACTCGCATCCCACCCTCGCCCGCGTAAAACTTGTAGTAAGCCAGAGGACTGGCTGAGGCGCTGGCAAAGCTAGGGCCAATCGAGCTGAAGCTACCTTTGAGGCCTAAGTTGTCGTAGTCCAAATTATACCCAAGGTTCTCAGGGGCTAATCGCTTTGGAAAAGTTCTGGGTTTATCCGGGCCACTGGCTTCACTGCCATTGTCTGAGGTAAAAATAAAAATGGTATTGTCGTATTGCCCGCGCGCTTTAAGGAACTCAACCAAACGACCAATATGAAAATCCATCGCCTCTATCATGCCCGCATAAACCGCCATGCGCTTTGCCTGATAACGCTTGTCATCTTCACTAAGCGCATCCCATTCGTCGGTGGTTTTCATTCTCACCATGGGAGTATTTTTCGGCACTATTCCGAGAGCTTCTGCTCTCTGTTTACGCTGCTCACGCAGAGAATCCCAACCAGAATCGTAAACACCCATGTAGCGGTCGATATATTTTTGCGGCGCTTGCACCGGCGAGTGCACAGCCATAAATGGCAAGTAGGCGAAGAACGGACTATTGTTTTGCATGTCCGCGTTTTGAAGGTCAGTGTTTTGAAGGTTGCTATCGATAAACTCAATCATCTTATCGACCAAAAAGCGTGACGAATAAAAATTGTCTGGTAGCGTAAATCGCTCGCCGTCGGCAAACCAATTAGCTTGGTCATACAGTGCAAGATAGGGACGCTGCTCCCAATGATCAGCACCTGAATCCATCATCGCCATGGTCCGCTGAAAACCGCGTCGACTCGGTCGTTTGTTCGGGGCCATACCCAAATGCCATTTACCCGCCATGTAAGTGTGGTATCCCTCACTTTCTAACAAGCTTGCCACGGTCACCACATCATCGCCCAGCACACCTTGATAGTTTGCATGTTTGCGTTGCTGCGGCGCTAGCATTTCGGGAATATTCGGAACCCCTGCAAGATGGCTGTCAACGCCGGTAAGAAGCATTGCCCTAGCAGGAGCGCAATTGGCAGCGCTGTGGTAATTGGTAAAGCTCAAGCCCTGCTCTGCCAAGGCACTCAGATTGGGAGTATTCACTTCACTGCCGTAAGACGCAATATCGGTATAACCCAAGTCATCGGCGAGAATAAAAACGATATTGGGACGCACGGATTCGGCCGCAAACGCCCCTGTATTTGCAACAGTTAAAAATAGAGCAGTGCATACTGAAGTGGCAAAAAACCATGAGCGTAAAGAAGGTGATTTCACCCGACTATGCCTCTTGCGGCAAACGGCGAGAGGCAAGCCATAGAATCAATGCCACCGTCACCTCTAGCATAATCGGACCGACTGCCAGAGTGGCATCGTGTAATAACCAAGCGACAATTCGACCCAAGGCTGCAATGGTTAGCAACATCATCGCTGGGTAATACCAACTGCGACGTTCAGTAATCAGCGCGATAAGCATACAGCTGCCTAGCGTTAAGAAAAAACTGCTCAGATCGCCGACTTGGGTACTGAGCCCGACACCTTCGGCCAGTGTCAAACCAAAATTAGGGGCTATGTCACCCGGCGTCACCAGCCAGCGAACCCCAGTGACCATAAAGAACAGCCCCGGCATTAGCACCATCAATTTAAGTACCTTGTTCAAGGTTGTTGCCCCCTATCGGCAATAAGCTGCATCATTGTGTGGGCTGTCTCGGTACTGGAGTTTTGGTTTTGCCCAGTCACAAAACGCTTCTCTTTATCCACGACCACATGGGTGGCAAACATATCGCGAAATGCCGTCTGGCTTTCGAATAAGGCACCGGCTTTGCGTAATTCGGTTTCCGGATGTTGCGGGGTAATTTCAATATTGAGTTCTTTAATCTGTTTATCTGTCACTCCGGTCATACCGCGGCCAGCAATCAGTAAACTGCCGTCGCGATCTTTGGCATTAATTAAGCCAAGTACTCCGTGGCATACACCGCCAATCACCGGCTGCTTTTCAGCGTAATAGGCACTGCTGATTTTGTTGGCCAACACAGGAGAATAACCGAGATCATAGGCCGCGCCCCAACCTCCTGCTAAAAAGATAATGTCGTACTCGCCAAAATCAATATCGGCGATATTGATGGAGTTATCGACTTTCGCTTGGAAGATTGAATCTTGAAGGAAGCGCTTGGTCTCCGGCGTGGCTGAGATTCGCGAGAGTGAATCGGGAGCCACCGGAATTCTCCCGCCCTTGATACTGGCCACTTCAACCTGCATGCCGCCATCAACAAAAACATAATAGGGATGCGTGAGCTCCGAGGCTACGACTCCGGTAGCTGGACCTTCTGTTTCACCTACAGCGGCAAGTACATTATGACTGGTGGTAATCACCAGCGCACGTTTAGTCGGCAATGCAACCTTGGGACCGTTATAGTCAGGGTGGAAACCCGCCTTATGCAAGATTGTCGGCATCGCCAAGACGATCATCGCCGCCAGCGCTAGGATGCCAACCAGACTATAAAGCCATTTTTTCATCGAAAATTCCTCGCTGCCTGTAGCTAAAATTATTTTTAATACCAAAACATCTTACCTCAGGGAGCGAGTCAGAAGGAATCATTTTCGGTCAGCGGCTTCGTGCTTTGCCCAAGCCAGTGCGGGAGATATCACAACCTCCAATTTTAATGAGGCTTCTCCTGCCATATCAAGCTAAAAAGTAAATTGGCCGAAAATGATTCTCTTGCCCGCATTGCGCGAGCTATAGTCTCGCTCATGGAAAATGCCGAAAAAATCAATCTATCCTCAAACTCGCCTCGCTTTTTGTGTATCCGGGGCCGTACGCCAGTGCCACTAAACGCTAAAGACTTAGATTATATCCAGTATGGCGGCCAGCTCTAATGAGAATTACCAGTGGCAAATTTCCTCCGCACGATAAAGTGATGAGCATTCTCTATGTGTCGTTGTTAAAAACAACATTGGAGTCAGAAGGATACAAGCTGCTGGGTTTCAACGGTTCGGATCATGATCTCAGCGATTATCGGCAAAAAATAAGTAGCGTTGAGTATCTGACGATACTGGAGCAATCTTTAAAACCAACGGTGGCAAACGGATTAGGTTTCAAATACGGAGAGTTATTTAACGTGGCGGCCGCTGGCATCGTGGGGCAGTTAATAATGTCCTGTCAGAATCTCGACCAAGCCTTTAAAAATCTCCTGCGCTTTTTCCCATTGCTGTCTTTATCTTTTCAGCTTGATGTGACAGAAAATAAAAACAGTTATCAAGTAGAAATAGATCAATACAATTCGCCTGGGATGTCCAACCCTGTCAAGTGGTTTGTCATCGAAAGCATGTTTTATTGCTTATTGAAGCAAGCCCACTACTTGACTAAGAAACCCCTAAATTACCTGCATGTTTCAGTAAGTTATGAGCAGCCGCCCCACTGGAAAAAATATCAAACCCTGTTCGGTTGTGAGGTTGAGTTTGGCGCCAGCAGACCCAGCCTGACCGTTGATCGCGATTTTTTAGCTAGCACGATAACGACCAGCAACGAACCCGTGCGATTGATGAAAGAACGTCAGTGTCGCGAGATTATGCAACGATTGAAGTCGCGATATTCTATTCCAGAGCAAATTCATGGCATCTTAATGCGCACACTGCCCAACATTCCTTCTCTGGAATCCATGGCCGCAGAACTGAACATGTCGCGGAGCACTCTTTACCGCAGGTTGCAAGACGAAAATCACTGCTATCAAACAATAATCGCAGAATTTCGACGCGATCAGGCAGTAAACCATCTCAAGAATACCGATTTAACCATCGGCGAAATCGCCCTGCAACTAGGATTCAGCGATGATTCCAATTTTCGGCGAGCCTTTAAAAAGTGGACTGGAATCAACCCCTCTGAATTGCGCGATGGCAACCCCCCTCTTTACAACTAAAAGCACCTCCCTTGCACACTAAGTATGTAAGCAACAAGCTACTAACCCGATTACGGTTCGTGGTGATGTGTCTGCGCAAAACTATCAATTGTGGATGCTTTAGGCTTTGAGGCGGGCTACAAACACATTGAGCTGAGTAACGGATCTATTATGCCGATAAAAAAAATCCCCCTATGCGAAACCGCCTAGGGGGACTAAAAACGTACCTTTTCATAAAAATTAAATAGAAACTAAGTAGGCCAAATAAAAACTAAACAGACTAAATAGAAACTGAATCAAAGGCTAAGTACCTTTATTACTATCCACGTTTACGTGAACTGCAAACCAATCCAATTAATGCTGAGCTGAACAACCAAGCCGCAGCCGGAACCGGTACAGCAGCTATCTCAGCGAATTGACCTTGGCCAGAAGCGATATTCAGACCCGATAGTTCCAAAGACCAAGTACCTGCAGCATCGATAGATATGTTACCTGTTGAACCACCATTAGGCGTTGTCGCACTCAAATCAATAGCACCGCCGGTAATATTACCAAGAGCATCAACCGACAGGCTTGAAGAAGAGACATGACCACTCTCGACCCCAGGAAATGAAGGCTGACCGACTGCATTTCTTATGACAAATCGAGTCGCAGTTCTAAATGGGTGAGGTGTACCATTGGGTAACGGAAAGCCAGCTGCCTCATTAAAATCGCCGACGCTTAACGAAGTACTGTTAGCATTAAGAACGCCATCACCACCGATGTCTTCAGCAAGAAAAAATGCAGTAAAAGATCCGCCAGTCACATTGACAAAAGCCGACCCTGGGTTGGCAGTAACAAGACCAGTAAAAGAGTATTCCACAAATGCGGCCTGAGAAGTTAGGCTAAAAGAGGATAAAGTTAGAGCCGCTGCAAAGGTAGTGAGTTTATGCTTGATATTAAATTTATTCATTATTATAACTCCAGTTTATAAGTGATTTGATTATGCTCATAGTCTTATTAATGCTTTTTAGGGAAAGGACTAAGGAACTTTTATTATTGTTTAACGATAGAATATTATTGTTTAACGATAGAAAATATTTTTACAAACTATCAAGACCTACTGTATACAAAGCACTCAGAGCTAACTAGGTTTAATGGTTTCAATATCATAGAGAATAGAGCTCATAGGACTGCAAAGACGCACAAAAGTAGCCGTGATTAGGCAATTCTTGCCCCCATAAGTGAATCGAGAAAGATGGCACCCCCGAAAATAAGGCCTGCGGCCTACTCTTGGAATGGACTGAGGTGCCGTACACACTATATGGCGAATAAAAAACCTCGCTATGAGGCCTGCTCTAAACGATATCCTCTGGGCGTTAGGCTGTTCCAACGCACAAACGCTCGGCGAAAATTGACTGTCTCAGAATAACCAAGCAAGTGTGCTATATCAGCGACGGTCAATTCGGTTTTAGCCAAATACTCCCGGGCAAGTAAATCCCTAATCTCCTCAAAGGTTGATCTAAAACTGGTAGATTCAGCCTCCAGCCTGCGCCTCAACGTACGCTCACTGACATGCAGGCTTTCCGCTATCTGTGCAATATCGAGGAAGTCGCCTGCCGATTGGATTAGTAACTGCCGGACGGCGGTCGTCGTTTTCTCAACACGACTCAGCCCACGCAGCATCTCCTCGCACTGCTGCTGACGGATCACATGCTCAGAACGGTTCGCTGTTTTAACCGGCATGTCGAGAACCTGCGCGGGAAGAAAAAACTGGCTGTGTTCACAGTCAAATGTCACAGACGCGGCTAACATACTGTCATAACAAGCTGAATGAGCAGGCCTAGAGTAACTCAATTGTATCTCTGCTCCTTCTACCCGCTTCCCATGCAGAGATTTCCCCATTGCAGCAAGATTTGAGAAACTAAGTTCTGTTATCAGCTGTTGCCTTACAATAAAGTCCAAGTTTATATTCGCGCGCAATAATAAACCTCCCTCATGCGCATGGGATGTCCATTTAGGCTCGAACAATATCTGCCCATAACGAAGCAAAAGCTGAACACTCTCGCGCAGGCTCCCACAGGTCATCAAAGCAAAACCAAAACTGCCGTAACTGGCAAGACCGAACTGTTGCCCCAAACGTATCATTAAGCAGGGATCGCTTGAAAGCTCCACAGCAGCCTCGAGTAAGATCACAGCATCGGGACTTGCAATCCCACCCTTGGAGACATCAAAGGCAGAAACGCCTCGTTGGCGGACCTCAGCTAATAACTGATCGAGACTAACCCCTGTTTTCTCCAACAGTAATATTAGTTGCCTGAAAGACTCATGCTGTACTTGATTGACTTTCATCTCACTCTCCGCGCGCCCTGCCTCAACAAAGAGCAAAAGGGTCTACAAGCAGTCAATAGCCAAAACGAATGTGGCCGAATATGATTCCATAAAGATCTCTTGAGACACTATACATCACCGCAGTAGAAATTGGGAAGAGGCACGTCAACATGCCAGCTATTCATTTACTGACTATCCAACAGCCCAGCATGACAAGCATGACCGGATATGATTCCATGGGCGCTGCGGTGATCACTATAATTAAAAACGTGTGTCAGTTTAAAGCGGTGCGTTTTTTTAATCTTTAACATCGACCCGTTAACCGTCTGCATCCATTTTAATCACGTGGTAAATATGAAAAAAAAAATCTTAAAAAGTAATACTCGAAAAGCCATCTTTTTGTTGTTAGCCGCAGTAATAAGCTTCGCAATGTTTAAAACTTTTTTTGATAACCCTCCGCCCCACAATCCTAAAATATTTGGACCTCCTGAAAAAACCCAATGGAAACCGCTTGGTGCTCGTTCGGTAGGACAACACAGCTACAACGTTATTCCCGAGCCGGATACCTTTAGTGCCATCCATGTCAATATGGCTAATTCCGATAGTGTATGGGGCGTTGCCGCTCCTATGTTCGAACTCGACTGGGTGGCAGAGCCTGCGTATTTTGTGGGTAATGGCCCCCTGCTTGATAACGAAGGTAATATTTACTTTAGCCCGCAGTTTTACCACGGAGAGCGTGTGGTGCTGGTTTCGCTTAATGGCAAAACCGGCGAGCGTCGCTGGACGATAGCTGCCGACAATGATTTACCAGCCAGTAGCCCCGTTTTTATATTAAACGACCCAGAAAATCCTGGGCAACAAATTATTTATCTTATTGGCTACAATCGTCTTATGGCACTGCGGCCGGACGGCTCGGTGATATGGAATACATCTACCGGTTTAACTATTCCTGAGTCAGAGCTTAGCAACACAAGCCAAAGTAAATTCCATAGTTTCAATTATCACCCCGCGACAGATTCACTGGTATCGATCACCAAAGCCGGTGCTTTGTTTGCCTATAGCCGCATAACCGGTGAGTTGATAGCACCTATTGGACAAATACCCGGCGCGCCTGCCATTAGTGGCAACGGCACCAAAATACCCAAATTTATTCTTAACAAAGTCGACCCGCTAATGGATAAAGCCTTTGGCAAAACGGATGACGGCCTAAGCTTATTCTCATCTGCTGTTAATTATATTTATGGCGGCGGCGGTGTTGTCACCAATTTTTTCAGTATCGATCCTGATACTAGTCGTATCTATATGGCTGCTACTGCACCCGATGCAGAGGATGGCACAGAAGACGGCAGATCTGAACTGGGCGCTATTTATAGCCTCGATTTGCTTGACGATGGCAGTGGTGGTTTAGAATTTCAGTTATTAAACCGCAAGACCTTTCAAGGCGGCACCGGATCAACACCGGCGCTTAGCGCAGACGGCCAACGCTTATATGTATCGGATAATAAAGGTCATGTTATCGCGCTTAATAGTGAGCTAAATGAAGTCTGGCGGGTGAATGTGGGTGAGCCACTAGTAGGCTCTATTACTGTGGCAGCGGATAACAATGAGTTGTATGCCGTTACCGCCAAAGACGTGATCCAATTAATCGACAACGGTGACAGCGGCAGCAAAGCATGGACTGCAGAGTTAACCGGCTTTGACGGTTATGCCAATGTCGATGTTCAAGCCAATGCCTTAACCGCAACCGTTACCGCCAACGGTGTGGTGATTATGGTCGGTGGTGGTAAATCCTTACTGGGCAAAACGCTAATGCTGCATATGGGTATGGGCCTGCTAGATAGGGAAACCGGTAAGCTGCGCTACTTTGCCGAAGGCCGAGAAGATTCTTTAGCTATGAGTGTCGTGGCCGCCGATGGCAGTATTTATGTCGCCCACTCCCCCTTACGCCGCGCCGTAGGTAAAGCCATTTATCCCGAATTAACAGCAGATATTATCGGCGGTATTGCGCGCTTTAAACCGATTCGTCTGGACCTATTGGCACGCGACGCTATTTGCGCGGCTGAGGCACGCAGTGCGAATGCCAGCACGCTTAATCCACTCAGCGAACTGACCGCTATTAACACGGATATACGACAGATTAAGATATTGTTTAAGCAGACCGGTAACGCAATAACCCAAGCAGTTAGCGAAGGTGACATGACAACTGAGGATGCCAGCATACTGAACAACTTACTGGAACAAAGTGCTAGCAAGCTAACGCCGCGCAACTTAGATCAAGTGGCTATTAAAATGGCTGAGGCCTGTGCGATGTTTATATAAAACGAACACATCGCAGACCAAGCGGCTGAGTTCTATCAGTCGCGCGCGACAAGCATCGTCGCTCGCATATAAAAAAACCATTCAAGCCTGACCGAATATGATTCCCTTGTTTTTCTGCCCCCACGGTATTGTTCTTTAATCAATAAATAATTTAGCCGCAGCACAGAAAGACAATCTAGCAACAACAACTAGTAATAACAACGTCTCGCGTTACTCATCATCGATTTTCAAAAAAGGCCATTTATGAATACGGTTGTTAACTACGAAACCAACGACACCATTGCCATCATTACCTTGAACAGCCCTCCCGTTAATGGCTTGGGGCATCCTGTTCGTCAAGCTATCCAGCAAGCGTTTAAACAGGCCTTAGCCGATGATGCTATTAAAGCGATGGTCATCACCTCGTCTGGAAAAATATTCTGTGGCGGTGCGGATGTTCGCGAATTCGGTTCACCACTGGCCACTGCCGACCCGATACTGCCTGAACTGTTTAATCAATTAGAAGCATCACCCAAGCCTATAATTGCCGCCATTAATGGTTTGGCGCTAGGCGGTGGCTGTGAACTGGCTCTGGCTTGTGACTATCGTATTGCGCATGCTTCCGCCAAGATGGGCCTTCCAGAAGTTAAATTAGGGCTAATTCCAGGTGCGGGTGGTACTCAACGTTTACCTCGGGTAGCAGGTGTTGAAACAGCCTTGCAAATGATTACCTCTGGCGAGCCTATTAGTGCCGAACAAGCCTTAGCTAACGGTGTTATTGATTCGCTGGTCGATAAAGACAGTGATTTTTTACAGACCGTTACTGACTATGCTAAAACGTTAGGAATGGAAGGCGCTGTTAAAAGCTGTGCCAATTTAAGTATTGATACCCAGGCGCTACCCGACAATGTGTTTGACGATTTCCGTAAAAGTATCGCCCGTAAGACACGTGGATTCCTTGCACCAGAGTGTGCGATTAAAGCGGTAGAAGCCGCTTGCAGAATGCCATTTAATGAAGGGCTTCTATTCGAAAAAGAACTGTTTATTCAGTGTTTAAACTCACCTCAGGCACGGGCTCAACAGCATTTGTTTTTTGCTGCCGGCGCTGCCACTAAAGTACCTGGTATCGACCCAAAAACCCCAATACGCCAGATCAAACAAGTGGCCATTATTGGTTCCGGCACCATGGGTGGAGGTATCGCGATGAATTTTCTCAATGCCGGTATCGAAACCACTATTTTAGATTTAAATGCCGAAGCGCTCACTCGTGGTTTAGGCGTGGTTAGAAAAAATTACGACTTCTCAGCCAAACGGGGTCGTATGACAGAGGCTCAAGTGGAAGAGCGTATGGCCTTATTAAAATCCACTACCGACTACAGTGATCTCGCTGATATGGATTTAGTGATTGAAGCCGTATTCGAAAAAATGGAGGTTAAGAAAGCGGTCTTTAGCGCATTGGATAAAGTCTGTAAACCCGGTGCCATTCTGGCCAGTAACACCTCCACGCTTGATCTGGATGAAATTGCCTCTGCCACCTCCCGCCCTAGTGACGTTATAGGTTTGCATTTTTTCAGCCCCGCCAATGTCATGAAACTGTTAGAAATTGTTAGAGGAGAAAAAACCGCTAATGATGTATTGGTTACGACTCTCAAACTGGCAAAAACCATTCGTAAAATCCCGGCTATTTCAGGTAACTGCTGGGGCTTTATTGGCAATCGTATATTAGAACCTTATGCCCGCGAAGCTGTTCGCTTAATTCTTGAAGGGGCCAGCCCTGCACAAGTCGATAAAGTATTAACCGACTTTGGTTTGGCTATGGGCCTGCCTAGTATGATAGACCTTGCCGGCATCGATATTGGCTATTGGGTCCGCCAGGCGGAAGTTGACAAATATTATTCACAAGACCCCGCTTACCAAGCCGTTTGCGACAAATTATGTGAGCTCAAACGCTATGGTCAAAAAACGGGGCGAGGCTTTTATATTTATGAGGGCCGTGACAAAAAAGAAGATCCCGAAGTCATGGAGCTGGCCGCTGAATTGGCAAAACAGCACGGCGTTACACAGCGCGATATTTCTGATCAAGAAATTTTAGAGCGCACGATTTATATGCTCATCAACGAAGGTGCCCAGGTTCTTGAAGAAGGCGTATCTTATCGATCCGGTGATATCGATATCGTTTATTGCAATGGCTATGGCTTTCCTGCTTACCGTGGTGGCCCCATGCAATACGCCGATGAAATCGGCTTGCAAACCGTCGTTGACTCACTCGAAAAATACCGTGAGTCTCTTGGCGAATATGGTGAACAATGGTTTAAGCCTGCGCCATTACTAAAAAAACTAGCCTCAGAAGGAAAGTCGTTTAAGGACGTTTAAAAACTTTAGTCAATAAAGGATGTCGCCATCCATTTAAGAAAATTAACTAACATTAAGTAATAGTGAGAGAGTAAAAAAAATGAAAGAAGCCGTTATTGTTTCAGCTGCGCGTACTCCCATTGGCAAAGCTTATCGTGGTGCCTTTAATAATTTAGAAGCGCCAAGCTTGTCATCCTATGCCGTAGCAGCTGCCGTTGAGCGCGCAGGCATTGACCCTGCTGAAATTGAAGATTGTGTTTGGGGCGCGGCCATTCAGCAAGGCACTCAATCTTCTAATCTAGGGCGAAATGTTGCTATGGCATCAGGCTTGCCGCTAAGTGTTTCAGGCGTGACAATTGATAGACAGTGTTCATCCGGTTTAATGTCTATTGCCACAGCCGCCAAACAAATTATATGTGACGGCATGTCAGTGGTTGTTGCTGGCGGTTGTGAATCGATAAGCTTAGCGCAAAACGAAAAAATGAATTTGGATCGTGTAGTTGACCCTAAAGCTATCGCCCACGCACCCAATTTATTTATGCCAATGTTAGCTACCGCAGAAACAGTCGCTAAGCGCTATAACATATCTAGACAGGCACAAGATGAATACGCGGTGCAATCACAGCAACGTACTGCAGCAGCGCAGCAAGCCGGAAAGTTTGACGATGAAATTGTACCGGTAACCGCTACCAAAGCGGTGTTTAACAAAGAAACCAAAGAAACGACGTTTGAACAAGTAACGTTAAGCCAAGATGAGGGCAACCGCCCAGGCACCCATCTCGAAGGTCTTAGTGGCCTTAACGCAGTGCTCGAAAATGGCAGCATTACTGGCGGTAACGCCTCACAACTGTCCGATGGTGCAGCCGCTGTGGTCATAATGGATCGTGCTCTGGCCGAAGAAAGAAACCTCAAGACACTCGGTGCTTACCGGGGTATGAGTGTTGTAGGCTGTGAGCCGGATGAAATGGGTATTGGGCCAGTCTTTGCTATTCCCAAGTTACTTGAAGCCAATGGCTTAACCATGGACGATATTGGTCTTTGGGAATTAAACGAAGCCTTTGCCGTGCAGGTTATTTATTGTCGTGACACCTTAGGCATTCCTAATGATCGTTTAAACGTGAACGGTGGTGCTATTTCAATTGGTCACCCCTACGGCATGAGTGGCGCGCGTATGGTGATGCATGCATTAATCGAAGGTAAGCGTCGCGGCGTTAAATATGTGGTTGTGACCATGTGTGTCGGCGGCGGCATGGGTGCAGCAGGTTTATTTGAAGTTTTATAATCCGCATTAAGGCCTTAACGAGTGGAGGCGAAAGTCTCCATTTTAATATTCGTAAAAACGTTTGATTTAAGATTTTTTATTTAGCACAAGAGTACACATCAATGACTTACAAAGCGCCTCTTAAAGATATTCAATTCGCTATGAATGAAGTGTTGGGCTATCCCGGACATTACGAAACTTTTCCTGAAGGTCAAAATGCCTCGCCCGACTTAATAGATTCAATTCTTGGGGAGGCGGCCAAATTTTCCGAACAAATTTTGGCACCACTCAATGCAGTGGGTGACCATGAAGGTTGTCAATATAACAATGGACAAATCACCACCCCTTCTGGTTTCAAAGCCGCTTATAAACACTATGTAGAAGGTGGCTGGCCTTCACTCGCATTTCCTGAAGCCTATGGTGGCCAAGCCTTACCCGCCTCGTTAGGACAAGTAATCTCTGAGTTATCATGCGGAGCCAATCATGCTTTCTCCATGTATACCGGCCTAACCATGGGAGCTATTGCTACTATCAGCGCCCATGCCGATGATGAATTGAAAAAGCGTTTTATTCCCTCACTGGTAACAGGCAATTGGTCTGGCACCATGTGTTTAACCGAAGCGCATGCCGGTTCTGACCTTGGTTTATTGCGAACTAAAGCGGAGCCGAATGCCGACGGCACTTACCGTATTAGCGGCAGTAAAATATATATTTCTTCTGGCAATCATGACCTTACCGATAACATCGTCCACATTGTACTGGCACGCCTGCCCGATGCACCCAAAGGCGTAAAGGGTATCTCTTTGTTTGTCGTGCCAAAATTCAAAGTAGATGCCGACAGTCAGCTTGGCGATGCTAATAATGTAAACTGTGGTGCCATCGAAGACAAAATGGGCATACATGGCAACGCCACTTGTGTGATGAATTTTGATGGCGCTGAAGGCTATCTAATAGGCACGCCAAATAAAGGCTTGGCCTGTATGTTTACTTTTATTAACGAATCTCGATTGGGTGTGGCCATTTCAGCACAAGCACATATCGATGCATCATTCCAAAAGGCGTTGAGCTACGCCAAAGATCGCTTGCAAATGCGAGCGCCAAAGCGAAAGTATCCAGAGCAAGCGGCCGACCCAATCATCGTTCATCCCGATGTGCGTAGAATGTTACTGACTCAAAAAGCCTTTGCTGAAGGCGGCAGAGTACTCAACTACCGCTGCGCGCAATTAGTTGATGTTTCTCATGGCAGCGGCAGTGATGAAGAAAAAAAGCTTGCCGATACCTTGCTTGCCGTTTTAACGCCAATCGCCAAAGGCTTCTTAAGTGAAGTCAGTCTAGAAGCGACCAGTCACGGAATTCAAGTGCTTGGTGGCCATGGCTATGTCAAAGATTATGGACTGGAGCAGGAGTACCGAGATACTCGAATCACAGCTATCTATGAAGGGACTACCGGCATCCAAGGTCTCGATCTGTTGGGCCGTAAAATTCTGGGTTCGGGTGGCAAAATACTAGAGCCATTGGCTGAAGAAATTCGTACCTTTTGTACCAACAACGCAGGCTCTGCTCACGTTGATGCAACCGAAGCCAGTTTAGATGAATGGCTGAAATTAACCGGCATCATTGGTTCTGCCGCGAGTGAAGACCCAGATGAAGTCAATGCCGCAGGCGTCGATTACCTCATGTTTGGCGGTTACACAACACTGGCTTATTGTTGGGCTAAAATCGCAAAAGCGGCGCAAACTGCCATCGATAGTGGCAGTGCAGATGCAGGTTTTTATGAAGCTAAGCTGCAGACCGCGCGCTTCTATTTTGAGCGTATTTTACCGCGTACACAGACACTAGCGACTACTATCCAATCGGGTGCCAACAACTTGATGTCGATTGATGAAAACTTTTTCAACGATAATTAATTGACCCAGCAGTGACGAAAAAAATAAGGTGAAGTAGCTATGCTTTCGTTCAACGCTAATCAGAAGCAAGACAAGAACGCGCTTGTCAGGCCGGCTTAGAGTTGAATTTCGTTGCCGATTAAATTTGGAGATAACTAGTGATAGACCTTTGCAAGAATGGGGGAATTTACACCCTCACTATGAATAACAATGAGAATACGATTTGCTTAGATTGGCAAGAGCAGATACTAGAAATTCTTAATGAACTAGAGAGTAACTTTAGTAAAGGTACCGCTTTAATCATGACTGGAAAAGGCAAGTTTTTTAGCAATGGTGTTAACACTGACGCCATGCATAAACTTGATAAAGCCAATAGGGAGAAGTTCTGGCAACAAACGCTCGACATTCATCGTCGCGTGATGCTGCTGCCCTTTCCTACTGTCGCAGCGATTAACGGCCATGCATTTGCCGGTGGTGCCTTTCATGCTATGTGCCTTGATTACCGAATAATGCGTGAAGACCGCGGTTGGATTTGCATTTCTGAGGTAGATGCTAACGTCCCTATTCCACCACCTATGATGGAAATTCTACATGCTAAACTCCCTGCTGCCACAGTGCGTGATGCGGTTCTCACCGGCAAACGCTATACAGCTGACGAAGCTATTTTGGCGGGGTTTATTGACCATAAAGCATCATCAGAAACCTTATTAGATAAAGCCGCCGAGTTGGCGACGACGCTAGCCAGTAAAGAGCCCGAGATCTTTAAAACACTCAAGCAGACCTTGTATGCAGGTTTAGCAGCAAAATTAGTTTAGTGTTTTTATATTCCCTAGTTTAATTAAATTAAGTTGGTCATTATGAACGTTTTGATTTTACATGCTCACCCAGAGCCACAATCTTTTTCAAGCGCGTTGTACTTAGAGGCAAAAAAATTCTTTGAACAAAAGGGAGACACTGTACAAGTGTCTGATCTTTACGCAATGAATTTTAATCCTGTGGCATCAACTTCAGATTTTAATGAGCGCGCCAATCCTGATTATTTTAATTACGCGCTTGAACAGCGAAAATCCTTGAAAGCAGACACCATTGCCGACGACATCAAAGATGAGATTGCAAAAGTTGAGGCCGCTGATTTATTGATTTTCAACTTCCCGATGTATTGGTTTTCTATGCCCGCTATTTTAAAAGGCTGGATTGATCGAGTGTTTGTGTCTGGTAAGTTTTATGGTGGAACACGCATCTATGCCAAGGGTGGCATGACTGGCAAAAAGGCGTTGGTGTCGATTACCACGGGTGGGCGTAAAGATATGCTTAGCAGCAGTGGCATACATGGTGATATCAATGATATTTTAAAGCCTTTATTACAGGGCTCGCTTGGCTATGTAGGCATGGAAGTCTTTGAGCCGTTCCATGCTTTTCATGTGCCATACATTAGTGCAGAAGCCAGAGCTGAGCTTCTAGAAAAGTGGCGCAGTGAACTGGCCAATCTCGACGAGCGCAAAAAAATGGACATGCCGGACCTGTCCAAGTTTGATGAATACTTTCATCCCATTACATAAATTTTTTTCAACGATATAAACACGCCAACAAATTCCGAACTTAAGGACGCGGCTGAGCAAGTACAAAAGAACCCTGTTACCCCTACCTAACTCAAAGTTGCTTCCTTGATTACCTGCTTTCCTCTTTAATTTTTTGCTATAATCCTCAAACAAACTAAAAGCCTCTCGCCTATAGAGGCAGCAAATGGGGTCAGTAGGAATAATTATTAACCCATTGCTTTTCTCGCTTCTTCGCTCTATTCAAAAACCATATAAAAAACACATAACTATTGATCAAACAACATCCCTACTGCCCCCCCACATTGTCAGCTGGGAATCCTGCTACCTATAGTTTACTAATTTGGACGAAGGAATTGGTTTCATTGAAACCAATTCTCTAACTGCTTTTTTAGCTTGAGGAATTTTTCTTAAAATTCTCAGCCTGCTCTAAAATCTCTTTATAAGCATCATCATTAGCCACCAGTGGATAGCCATACTCTGCCAACAATAAAATAAGCTTCACTTGCAGCTCGGTTTTAATATTTTCATGTTGATTACAAGCGGGGAAGCTCGCCACACTATCGACTACGGCTTTAGCCTTCTTGGCCAATTCAATCATTTTATCTTCAGAGTATATAAAGTCATATCTAACCGACAGCGATTTCAATATGCCGTAAAAAGTTTATAGATAAATATAAACGCTTGCAAGAGGCAAACAAGCTTAACAAATAATGTATAAACCTTTAATTTGCATTAAGTGCAGCTATTTATTATTTAGCTGCACACTTTGCACTTTTGCTGCAGCAAGCCTACCCATTTAACATATGAATTTAACCCGTAACATTTTAAGTGACTTTTATAAAATGACAGATAGAATATTTGGTGGCATTAATTTTTATTATTCTCAATAGCAATATCTGCCAATGCATCTATCGCTGGCTTATAACCCTGACTCACTGACTGGTATAGCCAGAAATTAGGCTCATACTTTGACTCGATACGGCCGCCTTGAGTTATATAAAGATGATAAAGCATATATTGTGCATGCTTATGGTGTTGTTGAGCAGCCGCTAAATACCATTTAAGGGCAAGATTAAGATCATACTTTAAAAAACTTTCGGTCAAATACATTTCTGCAAGTAAAACCTGTGAATCAGCCACACCTGCAGATGCACCCTTTGAACACCAATCATAAGCCATTATAACATTTGGCTTAATATCACCAACACCGTAAAGATATTCATAACATTGCTGATGGACATCAGGTGCGGGTTGTAACTGGCTAGTTTGGCTATTAGCTTGATGCGGCTTTTGATTTTGCACCGAGCATCCGGTATTTAACAAAAAAATTATAGCCGCTACTAAACGTAGTAAACGCTGAATAAAAACTAGTGGCGACATACCGAACCACAACGTAGACTTGATATAACATTAAGACGCTTGGGCTTATCTTCACTTTCTTCCATTAAACGATTTTCTGTCCAAGCCGATGAGGTTAGCTCTTGACTAGCATCAACCATTACATGTGGGGTAATCATTAAGATTAGCTCAGTACGGTTATTAATATCCTGAACCGATGAAAAAAACTTACCAAGGCCCGGTATAGCCGATAGCCCAGGGACGCGACTTGTTTTTTCTGAAACGGTATCACGCACCAAACCACCAATGGCAAACGTTAGCCCATCTTTAGCCAATACAGTTCCTTCTAGCGTTGCTGTAGTCACCGAGTCTATAGGTAAGTTGAGTACTTCGCCATTTGCCACAACCGGTAACAACGATGCATTTTTTTTAATTGATGATATTTGCTGGCGAATACGTAACGTCACCGTATTATCTGCATTAATAAACGGAATAATTTCAATAGTACTACCCACCTCTTGAATACTTGTGACAGGAGATAGCGTGGTAGAACTATTAACTATAGTGACATTATCACCACCCTCAGTTGCTAATACTGAGGCCTCATAACCCTGCACAATAACTAGCTCATCACCAACAAACAATTTAGAGGGTCGGTTATTCACGGCTAATATTAATGGTGTCGATAAAACATTAATACGTTGATTATCTTCTAAGAACTCAATATTAGCCTTAAAAGTACCGTCAAAAAACTCATAGATAAAGCTTCCACCCGCTGGCTGGTTACTGCCAAATATAACGGGGGCGCTACTATCACCTGTAACACCACCATCAAGTAATTCAAAATTAAATACCGATGAAAAATCATCGCCAAGAGTAGCATCCATCACTTTCATTTCTAGCATAACCTGCGGCAAGGGTACATCAATCCTATCTACCAATGCAGTGATACCTGCTAGCGCCTCTTCATCGCCAGTTCGCACCAAAATCATATTATGCTCGGCTGCAATCGAAACATAAATAGGCTCTCGTTGATCAGAAAGTAATTTTAGTTCCTGAGCAGAAATAACGTTTCTACCAATACCACTAATGGCTAAAGCTGCTAGTTGATCGACACTTAAATCACTATTGATAGCATCGCCCATAACACCTTTACCGCCTATAGATGAGCTAGAATTAGTGCGCGAGCTTCTACCGCTAGAACTATTATTATTACTATTGCCGTTACTGTTTCCATTCGAGTTCGAGCCACCCGATCCGCCTAAAGAACCAAATGAATTCAACTCATTAATTTTACTTTCCTCACCAGAGCCACTTAACACAACTCTGTTGCCATATAAATTATTCACAGCTTCGGCAATAAGCACAACATTTGGCGCTCGTACAACAAAGACTTTAGTACGGTCATTACGATGAATAACTAAATCTTTAGAATATTCCTCGTTAGTCATAATTCGGTATGTTGAAGTTAACTGATCCCGCCGATACCAAAGGTTATTAATACGACAAATCGTCTCTATTGCCTGATGGACTTCTACATCACGCAAAAAGATAGTGATTTTCGCATTACTTGCAGCAGGCGTAGCAACAATATTATCACCCGATAGCTCAGCAATAATTCGAATTACATCTAACAAGTCGGCATCTTTAAACTCTAACTCTGACAACTTATCGGCTGCAGAAACATTTGCGGAAAAAACTAAACTAAAACTCAACAGCAAAAATAACTGTAAAATAATTTTGTTAATTCGTTTTTTCATATTTTTTCCTTTACTTATACTTTTATCAAAACAGACTCTTATAAACACTATAATGGCGGCGTTATAAAAAACAAAAACCGCTGTTATCTCACCACAATTAAATCGCCCACCGTACCAGCCTCTACAATAACGCTAAGACGTCTTATTTTTTTTATTTTTAATACATCCTTTGGTGATGCTGCGTTATAACTAATTTCATCTTCCTCTCGAACCATAAATACACCATGACCAGAAATCTCAAGAAGTGCTAACGGTGACGATAAGCCGGACTTTATAATAATGCCTCGTAGGGTTAGACGTGGAACAACCTGCCCTCTGGGTGACAAACGAAATTGTGTAAGCGATTGCGAAACACTATCATCTATCGAACTTACCTGACTAGCTGTAGATCCCGTCATTTGAAATGGATCTCGATAAATATTAATTGCCTCCCGCATATCATTATCAATAACGCCTAATACAGACTCTTTAAACTCATCAGGCTTAATCTTTTTGAGTAATGTTGAAGCCTCATTATTAAGCAATTGGTCGTCACCTTGAACCGCTGCTTGATCTTGAGAATGTGCATTAGCTGCAATTAATAATCCAAAAAAAAGCGATAAACTAAATACGTATTTTGCAGTAATCTTATGCCAACCTCTCGGTCGTTTAACCTGCAAATCTATTGTTTTCTTTCTCATAAATTTAGCCTCCAGATACGGCAAACATAGCTTTAAAGAAGGCTAGATATACATAGCCAACCATTCCTCCAATTAACAAAATAGCCATTGGTTCAACAAGACTACTTAAGACTTTATTTTTAGCCTGCAAACTTGTTTCATAATAACTGCCTGCTTCTTCCATAATCGTTGTCAGAGATCCCGACTTTTCACCTACAGATGCAAGCTCACGGAACAATGGGGTTATACCACCCACCTGTAAGCTGCGGCCCAAATCCTGCCCTCGTAAAATTCTCTCGCGCGCCACTACAACATCGTTTGCGATAACTGCATTACCAATTAAGCTCTTAATAATATCCATTGACTCAACTATCGTTAAACCACTTCGCAACAGCATTGAAAGCCCCCAACCCAACTGTGACATAGCAGACAACGTTATCACCGAACCAACAACCGGCACCTTTAATAACAAACCGTCAATCCTATAACGACCTTGCGTAGTGGAATATAGATAAGCAACCACGACTGCAACCATTATTAATGACAGCACAATCACAATTCCCCAAT
>CAXAHI010000024.1:0-25411 GCA_963968645.1 uncultured Gammaproteobacteria bacterium | reverse complement strand
GGTGACTTTTTGTTGCTGTTGACAAAAAGTTACTGGCTGTCGGGCCACCCCCGACTCCCTTGACCTTAAAACTCAAACAAAAAAACTAAACCCTCAGAATATAACGACACTATCAGATACGGCTTAAAGATCTAGATTCTGGCTGTCGGGCCACCCCCGACGACCTTGAACTGAAAACTCAAACAATGAAAATAAAAACCCAGAATAGAAGAATACTATCAGATAGCGCTTAAATGTCTAGATTCTGGCGGCCGCTCCACCCCCGACGACCTTGAATTTAAAACTTAAAAAAATCAACCTCACTCCAACACAAAGTAAAGCTAATTAAAAATATAACCTTTATTCTGCCCAATAAAAAACCCGATAACTTACATCATCGGGTCTCAATTTAAATTTTAACCCTTAAAAAAAGGCTAATCTCACTGTTTCTCAATCCTAAAAAAGAATACAAAATCCAGTAGCAATATAAGCAACGCTCACAATCGTCCCAAATGAAACCAAAAACGTTTGATTAAGATTAAACTTCTCAGCGTAATCACCCGCAATTTGCCAGCCCGCCAAAATCGAATTTAATCCAGCCAACACCAACGTAATCGTCAAATAAATAAGCGATGCCGTATTGCTAAATAAATCGTTAATTGTCTGAGGAGTAATCGCACCCGGACTAGCCAAAAAATAAACTAACCAAAAACCAAAAACAACAATCGCAACATTACTTAAACGTTGGAATATCCATTGCTTTACGCCCATACGTACACTCCCGCTAATACGCTTATTGAAAGCCCTAAAATAATTGCTACCCAAGAAATAATTTTGCCACTGGCAAACTCTTCGCAATAGCCCATATCTTGGAGTAGATGCTTAATTGTGCCCATGCAGTAATAGCCAAATGCACTCAGTAAACCCCAAGCAACAAACTGCGCTAAAAAATTGGTTTCTAGTGCAAAGATAACAAGATCAAACGATTTTTCTGATTGGCTTGCAAAATATAATGTCGCAAGACCAATACCTAAACCCACCCAAATAATGACCGCGCTAATGCGATGAGTGATGGAGGCGATGGCTGTTACTGGCCAGCTAAATTTGCCAAATTGAATATCAACTGGGCGTGAATCATTATTTGCCATTGGCTTTATTACCTTTAACTAATTAAACGTTTTACTTGGCTGGTTTAACTGGATAGTCGCGTGCTGCATAGCCAGTGTATAACTGACGTGGACGTCCAATTTTATACGGTGCACCATGCATTTCATGCCAATGCGCAATCCAACCGACAGTTCGACCTACAGCGAAAATAACAGTAAACATGCTGGTCGGAATACCCATGGCTTTTAAGATAATGCCTGAGTAAAAATCAACGTTTGGATACAGTTTTTTCTCAACGAAATATTCGTCTTCTAAAGCAATAGTCTCTAAGCGCTTAGCAATTTTAAGCAATGGATCATCTTCGATGCCAAGCTCTTTAAGTACTTCATCAGCGGTTTCTTTCATTACTTTGGCGCGTGGATCAAAGTTTTTGTAAACACGATGACCAAAGCCCATTAGACGGAAAGGGTCGCTTTTGTCTTTTGCGCGAGCAACAAATTCATCGATGCGTGATTCGTCACCAATTTCTTGCAGCATTTCAAGCACGGCTTCGTTAGCGCCACCATGAGATGGGCCCCATAGCGCGGCAATACCGGCTGCGATACAAGCGAATGGGTTAGCACCCGATGAGCCTGTTAAACGAACGGCAGAGGTTGATGCGTTTTGCTCGTGATCGGCATGCAATAAAAAGATTTTATCCATGGCGCGCGCGAGTACTGGGTTTACTTGGTAATCTTCGCAAGGGTTGCCAAACATCATATACAGAAAGTTTTCTGCATAGTTGAGGTCGTTGCGCGGATACATAAACGGTTGGCCAATGCTGAATTTAAAACTCATAGCCGCTAGCGTAGGCATTTTCGCAATAAGACGGAAAGCAGCAATTTCACGATGCTGTTCGTCAGTAATGTCGAGAGAGTCATGGTAGAACGCTGATAATGCGCCTACAACGCCACAAAGGATGGCCATTGGGTGAGCATCACGTCGAAATCCTGAGTAAAAGGTACGAAGTTGCTCATGCACCATAGTGTGACGGCTAATGGTGTATTCAAAATGTGCTTTTTGTTCTTCGGTGGGTAGTTCACCGTAAATTAACAGGTAGCAAGCTTCAAGGTGACTCGAGTGCTTGGCTAATTGCTCAATGGGATAGCCGCGATGCAATAAAATGCCTTTGCCGCCATCAATAAAAGTGATTTGTGATTCGCAAGAGGCTGTTGATACAAAGCCTGGGTCGAAAGTGAAGTGGCCATTGGGGGTGAGTTTGCTCACATCTATGACGTCTGGACCTATTGTGCCTTTATAGACAGGCAGCTCAAGTGTCGGGCCATTCTCAATGGTTAATGTCGCTTTAATATCTGACGATTCGGGCATTCTTTATTTCCTGTGACTGATTCACTTTGGTTCTTATATGGGCTGAAGTGTTCGGATTTAAGCGATCCGTCTATGGATCGCAGTCGCCTTTCTAATCTACCTGCTTTTATGATCCAGTGCGTTAATGCTTTAGTGCACCATAGCGAGCGATAATGCCGAAACAAAATAGACAGAAAACAAGCGTCTGTTATAAGGCTATATATCGAGCAGGACTAACAAACTTGCAGCTTTTCTTGGACGGCGTTAACTTAAGCCGCTGATTATAGCCGACAACCATAACCGACGACTATAGAGCGCTCGGTTTTTTTGTCAATGTCCGCGGCCTATTTCATCTGAATGATTGTGGTGTCAATTTACGCCCTATTTGGGTGAACCGGACTTATTAACGCTGCATTTGGTGTTTTATCTGTCCATCAAATCGCAGTTATGTTTGTGTCTATCGCATCCGCTAGCCTATAATCCGCACCGCTTTTACGTATACATCGCTCAAGCTCAATAGACCCGCCCGACTAATGGATTTATTTTACGTGGTAATGAATCTCTATAGGTCGTTCAATCGTAATAAAGAGACACCAAGTCTTTTTATTGATGGCATTGCGTGGCGCTTAGATTCGAAGTGAGATTGAGGCTGCGATTGAGAGCAGGGTGGTTATTCTAGTAGCTATGCTAAACATTATGCTAACTATGCTAATTCAAGGTTTGCTCAAGCGTTAACAGCGTATAAATACTGAACATAGACATTACTGATGTTGAATGCGCCCTCAAGGCATTCAAAATGAATCAAAATATAGGCTGACCCGATAGGCGGGCAGTGACCGGAGTTTATATAGATGGCGAATATTCGAACACTCACTTATGACGGCCTAATTGTTGGCGGTGGCGGTGCAGGACTACGAGCAGCTTTACAATTAGCTCAGTCGGGCCACAAAACAGCGGTCATTTCTAAAGTGTTTCCCACGCGTTCGCACACAGTTTCTGCGCAGGGTGGTATTACTTGTTCGATTGCGAGCTCTGATCCAAATGATGATTGGCGCTGGCACATGTACGACACCGTTAAGGGCTCTGACTATATTAGTGACCAAGACGCTGTTGAATATATGTGCAGTGTTGGCCCTGAGGCTATTTTTGAGCTTGAACATATGGGCTTGCCGTTTAGTCGGACGGAAGAAGGTCGTATCTACCAACGACCTTTTGGTGGCCAATCGAAAGATTTTGGTGCCGGCGGACAGGCAGCGCGTACTTGTGCAGCAGCCGATCGTACCGGACATGCGCTGTTACATACCTTGTATCAAGCCAATATAAAGAATAATACGGTTTTCTTGAATGAGTGGTATGCCACTGATTTGGTTAAAAACCAAGATGGCGTGGTTGTAGGTGTTATCGCTATTTGTATAGAAACGGGTGAGACGGTTTACGTTAAGTCGAAAGCAACTGTGTTTGCAACAGGTGGTGCAGGGCGTATTTATTCTTCAACCACTAATGCGCATATCAATACCGGTGATGGTGTTGGCATGGCGCTGCGAGCGGATGTACCCGTACAAGATATGGAAATGTGGCAGTTTCACCCCACTGGTATTTACGGTGCGGGCACGCTAGTCACTGAAGGTTGTCGTGGTGAAGGTGGCTATCTAATCAATAAAGATGGTGAGCGCTTTATGGAGCGCTATGCACCGAATGCTAAAGATTTGGCTGGCCGCGATGTGGTTGCTCGATCTATGGTGATGGAAATATTAGAAGGACGTGGTTGTGGCCCAGACGGAGATCACGTTTTATTGAAGCTCGATCACTTGGGACAAGATGTGCTGCATAGCCGCTTGCCGGGTATTTGTGAGTTATCTGAAACGTTTGCGCATGTTGATCCTGTTTATGCACCCATTCCAGTAGTGCCAACTTGTCATTATATGATGGGTGGCATTCCAACCAATGTGAATGGCCAGGCGTTAACGCAAAATGCTGCCGGTGAAGATGTTGTCATTGAAGGACTTTATGCTTGCGGCGAGATTGCCTGCGTATCGGTTCATGGCGCTAACCGTTTAGGCGGTAATTCATTGCTTGATTTAGTCGTCTTTGGTCGTGCATCGGGTTTGTTTATTGAGAAAGCCTTAACAGACGGCATTGAGCAGCGTGATGCTAGCGAAACAGATATTGATAAAGCGTTAAGTCGTGTGACAAAACTGAATGAGAATAAAGGCAACGGCGAAAGTGTGCCGGCGCTGCGTAAAGAGCTACAAACCATTATGCAGTTGTACTTTGGTGTGTTCCGAACTGGCGATAAAATGGATGAAGGCGTTAAGCAGTTAGCTGACTTGCGTGTTCGCATTGAAGAAGCACCTTTGGCTGATAAGAGTGATGCCTTTAATACCGCTAGAATTGAAGCCTTAGAATTGCATAACTTGCTTGAAGTGGCTGAAGCGACAGCAATTTCGGCGAATGTCCGAAAAGAGAGTCGTGGCGCGCATGCGCGTGATGATTATCAAGAACGTGATGATGAAAATTGGTTGTGTCATTCAATGTATTTTGCTGGTGAAAAACGTGTCGGCAAGCGCAAAGTGAATTTTGAGCCGGTAACCGTTGATACCTTTGAGCCAAAAGCCCGCGTTTATTAATTGATAGCCGTAGATAAAAGAGTTTAGGAGCGTCCGAAATGTTACAAGTGAGTATCTACCGTTACAACCCAGCTGAAGATGCTGCGCCGTATATGCAAGAGTATCAACTCGATACCGGCGACAAAGATATGATGGTGCTTGATGTACTTGAATTATTAAAAGCGCAAGATCCATCATTGTCTTATCGTCGCTCATGTCGTGAAGGTGTCTGTGGTTCTGATGGCATGAATATGAATGGCAAAAATGGCTTGGCATGCATTAAGCCGTTGTCTGAAATCGTGAAAAAGGGCAAATTAGAATTGCGCCCTTTACCGGGTTTGCCAGTCATTCGTGATCTGGTCATCGATATGAGCCAGTTTTACGCGCAATATGAGAAAGTGAAGCCGTATTTACAGGGTGAAATTCCTGAGACGGGCATTGAGCGTATACAGTCGCCAGAAGAGCGCGAAAAGCTTGATGGTCTTTACGAGTGTATTCTTTGTGCCTGTTGTTCGACGAGCTGCCCTTCTTTTTGGTGGAATCCCGATAAGTTTATTGGCCCTGCGGGTTTGCTCCAGGCGTATCGCTTTTTAGCCGATAGCCGAGATGATGAAACCGAATCTCGTTTAGAGGACTTATCCGATCCGTTTAGTGTTTTTCGCTGTCATGGTATTCAAAACTGTGTCTCGGTATGCCCTAAAGGCTTAAACCCAACGAAGGCTATCGGTCATATTCGTTCAATGCTGTTAAGTCGCTAGTGCTATGTCGGCTAGATAACAAATTAGGCCGGATAACAAAAAAGTAACCTTTAAGCGTGATTGAGTCTTTGCTTAGGGGGTTAAAAATTAAGAAAGCCTGTCGCGAGATGGGCTTTTTTTTGCCAAAAGTTTCACATTCGTCAGTATTTAAACATCTTTTACAGTTCACCTTTATTTCTCTTATAGACTTCATGTAGGCAGACTTCGTGTAGGCAGATTTTTTGGCTCATATTTGTGCAGGGTTTAGTGTTTTGGTGCCGTATGAGTGCGAAGCTAAAGCCTTGAGCTAGCGACAAAAAAGAAAAAGGGTTTACGTTATGTGGTTTTTTAACCCGTCATTAGCCAAAGTCGGCCTTATCTATAATTTTGTGCGAAGAATTAGCAATTTTCTCGCTTGTTCAAATGATTATTCCCGATAGACTTATCTATAGAATTCTTCCCTAATTTTGAGAAAAGAGCATGTCGCAGTCCCCCCTGCAGAATCATCCGATGGATCACTGGTGGCGCACGTCTTATATTTCTGGCGGCAATGCTGATTATGTCGAAGCCTTGTACGAAAAATATCTTGAATCGCCCAATGAGGTCGATCAAGAATGGCGTGATTGCTTTGATAAGCTGCCGCGCGTTAATGGCAATATCCAGCCGGATATCCCGCATGCGACTGTGCGAGCCCATTTTCTAGAGCTGGCTCGTCAAAATCGCGGTGCTGTTCGTGCCACTGTCGCCGATAGTCTAGCGACTGATCATGAGCGCAAGCAGATACGTGTGGTGCAATTGATCAGTGCGTATCGTCAACGCGGCCATCAAAAAGCCAATATTGATCCGCTAGGATTAATGCAGCGCGAAGATGTGCCTGATTTAGACCCTGCTTACCATCATTTGAGTGCAGCTGATTTCGATACCGTTTTCCAGACGGGTGTCTTTTATATTGGCACAGACCAGGCCACGCTTGGCGATATCATTACCGCCCTAGAAAAAACTTACTGCGGTTCGATTGGTGCTGAGTTTATGCACATAGTCGATACCGAGCAGCGCCAGTGGATCCAAAAACGTATGGATGGCGTGCGTTCATCGCCAGAGTACAGTGTTGACACTAAGCGCCATGTGTTAGAACGTTTGACTGCAGCTGAAGGCCTAGAGAAATATTTAGGCTCGCGTTATCCCGGTACTAAGCGTTTTGGTTTAGAAGGCGGCGAAAGTCTTATTCCAATGCTCGATGAATTAGTTCAGCGCGCAGGATCATACGAAGCCAAAGAAGTCGTTATTGGTATGGCGCATCGCGGCCGTTTAAATGTTTTGATTAATACCTTTGGTAAACAGCCATCAGAGCTATTTGATGAGTTTGAAGGTAAAGCCATATACAACTCCTCAGGTGATGTGAAATACCATCAGGGTTTTTCATCCAATATTATGACGGCTGGTGGCGAATTACATTTAGCCCTAGCGTTCAACCCATCCCATCTTGAAATTGTATCGCCGGTGGTTGAAGGCTCAGTTCGAGCGCGCCAAGATCGCCGTAAGAATGTTGATCGTGACCAAGTAATTCCCATTATTATGCACGGTGATGCGTCTTTTGCCGGTCAAGGCATTGTGATGGAGACTTTTCAAATGTCTCAGACACGCGCCTATAAAACCGGCGGTTCTGTGCATATCGTTATTAATAATCAGGTTGGTTTTACCACTTCGAACATCGAAGATGCGCGTTCAACAGAGTACTGTACTGATTGCGCGAAGATGGTTCAGGCACCTATTTTCCACGTTAATGGTGACGATCCTGAAGCCGTATTATTCGTGACACAAATGGCTTTAGATTATCGCCAGCAGTTTAAGCGTGATGTAGTTATCGATTTAATTTGTTATCGCCGTCGCGGTCACAATGAAGCTGATGAGCCGTCAGGCACTCAGCCATTGATGTACAGCGAAATCAAACAGCATGCAACCACGCGTGATATCTACGCTCGTCAATTAGTCGCCGAAGGCTCTGTGACTGATGTGCAAGTGCGTCAGATGGAAGACGATTATCGTGAAGCTTTAGAGCATGGTGATCACGTCGTAAAAAGTTTAGTTAAACAGCCTAATGAAGAATTATTTGTCGATTGGACGCCTTATCTTGCCCATGATTGGGAAGTGCGAGGCGACACACGTTATCCGTTAGAGCAGTTGCAGCACTTAGCGCAAACCGTTAACCAAGTGCCAGATGGTTTTGTTTTACAGCGTCAGGTCATGAAAATTATTGAAGACCGTATCAAAATGGCCGCTGGTGCAATGGACGGTAACTGGGGCTTTGGCGAGACTATGGCTTATGCCACGTTGCTTGAGCAAGGCTATCCTGTTCGTATTACAGGCCAAGATGTCGGTCGAGGTACTTTCTCTCACCGCCATGCGGTTCTGCATGATCAAAGCACAGCAGAAGTTTGTATTCCTTTAGAGAATGCGATTAAAGAGCCTGCCACCTTTGAAATATTTGATTCATTTTTATCAGAAATGGCGGTACTCGGTTTTGAGTATGGCTATGCGACTACTAGCCCTAAAGGCTTAGTGATTTGGGAAGCGCAGTTTGGTGATTTTGCTAACGGTGCCCAAGTGGTTATCGATCAGTTTATTGCTAGTGGTGAGCATAAGTGGGGGCGTTTATGCGGCCTTACAATGTTGCTTCCCCATGGCTATGAAGGTCAGGGTCCTGAGCATTCATCGGCAAGATTAGAGCGTTATCTTCAATTGTGTGCCGAGCAAAATATTCAAGTATGTGTGCCAACTACCTCAGCACAAATTTTTCACTTGTTACGTCGCCAAGCTATTCGACCACTGCGTCGTCCTTTGGTGATTCTGTCACCCAAGAGTTTGTTGCGACATAAACATGCTGCTTCATCGTTAGAAGATTTTTCTGAAGGGCAATTTTATAACGTTATTGCTGAGACAGATGAATTGGCGTCACGTGATATTACTCGCTTAGTAGTTTGTAGCGGTAAAGTGTATTACGAATTACTTGAGACGCGCCGTGAACATAAGTTGAAAAATGTTGCGATTATTCGCATTGAACAATTATATCCATTCCCCGATGCTGAAATGTTTGGCGCTATTGCTGATTACAGTCAATTAGAGACCGTAGTTTGGTGTCAAGAAGAGCCAAAAAATCAGGGTGCTTGGTATAACAGCCAGCATCGATTACGTCGCGTGTTGGATTTAATTAATAAAGATTTACCGCTGAATTTTGCAGGTCGTCAGTCATCGGCATCACCCGCTGCTGGTTATATGGCTTTGCATTTAGAGCAACAAAAGAACCTTATAGCTGAAGCGTTAGGGCTTTAGAATAAGACCATTATTAGCGCATAGCCTTTAGGCTTGCATAGCATTTATATTGATTAGCAAGAGCATTTAATTATGAGTATCGAAATCAAAGCTCCGTCATTTCCTGAATCGGTAGCTGATGGCACAGTTGCAACGTGGCACAAAAAGGTGGGTGAACCCTGCGGACGTGATGAGCTGATTGCTGATATTGAAACCGACAAGGTTGTCATTGAAATTAACGCGCCGTCTGAAGGTACGCTAACAGAAATTATTAAACCTGAAGGCGAAATCATCCTCAGCAATGAGTTGATTGCGCGTTTTGAAGCGGGTGCAGTAGCTGTGGCACCGGCGCCAGCCGTAGCTGAGCCAGTTGCTGATCAAGCTCAAACAGATGTTGAATTAATTATTAGTCCTGCTGCTAAAAAAATGATGGCAGAAAATACGATTACTGACAGTGAAGTGAAAGGCAGTGGTAAAGCCGGTCGCGTTACTAAAGAAGATGTGCAAGCCGTTATTGATCAGCGTGCTTCCGCTGCGGTTGCCGCACCGGTTGCGAGTGCTGCAGTTGCTAGCAGTGCGGCACCTTCTGTACCTATGCCTGCTTTGACCGGGGGTGATCGTTTAGAACGTCGTGTTCCTATGACTCGCTTGCGAGCACGTATTGCCGAGCGTCTATTAACGGCAACACAAACCACTGCGATGTTGACTACGTTTAATGAAGTAAATATGCAGCCTGTTATGGAATTGCGTGCTAAATATAAAGCGCAGTTTGAAAAAGCGCATAACGGAACACGTTTAGGCTTTATGTCTTTCTTTGTGCGTGCAGCGACTGAAGCGTTAAAACGTTTCCCTGCCGTTAACGCCTCAATTGATGGCGATGATATTGTTTATCATAGTTACTTTGATGTGGGTGTTGCGGTATCCAGTGATCGCGGTTTAGTCGTGCCAGTATTGCGTGATGCCGATGCCATGAGCCTTGCCAGTATTGAAAGTAAAATTCGTGAGTACGGCGGTAAAGCGATGGACGGTAAGCTCAGCATGGAAGACATGACGGGCGGCACGTTTACGGTGACTAATGGCGGCGTATTTGGTTCGCTAATGTCGACACCGATTTTGAATCCACCGCAAGCGGCTATTTTGGGTATGCACAAAATTCAGGATCGTCCAATGGCTGTTAATGGCGAAGTAAAAATCTTGCCAATGATGAATTTAGCCTTATCTTATGACCATCGCTTAATTGATGGTAAAGATGCTGTGCAGTTCTTAGTAGCCATTAAAGATATGATTGAAGATCCTGCGCGTATTTTGCTGGAACTTTAAAGGCTAAGTTTGGCCTTATTTAAAGCGCTTTAGTTAAATACCTTACTTAAAACACCTTATTTTTAGTTTTGTTGATTGGAATAAATAGTATGTCAGAAAAATATGAAGTTCTCATTATTGGCGCCGGCCCTGCAGGTTATGTTGCAGCCATTCGTTGTGCGCAGTTGGGAATGAAAACAGCTTGTATCGAAAAGTGGGTAGATAATAAGGGCGCCGTTAAATTGGGCGGTACTTGTTTGAATGTGGGCTGTATCCCATCAAAAGCCTTGCTTGATTCTAGCCATAAGTTTGTCGAAGCCAAGCATGATTTCGAAATTCACGGCATCAGTGTTGATGAAGTGAAAATGGATGTCGCTAAGATGTTGGCACGTAAAGAAAAAATTGTTACGCAGCTAACTGGCGGTATCGGTGGTTTGTTTAAAGCGAACGGTGTTACTTCTATTGTTGGTAAAGGTAAGTTACTTGCCAACAAGCAAGTTGAAGTGACTAACGAAGCGGGCGAGCAAACTATTTATCATGCTGATCATATTATTATTGCAGCAGGATCTGTTCCAGTAGCTATTCCTCCAGCGCCATTAGTTGATGACGTTGTCGTTGATTCAACCGGTGCCTTAGAATTTACGTCTGTCCCTAAGCGTTTAGGCGTTATTGGTGCGGGTGTTATTGGTCTTGAGTTAGGCAGTGTTTGGGCGCGATTGGGCGCTAAGGTTACCGTATTAGAAGCCTTAGATGAGTTCTTGCCTGCGGTTGATGTGACCATTGCTAAAGAAACTAAGAAAGTCTTTAAGAAGCAGGGCTTAGATATTCGTCTTGGCACGCGTGTCACCGCTACATCAGTAACGGGTAAAGGCGACGCACGTGAAGTAACCGTTGAATACAGCGATGCCTCTGGTACTAAATCAGAAACCTTTGATAAGTTGATTGTCTGTGTTGGCCGTCGTCCATTAAGCGAAAGCCTATTAGCACCTGATTGCGGTGTGACACTAGATGAACGCGGCTTTGTATTTGTTAATGAGCAGTGTGAAACCGATGCTCGTGATGTCTATGCTGTTGGCGATATTGTTCGTGGTCCAATGCTTGCGCATAAAGGCTCAGAAGAAGGCGTTATGGTTGCCGAGCGTATTGCTGGCAAGAAGACACAGATTAATTACGACAACATTCCTGGCGTTATCTATACCCATCCTGAAATCGCATGGATCGGTAAGAACGAACAAGAGCTGAAAGCGGCGGGTCATGACTACAAAGTAGGGACCTTTCCTTTTGCAGCTAGTGGTCGAGCCATGGCGGCTAATGAAACAACCGGTATGGTCAAAATGATTGCTGATGCAGCGACCGATCGTATTTTAGGTTGTCATATTATTGGCCCAAGTGCGGCCGATTTAGTCCAGCAAGTGGTTATTGCCATTGAATTTGGTGCAAGCTCTGAAGATTTGGCGTTGACTGTATTTAGTCATCCGACTTTATCTGAGACGGTTCATGAAGCTGCATTGGCCGTTGCTGGTCATGCAATTCATATTCCTAACAAGCCACCGCGTAAAAAATAGTATTGAAAGCCGTTATATTGTATTAACAATAAGATATAACGGCTTTCGCACTTGCTTAACCCCCTCGTAATTTGAGAAAATTCGCCCGCCATTTTTAAGCTACACGGCTGCCTATTTAGAGATTCGTTTTGCTAGTTGACGCCTTAATATCATCGAGCGTTTTCTTTTTCTTTTAATCATCGGAAATTAACCCATGAATTTGCATGAATACCAAGGTAAGCAACTGTTTGCCGAATACGGTTTGCCTGTATCGAAAGGCTATGCCGTCGATACACCCAAAGAGGCAGCTGAAGCTGCAGATAAAATCGGTGGCACTGAGTGGGTTGTTAAAGCTCAAGTCCATGCTGGTGGTCGCGGTAAAGCGGGCGGCGTTAAGCTGCTTAAAAGCAAAGAAGATATTAAAGCTTTTGCGCAAAAGTGGCTTGGCAAGAATTTAGTGACTTATCAAACAGATGAGCATGGTCAGCCAGTTAGTAAGATTTTGGTTGAGTCTTGTACAGATATTGCTCAAGAGCTTTATTTGGGTGCGGTTGTCGATCGTGCTAGTCGTCGTGTTGTCTTTATGGCATCAACCGAAGGCGGAGTAGAGATTGAAACAGTGGCGCATGAAACGCCTGAGAAGATTTTAAAAGCTGAAATTGATCCATTGGTAGGTGCACAGCCTTATCAAGGCCGTGAGCTGGCGTTTAAATTGGGATTGAACAACGACCAAGTTAA
Organism: uncultured Gammaproteobacteria bacterium; assembly: GCA_963968645.1. Taxonomy (GTDB): domain Bacteria; phylum Pseudomonadota; class Gammaproteobacteria; order Pseudomonadales; family UBA7434; genus UBA7434. The sequence continues at coordinate 12,745 of CAXAHI010000024.1, read as the reverse complement.
ACAGTTCACGCAAATCTTTTTAGGTTTATCGAAATTATTCCATGACTGTGATTTAGCTTTGTTAGAAGTGAATCCATTAGTCATCACTACCGAAGGCAATTTACATTGCCTCGATGCGAAACTCGGTATCGACGGTAATGCGATGTATCGTCATCCTAAATTGCGCGAAATGCATGACCCTTCGCAAGAAGACGAGCGTGAAGCACATGCGGCGCAATGGGATCTTAATTATGTTGCCTTAGATGGCAATATTGGTTGCATGGTGAATGGCGCAGGTTTGGCCATGGGCACTATGGATATCGTTAACTTACACGGTGGTTCACCGGCTAACTTTCTTGATGTAGGTGGCGGTGCAACCAAAGAGCGCGTTTCAGAAGCGTTCAAAATCATTTTATCTGACGATAAAGTGAAAGCGGTATTGGTTAATATCTTTGGCGGTATCGTACGTTGCGATTTGATTGCTGAAGGCATTATTGGTGCAGTCGAAGAAGTAGGTGTTGATGTGCCGGTAGTTGTTCGTCTTGAAGGCAATAACGCAGAAAAAGGATCAAAAATATTAGCTGATAGTGGTCTAAACATCATTGCAGCCACTAGTTTAAAAGAAGCCGCCGAATCAGTTGTTGCGGCAGCAGCAGGAGATGCTCAATGAGTATTTTAATCGATAAGAACACTAAAGTTATTTGTCAGGGTTTTACTGGCGGTCAAGGTACTTTTCATTCGCAGCAAGCGATTGAATACGGTACACAAATGGTCGGTGGTGTTACACCGGGTAAAGGCGGTCAAGAACATTTAGGTTTACCAGTATTTAATACAGTGGCAGAAGCGGTAAGTGCAACGGGTGCAGATGCATCGGTTATTTATGTACCGGCGCCATTTTGCAAAGATTCAATTTTAGAAGCGGCTAACAGCGGCATTAAGTTGATTGTTTGTATTACAGAAGGCATTCCTACATTAGATATGCTCGATGCAAAAGTGGTTTGTGATCAATTAGGCGTGCGTTTAATTGGGCCTAACTGTCCGGGTGTTATTACGCCGGGCGAATGTAAGATTGGCATTATGCCTGGCTCGATTCATCTGCCAGGTAAGGTGGGTATCGTTTCGCGTTCAGGTACATTGACTTACGAAGCTGTTAAGCAAACTACAGATGCCGGTTTTGGCCAGACAACTTGTGTTGGTATTGGTGGCGATCCTATTCCGGGTTCTAACTTTATCGATATCCTTGAGTTGTTTGAGAAAGATCCTGCGACTGAAGCGATTGTGATGATTGGTGAGATTGGTGGTACTGCTGAAGAAGAAGCGGCCGAATACATTAAGTCTCATGTGACTAAGCCTGTAGTGTCTTATATTGCCGGTGTTACAGCGCCTGCAGGTAAGCGTATGGGTCATGCTGGCGCAATTATTTCTGGCGGCAAGGGTACAGCAGATGAAAAGTTTGCAGCCTTAGAAGCGGCGGGTGTTAAAACCGTTCGTAGCCTAGCGGATATTGGCGAAGGACTAAAAGAAATTACCGGTTGGTAAGCGCTTTTTAAAATGTTTGATGTTACCTAACGCCCTGGCTTTTGCTGGGGCGTTTTGGTTTTGGTTATAACAGATTGACTATAATGCGTTAACCGTAGGTCATTAATCGTTAGTGATTAACTTTAGAGCGCGGTTAATTGCACTTTCTAAAAGCGCGTAGGTCATAAACCTCTCAAGAATGGTTGTAAAGTATTGGTATGAAGCAGAATTTTTTTATATTTGGGCGTATTTTTTCTTTATTAAGTCATGATCGCTAATCAATTAAGCGAAAAGTTTCCATCATGATAGAAAATAAATGATCAGATAGAGAGTGAATATAAAAGTTTAAGGACAAAGTGATTAAGGACAAAGAGAGAGTTGGGATGACGAGAAAGGACGCGAGACAAAAAGTTTTTAACGAGGGTACACGATTAGCTTTACCCGAAGGACGAAAGATACGCGTTGCAATTACGCTGGGGCAGGGGTCACAGGTGATAGACGTGGCTGTTCCTTGGGAGATTTTTCAGGATGTACTGGTTAACGACAGTCCTGTTTTTGAGTTGTATACCGTGGGTGCGAGCAACGACGTAGTGAGAATGAGTGGCGGTATGTTAGTTGCGCCTAACTACACCGTGTTTGACGCCCCACAGCCAGATGTCATTGTTTCTCCTGCCCATCATTGCACACCTGAAATTATCGAATGGTTAAAGAAGGCCAGTGTTATGGCTGATTTGACCACATCATTATGTACAGGAGTTTACCATTTAGCAGAAGCCGGTTTGCTTGAAGGCTTAATAGCAACAACCTTCCATACTGATTTTGATAACTTTGCTAATCGCTTTCCTGATATTCGATTATCTCGTGAACAGACGTTTGTTGATCAGGGGCATGTAATAACGGCCGGGGGGCTTTCAGCAGGGATTGATATGTCGCTGCATATTGTAGGTCGGTATTTTGGTCTTGATGTTGCTCAGCAAACTGCGCATTTTATTGAATATGATAATGACAATTGGAAACGGCAGATTTTAAAAGATGATAACTTTAGAAGATCCAGTTGTGCTTAGTCGTAATATAAAGTGGTAGTTTAGTAATAGTGAAAAATATGAATCCTTTGTTGATACTAGCGAGAAAATTGAGTGTTAAGCGGTAGTTCGGTACTGTTTTTAATTTCGGTAACGGCAATGTGAGAATGCACCTCGCCAATATGCGGTAAGGTTGTTAGCTTTTCACGGACAAAAATTTCATAGTGACGTATATTTTTGGCAACAATTTTTAACATATAATCCCAGCTGCCAGCCATGGTGTAACACTCGAGTACCTCTGGCAGCAGTTTTACTTCTGCTTCAAAGTCTTCTAAATATTCTCGCCCCTGTGTGGATAAATTGATTGTCGAAAAAACGACGACATCCATGCCTAGTTTTTCTCTATTCAAAATGGCGACGCGTTTTTCAACGAACGAGTCTTGTTCCATCTTGTTAATTTTTCGCCAGCAAGGAGATTGAGACATATTCAATCGTTCGGAAATTTCTTGCGTGGTGAGGCTGGCATCTTGCTGCAGTAGCTTTAAAATTTTCACATCTTGTGTGCCAAGCTCGTTATTCATATTCATCTTTCCCAATGTACTTGCAATAGTGGTTTTCGTTTTTACACAATCTAATGTGAGTGTTGTAAGTGATGCTTATACGCTAGTGGGTGTAAAAAAATGGATATAAACTAACGGATAAAAAAATCGGTATAAAATAATGATGAGTATTTTTTGTAGAGCTGGGTAATTTTGATCCCAGAAGTAAACTAGACAGGAAATTATAGACAAAATTCCCTTCTTTTTAACTTATATATACCTAGCCATTGATATTTGTTGATGACAAAAGCGGCGATATTGATAGCTCTTATCTCCTTACCTCCTTATACCCTAATCCCCTACATCCTCTCTGATTAATAGGCTTTAGTTTATTTTATGCATTGTCAGCGAAGAACAAAAAAACCTAAATTTTTTTACTAATAGAAATTTATATTCTTAAATTGAAAAATATAAGCATATATATCCTAATTTCTATTGCTAATATTGCCTAACACAATCAATAAATTAAGGCGGGTACTCAAAAGGTAATCGCATTAAACAGAGGCTCAATAAAGTCTCTATTTCTCTAGGTGTCAGGTATGTCAAACACGGCCGTATCCAATTCAACTGTCTCAAATTCAAATGATTCATCATCGACTCATTCAGATTCATATGCCTCCTCCAATGCTGATAATGCATCGGCAGTTCAGGAATCGAATAATGAGAAGTTGGCTTCCTACGAAGCTAAAGTGCTCGATGAACTCAATGAAACGCATCAGTTAGCATTTATCACCTCCGACAATTTACGAATCCCTACCTTAAAAATACTTCAAGCCGATGGCGTTGAATTCGAAGACGCGATGGCGGTTCATTTAAATAAAGACACTGCATTGCATAGCTACAAAACCATGCAGTACATAAGAATATTAGATGAGCGTATGGTTGCGGCTCAACGTCAGGGAAGGTTGAGTTTTTATATTACGTGCACTGGCGAAGAGGCTGCGGTGGTGGGTTCGGCGGCAGCTCTGCAGCCGACCGATATGATTATGGGGCAATACCGCGAGCAAGCGGCCTTACGCTACCGTGGTTTTACGACTGAGCAGTTTATGGGGCAGCTCTTAGGCAATGAGATGGACCTAGGTAAAGGCCGTCAAATGCCCGTTCATTATGGATCAAAAGAACTTCATTACATGACGATTAGTTCGCCGCTGGCAACGCAAATTCCACAGGCGGCTGGTTATGCTTATGGACAAAAATTAGCGGGTAAGGGCGAGTGCACCTTATGTTATTTCGGTGAAGGTGCGGCATCCGAGGGTGATTTTCATGCCGGGCTTAATATGGCGGCGGTTCAGAAGGCTCCCGTTATTTTTGTTTGTCGTAACAACGGCTATGCCATTTCTACGCCTACCGAAGAGCAATACAAGGGTGATGGTATTGCTAGTCGAGGTGTGGGTTACGGTATTAAAACAATTCGTGTCGATGGTAATGATTTGTTGGCTGTGTATTCAGCAACCGTAGCGGCGCGCGAATTTGCCGTTAGTAATAACGAGCCAGTGTTAATTGAGTGTATGACTTATCGCTTAGGTGGTCACTCAACTTCGGATGATCCCAGCGGTTATCGCGGTAAAGATGAAGAGCATGAATGGCAGAAAAAAGATCCTATTCATCGGTTTAAACATTGGTTGTTAAACAAGAATTGGTGGAGTGAGGAAGACGATACTCTATTACTCGAAGAATACCGTACTGAAGTGTTAGCCGTACTCAAGAAAATCGAGAAAATGCCCTTGCAGCCATTACGCACTTTAATCACTGACGTGTATAAGCACCCCACGTCTCAGTTAGAAGCGCAATTTGATGAGTTAGAAGAACATTTACGACATTACCCAGAGCATTATCCTGCCTCTGCAGGACGTGCATAGATTATGACGACAATGAATTTACTTCAGGCGGTTAATAACGCTTTGGATTTAGCGATGGCAGAAAACGAAAGCGTTCTCTGTTTTGGTGAAGACATTGGTAAGTTTGGTGGTGTGTTTCGCGCTACCAGTACCCTGCAAGAAAAGTACGGTAGAGACCGTTGTTTTAATACGCCGATAACCGAACAAGGTATTGCTGGTTTTGCGATAGGGCTAGCAGCTCAAGGCTCAGTGCCCGTTGCTGAGATTCAGTTTGCCGACTATATATTTCCAGCTTTTGACCAAATTGTGAATGAAGCTGCCAAGTTTAGATACCGATCGGGTGATCAATTTAATGTCGGGGGCTTAACCATTCGTACGCCATATGGCGGCGGTATTGCGGGTGCGCTTTATCATTCGCAATCACCCGAAGCTTATTTTTGTCATACCCCTGGTTTAAAAGTGGTTATGCCTAGTACGCCTTATCAAGCAAAAGGCTTATTGATGGCGGCAATAAATGACCCTAACCCCGTAATTTTCTTTGAGCCTAAACGCCTTTACCGCGCAGCAAAAGGTGATGTGCCAGAGCAAGCCTATGAAATTCCGTTAGGTGTTGCCGAGGTCGTAAAGTCGGGCAGTGATATCACCTTGTTAGGCTGGGGTGCGCAAATGGAATATTTACTTGAGGCGGCTGAGCAAGTGCAGCAAGAAGGCATTAGTTGTGAAGTTATTGATTTATGCACGCTTCTACCTTGGGATATAGAAACGGTCGAGGCGTCGGTTAATAAAACTGGGCGGCTATTGATTAGTCATGAAGCGCCGCGCACCGGTGGTTTTGCCGGCGAAATTTCAGCGACAATTCAAGAGCGTTGTTTTTTAGCCTTAGAGTCTCCCATTGCTCGTGTCACAGGATTAGATACGCCTTTTCCTTTAGCGTATGAAAAAGAATATATGCCAGGCACTTTGAAAATATACGACGCAATTAAACGGTCACTTTCATTTTAAAAAATCGATTAGCTTAGTTAACTTATTCATTATGCGAGAAGTAACATGTCATTAGCAGATTTTGTATTACCCGATATTGGCGAAGGTATTGTTGAGTGCGAACTCGTTGAGTGGCGTATCAAAGAAGGTGACTTCATCAATGAAGATCAATCTGTCGCAGATGTGAGTACAGATAAAGCCTTAGTAGAGATTACCGCTATGCACACTGGGCGGGTGAATAAATTGTATTACCAGCAAGGCGATATTGCTAAAGTTCATACGCCGTTATTTTCGATTGATATTGAGGGTGACAGTGACAGTGACAGTGACAGTGAAAGCGGAGGTGGAAGTTCTGTCGCTGAGAGTGAAAAAAATACGGCTGTTGACGTGACAAAAAATGCCGATGAATCTGCATTGAATCCTGAGAAAGTGAAAATTCAAAATAATGCCTTAGCAACACCGGCTGTTCGTCGTATAGCGCGTGAAAACAATTTGGATTTAAGTCTAGTGCCAAGTTCAGGAAAAGATGGCCGTGTATTAAAAGACGATGTACTCAATTATTTGAGCGCCGATGCAGTATCAACAAAGGCCGTCGTTAACACTCCTTCTCTTGAGGTTGTTCAGTTAGATCATATTGAACCTATTAAAGGTATTAAAGCAATAATGGCAGCTGCGATGAGTGAGTCGGTTGCGACCATTCCGCATTTCACTTATGCCGATGAAGTGAATATGAGTGAGTTGATTGCACTGCGCACCGAGCTAAAAGAGCGTTATATCAAGCAAGGTATCAGGTTAACGATGATGCCCTTTTTTATTAAGGCTTTATCGTTGTCACTCAAGCAATTCCCGATTCTTAATAGTCAGGTTAATGAGGATTGTACAGAGCTCAAGTATCTGGCTAGTCATAATATTGGTATGGCGGTCGATTCACCTTCGGGCTTGTTAGTCCCTAATATAAAAAATGTTCAAGATCTCAGTATTGTTGAGATTGCCGAGCATAGTAATCGGTTAACGGAGCAAGCCAGAGCGGGGCGCATGAGTCCTAATGATTTAAAAGGCGGCACCATAACGATATCAAATGTTGGCGCTATTGGTGGCACGATAGCAACGCCGATTATTAGTAAGCCTCAAGTGGCAATTGTTGCGCTAGGTCGAGTGCAAACTTTACCGAGATTTGATGTCGAAGGTAATGTGAGCGCACAGAAAATTATGACCATTAGTTGGTCAGGTGATCATCGCGTGATTGATGGCGCAACGATGGCGTATTTTAGTAATACTTGGAAAGCATTTTTAGAAAATCCTGCTTCGATGTTAATGACGATGAGCTAGTTTTTTTGAAATCTGAATGCTAGATAGTTTTAAGATTGATAAAATGAACACTTAATTTATTAGGAATGATTGATGGATATTTTTTCGCACCCCGATTTTGATCAACATGAATTACTCGCATTTAGAGATGATCCAGCTACTGGGTTAAGAGCTATTATAGCGGTGCACAGTAGTAATTTAGGTCCTGCAACCGGTGGCTGCAGAATGTATCCTTATGCGAATAATGAAGATGCGCTGAGAGATGTGTTACGCCTTTCTCGGGGTATGACTTATAAATCTGCACTGGCAGGAATTGCTTTGGGTGGTGGTAAATCAGTGATTATTGGTAACCCCCAGCAAAGTAAAACCCGTGAGTTAATGCTGTCTATGGGCGAGTTTATTGAAAGCCAAAACGGTAATTATATTTCAGCAGAAGATTCTGGTACCAGCGTTAGTGATATGGCGATTATTGCTGAGAGAACTGCTCATGTAAGCGGTTTGTCCGATGACCCTGAACATGGCGGCGATCCATCACCCACTACAGCCTATGGCGTATATAAGGGTATAGCTGCTGCCGTTGATTTTCAGTTAGGCAGTGACTTGCAAGGTGTACGCGTTGCCTTACAAGGTATTGGCAGTGTGGGTTATTATCTGGCTCAGTATTTACGTGAGGCAGGTGCTCTGGTTTTTGCTGCCGATGTTAATAGACGAAATATAGATCGTGCGGTAAATGATTTAGGTGTGGTTGAGCTGGCACTAGATAAAGTATTAAATGCAGACGTTGATGTGCTAGCCCCTTGTGCAATGGGCGGGGCGATTAATGAGCATACTATAGACCATGTGAAAGCCAGTGTTATTGCTGGGGCAGCAAACAATCAGTTAGCGACAGTAGCAATGGGTGATGCATTGTTAGAGAAAGGTATTCTTTATGCGCCAGACTACGTGATAAATGCTGGCGGCATTATTGATGTTTTTTATCAGCAAAAGGGTAATCGAAGCGCTCAAATGGTTAAAGAGCATGTCGATCGTATAGGCGATACTTTAACCTCTATTTTTCAGCGTTCGAAGGAAGAGGCCAGCGCTACTAGTAACATAGCTGATGTTATGGCCGAAGAGGTTTTTAAAAAACCGGTGAATAAAACGAATAGAGATACTAAAGCGGCATAATCTTCTTTTTATAAAATAATGATGCCTTTCAGTTGTTCCTTTTTAGGTTCATACTGGTGGTTCAAAGAGTTGAAGTTTTTTACTAACGTCAATACTTAGACTCTGTCCTCAGGTTAGCTCAAACTGACTTTAGGTTAATCCACTTATGACCAAGGGTAATTATTATGAGCAAAGGACAAGACAGTAAAAAGAGCGTTAAAAAGAAACCGCTTTTAACGGCTAAAGAAAAGAAAGCCGCAAAAAAATCAAAGAAAACGACAGCGAATGTATTAGGTAATTAATTGAGAAAGGCCACCAAATTATTAAGGTGGCCTTTTTTATTAGAATGTTCTCCTAACGATGTTGTTAAGCTTTTTGATAGCTCTTTTGGTAACCCTTTCGATAGCCCTTTTAATAGTCCTTTTAATAGTCCTCTCAATAGCCCTTTCGATAGCTCTCTCTAAATTCCTCCGATACATCTCTTTCAGGTCCCTCCATCTACTGCTTGCGATTAGGCAGCACATTGATCAACTTGTTATGCATGCTTTTTAATGTCTCTCTGGTCGTCTCCCAGTCAATACAGGCATCAGTGATGGATACGCCGTATTCAAGCTCATTGAGATCGCTAGGTATCTTTTGATTGCCAGCATGCAAGTGGCTTTCGATCATTAAGCCAATAATCGATTGGTTACCTTCTAAAATTTGATTGGTCACATTTTCCAAAACCAATGGCTGAAGCTCATGGTTTTTATTGGAATTAGCATGACTGCAATCCACCATGATATTCGCTGTTACACCGGCCTTTTCTAGCGCTTGTTCACACAGTGATACGCTAACAGAATCGTAGTTAGTTTTTTTATCGCCGCCTCTTAATACAATATGCGCATAGGGATTGCCGCCAGTGGTGATCACGGATACTGACCCTTCATTGTTGATACCAAGAAAACGATGAGGACTAGCCACCGACTGCAACGCATTAATAGCAACGGTAAGGCCGCCGTCAGTGCCGTTTTTAAAACCCACAGCACATGAAAGTCCACTGGCCATTTCTCTATGCGTTTGTGATTCGGTGGTGCGCGCGCCAATAGCAGACCAAGATATTAAGTCTTGTAAATACTGTGGTGAAATAGGGTCCAGTGCTTCTGTCGCTGTTGGCAAGCCCAGTTCGGCTATGTAAAGCAATAACTCTCGGCCAACATGCAGGCCATCGGTAATCTTAAACGAATCATCAATATAGGGGTCATTGACTAAGCCTTTCCAGCCAGTTGTGGTGCGAGGTTTTTCGAAATAAACCCGCATAACTAAATAGACAGTCTCTTTTATTTCTTCAGCTAGCTCAGCCAAACGATGAGCATATTCTTTAGCGGCTTCGACATCATGAATAGAGCAGGGACCCACTACCACGATAATACGAGGGTCTTTTCGATTTAAAATATTTTGGATGGTTTCTCGGCCAGTTTCAATCGTTGCTGCCGCAGCGGCCGATATAGGCAGCTTACTCTTAAGCTCACCTGGTGTAATCAATATGTCATTAGCAATGACATTGACGTTTTCGATAGGCTGATGAGTCATTATTACTCCTGAGAAAGCGGTTTTTAGGTGATGATATTGGGGTTCTAGAATAAGTATGGACAGCAGATGAAGGGTTTTGATCACTGGAGCTTAACTAATTACTAAATAAGGAGCCTATGGCGAGGCCTAGCTAGGATGATGATCTGCTTAATCAACAACTTTACCGCGTAATGATTTTGTTTTTCCTCGCTGTGTCTTACTGTCCATGCGTTTGCGCTTTGCGTTTCTCGATGGTTTAGTGGCACGTCTTGCTTTTTTTTCGATGGTGACTGTTTTAATTAACTCTCCTAGTCTCTTTAATGCATTGGTCCGATTTTTTTCTTGTGTACGGTATTGTTGCGCTTTTATGATGATAACGCCTTCTTTATTGATGCGTTGATCATTTAATGCGAGCAAACGTTGTTTATATAAATCGGGTAGGCAAGAGTTATGAACATCAAATCGCAAATGTATTGCGGACGAAACTTTATTGACGTTTTGTCCGCCGGCACCTTGGGCGCGTATCGCTGAGATTTCAATATCGGATTCAGGAATACTGAGTCGACTATTAATGGTAATCAAAACTAATTTCCTTGATGATGAATTAAATGATTACTTACCACCAGCTTTTATCGAACTGTTCTGGATTAGCCCAAAATCGAGAATTATTCCAGTCGCGCTTTTTAATATAGTTTTCGATTTGGTAGGCAAAGCAATTTAATATGGGTGCTGTATTGTTTTCTTCTTCTAAACTGGACTCTGTTGAATTAAATTGGGCAAGCCGTTTTAAGCCAAGGCTAAACAAATCCTTTTCTGTCCAACCTTCTATGGTTGAAACAGTATCACTCAGCGGTATAAATAGATAAATATGATGGCATAGGCGGTTTCTAATGCCGGCTAATAACTCAATACCACCTTGTTTATCTTGTTCAATAAAATCGGGAGTGATTAAACAGAAATCAAAGCGTGACTCTATACTTGATAGCAATGAAGGATCTGTCAGCGTTTGCAGATCTATATTGTTGTTTTTTTGACTGTCTAGATACTGTTGAATAGCCGGCGGATTTTCACCGCCAACGAGCAAGAGCTTTTTAGGCTGATGATCTTCTAATAAATTAGTCAGCAATTGATCTGGGCTTAAGTTCATTGGTTACCTATTTTTTTAATTATGTGATCAATAAAATATTTTTAATTACCAACATTAATTTTAATTTGCTCAACTTCGTTGTAAGGATGAATATCAGATATCGCTTTTGATAAGCCATCGCTACTGACAATATGTGCGTGGTGACGTTTTAATCGACGCGGTTCTTTAACACCGCAAGAGTGAGCAATAACGCCTACCTCATAAATCATATTTTGAGTGTAATTAGCCACTCGCTCAGCTTTGTTGTTAGGGTCTAAACCAAATTGTAGTTTCTTGTTGTGTGTAGTGATACCCGTAGGGCAGGTATTTTTATTGCATTGCAACGCTTGTATGCAGCCTAACGCAAACATGAAGCCGCGGGCTGAGACAACAAAGTCTGCTCCCATGCACAGCGCCCAAGCGACACCCGATGGCGTAATCATCTTACCTGAGCCTATAACCTTAATACGTTTTCTTAAGCCATATTGGTTCAGTTTATTGGTCACTAATGGCAGGCTTTCTTTTAATGGTAAACCCACAAAATCCATAAGGCTTTGTGGTGCTGCTCCGGTACCACCATCGGCACTGTCGATGGTAATAAAATCGGGTGCTGATTCAATGCCACGAGCCAGAATTAGGCTGCACATATCATCTATCCATTTAGATGAGCCAATAACTGCTTTAAAGCCGACAGGTTTGCCGGTTACATCACGAATATGGGCAACCATATCGAGAAGGTCTTCAACTGAGTGGATGTCGGGATGACCATTAGGGCTAATAGAGTCTTCGTTGACGTTAATGCCACGGATGGCGGCAATTTCGGCTGTGACTTTAGCGCCCGGTAACATGCCTCCTTTACCTGGCTTGGCACCTTGGCTCATTTTTATTTCAAACATGCGTACTTGTTGATGATCGGCGATGGTTTTTAATTTCTCATCGGATAATTGACCATTGCTATCTCGCACGCCATATTTAGCTGTACCAATTTGATAGACCAGATCACAACCGCTTTCTAGATGAAAAGGGCTAACGCCACCTTCGCCTGTATTCATCCAGCAGCCGGCTTTTTTTGCCCCGCGTGATAATGCTTGTATTGCGGGTTTGGATATTGCGCCGTAACTCATGCCCGAAATATTAAACAATGATCGAGTTTTATAAGGGTGGCGACAATAGGGGCCGAGGGTTATCTCGCCTGGCTGAGCGGCATCTTCTGTTAGTGTAGGAAATGGGCAGTTAACAAATAATACGCTGCCTGCGGGGGTTAGGCTTCGTGTTGAACCAAATGCAATAGTGCTGTCAACATTTTTAGCGGCTCGATACGCCCATGATCGTTCGGCACGGTTAAACGGCAGCTCTTCACGATCCATGGCGAAAAAATATTGTCTAAAAAATTCGCCCATATGTTCAAATAAATAACGGAAACGTCCAATGACAGGATAATTTCGGCGTACAGTGTGTGCAGTTTGTCGTTTATCGATAATATATAAAAAAATGACAGTGATGATGAGTGCGCCGAGGGCCAGTAAAAATAATACGGCCATGACACCGAATATATTAATCAGTAAATGGGTGGTTGAGGCGCTGAAAAAGTTATCCATAGTTGACTTCCTAGCTAATAAAATTGACTGCGAAAATAACAGTGGCTGTTTATATAGATGCCTTATGTTGCTGTCTTAT
>CAXAHI010000023.1:0-25796 GCA_963968645.1 uncultured Gammaproteobacteria bacterium | reverse complement strand
AGCTCACGGCTCAGAGCCACCTCAACACTTTCACCCTCTTCAACCTTGCCACCAGGAAACTCCCACAAACCACCTTGATGAGATTGCTTAGGTCGAAGTGCAATTAAGACTTGATCCGAACGAAACAATAATCCCACAGCAACATGAATCATAAAGGTATCCGCTTATAGCAATGAGCTGATGATTACTCAGTTAATAACTGACAAAGAATGACTGACTAATAATGGCGTTCGATTAATAGCGCTTTAATAATAGCTACGTTCGATAATCTGCATTGATACGCACATAGTCGAGTGATAAATCACTGGTCCAAACACGCTGATGAATATCGCCACGCTGCAAATTGATTGTAATCGAAATATCCGTTTGCGCCATAATAGCCATAGCGGCTTCTTCGGAATAAGATTTCGCTGTGCCACCTTGCTCACAAATCAAAAGGTCATCAAGATAAATCTCAACGGCTTCAACATCGAGATCAACAAGACCAGAACGTCCCACGGCAGCAAGAATACGACCCCAATTAGCATCGCTAGCAAAAAAGGCGGTTTTAACGAGTGGTGATTCAGCTACGGTATAGGCAACTTGCAAACACTCTTCAATATCATGACCCTGATTAACATTGATAGTGATAAATTTTGTCGCACCTTCAGCATCACGAATAATCGACGTCGACAATTCAATAAAAAGATCATTCAATGCGGCCTGAAAAATCGACCAATCTTTATGTGAAGGTGATAAAGCAATAGAGGAAGCAGCGGTTGCTGCCAACATACAGGCATCGTTAGTTGAGGTGTCGCCATCAACAGTAATACGATTAAAAGAACATTGCACGGCGTCTTGCAATAACGCATCGAGATCTGCTTGCGCAATCGCAGCATCTGTTGCTACGTAAGCAAGCATGGTCGCCATATCCGGGCGAATCATACCTGCGCCTTTGCAAATACCTGATAAAGTAATTGCTGTACCGTCAATCATTACCGAACGACTAAAGCCTTTGGGCACAGTGTCGGTCGTCATAATGGCACTCGCCGCCTGTGACCAGCCATCTGCAGATAACTGATTCCATACTGCGGGCGCGGCAGTGTTAATGCATTCAACGGGCAACAGCTGACCAATAACACCGGTCGAAAAAGGCAGCACTTGTGTAGCATCACAAGCAGCTACAGACGCTAGCGACTGACAGCTTTCTTCAGCGGCGGCATAACCTGCAGCACCGGTTCCAGCGTTAGCATTACCTGAGTTAATTAATAGATAAATAGGATGTTGATGAGCCGAATCGGCTATAGCTTGCATACGATTGCGTGCAATTTTAACGGGCGCAGCAGAAAAGGCATTACGCGTAAAAACACCCGATAACACTGTACCTGCAGCGAGTGCCATTACGGCTAAATCATGTTTAGGCGTTTCGTTTTTTAACGCATCTACTGCAGACGCTTTAATTCCTGCATAGCTCGTTCCCCATTGCACACCGGCAACAGGGAGAATGGAAAGATGCTCAGTCACTGTCAATGTGGTTTTAGCCATGCCATGAATCACTCAAAGTTTTAACGTAAACGCTTAACTGCAATATTTAAAATTTAAATGAGCAGCTAGCTTAATTCGCCATGACAATGTTTGAATTTTTTACCCGAACCACAAGGACATTTTTCATTGCGACCCACTTTTCGGCCTTCACGCATCGCTGGCTGAGCTGCCGAAGCTTGATCAGCTGATGCCGAATCAGAACCCAGGCTAGCTGCATCTGCATGCTTAGCGGTAACTGACTCGCGAGCCAATTCTTCGCGACGCTGCTTTTCTATTGCATCTGGATCATCTTGCGCTTGAATCTGTACGCGCGCTAAAAAGCGAATAAACTCTAACTTCATGTTGTGTAGCATAGACTGGAATAACTCGAACGCTTCGCGTTTATATTCCTGCTTTGGATTACGGCCAGCGTAACCACGCAAGCCAATACCCTGACGTAAATGATCCATTGTTGATAAATGCTCTTTCCATAATGAATCGAGAATTTGCAACATAATTTGTTTTTCAAAACGACGCGCCGCTTGGCCTAAAGGCGCAACTTTCTCAGCATATTTCGTTCTTAAGGCATCAACAATTTTCAAACGTAACGTTTGCTCATGTAACTCATCATCTTCTTCAAGCCATTGGGCAACAGGAAGCGGCAAATCATAATCTTTTTCTAAGCTCTCTTCTAAGCCAGTAATATCCCACTGCTCTTCAATACTTTGCGGTGGAATAAAACCATCAACATGGTCATTAACCACGTCAGCACAAATATTAATTATCATGTCTGAGATATCATCAGCGAGCAAAATGTCATTACGCTGCTGGTAAACTATCTGACGTTGATCATTCGCAACATCATCATACTCAAGCAATTGCTTACGCATATCAAAGTTACGGCCTTCCACTTTGCGCTGCGCCTTCTCAATAGCGTTAGATACCATTTTATGCTCAATCGCTTCGCCTTCTTCCATACCAAGACGCTGCATAAAATTACGCACACCATCGGAGGCAAAGATGCGCATCAAACTATCATCCATTGATAAGTAAAATCGCGTGACACCAGGGTCACCTTGACGACCCGAACGACCACGTAATTGATTATCGATACGGCGTGACTCATGACGCTCAGTACCAAAAATATGCAAGCCACCCGCCGCAAGCACGAGTGCTTGGCGTTGTTGCCATTCCTCTTTATGCGCAGCAATTTCAGAATCACTTGGATTATCTAAACCGGCTAACTCAGCTTCAAGGTTACCGCCCAAAACGATATCGGTACCACGACCTGCCATATTAGTTGCGATAGTAAGCGCACCTGGCCGACCTGCTTCTGCAATAATTCTTGCTTCACTCTTATGAAATTTAGCGTTTAATACTTCATGATCAACTTTTTCTTTCTTTAAAAATTTCGATAGCTGCTCTGATGTTTCAATAGAAGCCGTACCCACTAAAACCGGCGCATTATTCGCGACAGCTTCTTTAATATCATTGACGACTGCACTGTATTTCTCATCCACTGACAAATAGATTAAGTCGTTTAAATCTTTTCTAACCGTCGGCTTATTGGTTGGGATAACCGTCACATCTAAGGCATAAATCTGATGAAATTCTGGGGCTTCAGTATCGGCCGTTCCTGTCATACCCGACAATTTCTCATACAAACGGAAATAATTCTGGAATGTTGTCGATGCTAATGTTTGGCTTTCAGAATGAATATCTACTTTTTCTTTGGCTTCTAATGCTTGATGCATACCGTCAGATAAACGACGACCTGACATGGTTCGGCCAGTGTGCTCATCAATTAAAACCACCTCGCCGTTTTGCACAATATATTCGACGTTACGTTGAAATAAATGCAATGCACGAAGCGCCGTAGTCACATGGTGCAATAAATTTAAATTACTCGGTGAATAAAGACTGTCGCCCTCTTCTAATAATTTTTCTTTAACGAGCATATCTTCAACATACTCATGACCCGTCTCAGTTAACTCAATACTGCGATGTTTTTCATCAATTACAAAGTGACCGTCAACATCGAAATCGTCTGCTTCAGATTTACCTTCATCATCAGGATTTGGCGCACGCTTTAATGCTGGCACTAAAGCCTTCATGCGCTTATACAACGCTGAACTGTCTTCGGTTGCACCCGATATAATTAACGGCGTTCGCGCTTCATCAATCAGTATCGAATCGACTTCATCAATAATCGCGAAAAAAGTACCGCGTGAAACTCTGTCGTCTAAAGCGAATGCTGTGTTGTCACGAAGATAATCAAAGCCGAATTCATTGTTAGTGCCGTAAGTAATATCGGATGCATAGGCGGCCTTTTTTTCATCTTGCATCTGGCCAGATTGAATAATACCGAGGCTTAAACCTAAGAATTCATACAACGGACGCATCCAATTCGCATCACGCTCAGCAAGATAATCATTCACCGTGACAATATGTACGCCATTGCCCATTAAGGCATTGAGATAGGCCGGTAATGTTGCCACCAAGGTTTTACCTTCACCGGTTCGCATCTCGGCAATACGACCTTCATGCAAGGTAACGCCACCAATAAGCTGTACATCAAAATGACGCATACCTAAACTGCGAAGTCCGGCTTCTCTTACGGCCGCAAAAGCGTCCGGAAGAATTTGATCTAAAGTCTGTCCGTCAGCGAGTAACTGTTTAAACTCAATGGTTTTCGCTTTAAGCTCATCATCACTTAATGCCTGATAAGTCGCTTCTAAGGCATTCACTTTGACAACGGTCTTAGCCATGCGCTTTAGTTCACGATCATTCCTTGTACCAAAGATTTTTTTAAATGTTTTTGCGATCATATCGGCTGTATATTTCTCTTGTTTAAACGGCAAATTAAATAAAAATTAAGCGGGTATCTGCATAACTGGCAACATCTCTAAGACCAATAAATAATCAGGCACGCGCAAAGCGCGCAAGCATACCACGTTGGTAGTTTTTTGGCTGCAAAAGCATTATCAAAAAGATTGGAGAAAACGAACTATAGAGCCGGATAGTAAACCGGAAATGATTAATAAATAGCAAAAAAAGAGGACAAGACTAAAAAAGCGACCTAGAGACTTGCTCGATAAATATAACGCTCAGGATTCATTGGCTCACCGTTCTTCAGAACTTCAAAATGTACATGAGGCCCCGTCGATCGACCACTACTGCCCATGGTGGCAATAACCTGCCCTTTATCAACAATATCGCCAATACTGACTAGGTGTGTATCATTGTGCCCATAACGGGTTACATAGCCATTACCGTGATTGAGCTCTACGATATTGCCATAACCTGACTTACGACCTGCATGGGTGACTACACCGCTAGCTACGGCAATAACATCAACACCCGCATTGCCGGCAAAATCGACACCTTCATGCCAAGACTGTTTACCACTAAAGGGATCTGTCCGACGGCCAAATGACGACGACATCCAACCTTTAGTCACTGGCTTACCGGCAATAAAGGTTTGCATACGTGTATCTCGAGCCGTGAGCTGCTTATCTAACATCGCCAATTGTTGCTCGCGATTATCGATATGCGTAATTAACTGCCCTAACATCAACTGAAGTGATGAGTGCTTATCAAGCACACTCAGCGCTGCGTCATTAGCCAACTCAACGTCGCTCACTATTTCTGGGCCACCGACTGCTGGTCGACGACTAAAATCGAATTCACCATTATCTAATTTAGCCACTTGAGCCACTTGCTCACCAAGCGCATCGAGGCGCATAAGCCGGGCTTGAAGCTCAGCGACTTTGGCGGTCATGGCTGATAATTCATCACCTACTCGCTGCTGTGTTTGCTCTACATTAGCGGCTTGACGGGTCAATTCTTGCCGCCACTGATCCATCAGTTGTGTTTCAGAGGCTTGTTTAGCCGCAGAGTGATAGAACCAAAAGCTCAAGCCACCCAAAACAAATGGCAACAACAAAAAGCCCATCAGCATAAACTGATGAACAGGTTTTGATGTATCCAGCGTAAGAGATTGGCTAACACGCCTAGGGAGTAATATGAGCTTCATTAAAACGTTCCAAACAAACTAATCAATAACTATAAAATAATCGTTATTTCTAATTTAAGTCGATAGCGTAAAAACAGAGGCGTATTTTACGCACTTTGAGTAATTATTCATAATTTGATTAATTAAGATTAAACGGAAATGGCTAAATTGAGCTGCTTATACGCTCTAAATATAAGTAATAGTCGAAAATACCGATATCTATACCTACATCTATAAAACTGTAAGTCATTATTATTTATAGATTTTATTCTAAATAACCACTGTAACAACATACAATAGATTAATATTTGTACAGCTACTACCAATTAATAACCTTTACTGCCTTCTACCCACCCAATAAAGCGTCTAATGATGGAATTAGACGGCCATTAAGGGAGAAGAAAACGAAATAGGGGCTTTTTCTGAGTCTTCGAAAGTCACGACTTCCCAAGCATCTGGCTGAGCAATAAGCTCACGAAGCAACATATTATTAAGCGCATGACCCGATTTATGGGCTTTGAATTCACCAATTAGGCTATTACCGAGTAAATATAAATCACCAATCGCATCAAGTACTTTGTGACGTACAAACTCATCTTCGTAGCGTAAGCCATCTTCATTCACAATGCGGAAGTCATCGACGACAATCGCATTATCAACACTGCCACCTTGCGCTAAACCTTGTGAGCGTAAGTTTTCCATATCATGCATAAAGCCAAAGGTACGTGCGCGACTGACTTCACGAACAAACGATGTTGAACAGAAATCAACTTCAGCGCTGGCTGGACGGCCACGGAAAACAGGGTGATCAAAATCAATAGAAAAGCTTACTTTAAAGCCATTGCGAGGCAAGAAGCTAGCAAATTTATCGCCATCTTCAATTCTTACTTCACGCTTAATACGGATAAACTTCTTAGCCGCTGCTTGCTCTTCAATACCAGCAGATTGCAGTAAGAAAACAAATGGGCCTGCACTGCCATCCATAATCGGCACTTCAGAGGCATTCATTTCAACGTAAGCGTTATCAATACCAAGGCCTGCCATCGCTGAAAGCAAATGCTCAACGGTAGAGATGCGGACATCACCTTTAACAAGAGTGGTCGACAACGTAGTGTCGCCAACGTTTTTGGCTTTGGCGGGAATTTCAACAACTGGATCGAGATCAACGCGACGGAAAACAATGCCTGTATCAATCGGCGCAGGACGCAGAGTGAGATACACTTTTTTACCCGTGTGAAGGCCAACGCCTGTGGCACGGATGCTATTTCGCAATGTTCTTTGTCTAATCATGGCTCACCTTTATTCTCGGTCTTTTTTTCAAGCTACACTCAGGAGGGCAATATACTCAGTTAAATTAAATTTTGAAGTTCAATTTAGCTGGATTATGACCAGTTGAAGTCAGCTTTTGTCCATTTAACGAGTATTCGTTCAATATTTAACCAGTATCGCTGAAAAATTTTCATAATACAGAGCGCTACTTAACAAAATACTAAACGTCCTAATCGTCGATTTGGGCCGCGGATCCTAGCAAAACAACTTTTCATTCACTTATTAGTAAATAGTAGCCACTACTATCGTCCGCACCCAATCCTTACGAGAATATTGAGCCCTACAGCAAGCTTTTAGTTTGCCTGACGACGTAAAAATGCAGGAATGTCGAGCATTTCCATATTTTTACTGGCCGCTGAAGAAGCTGTTGTTGATGCGGCAGCTGATGAAGAAGTCGCTGACTGGCTTAAAACAGGCTCTTCTGCAGATCGAGTTGAACGAGTTGGCTCAACAGGCGCTGACTTATGACGCATAGCTGGAGGCATATCATAATTTTCATAAGTAGGTCTTCCAGCTGGATTTGGACGACCAGCATTGACCAAACGAACAGGCGTTTCTGTTGCTACATCACCCAAACCCGTTGCTACCACTGTCACTTTCAACTCATCCGTCATATCAGGATCAATAACAGTACCAACTACCACTGTTGCGTTATCAGAAGCAAACTCTTCAATCGTTTCGCCTACTTCGGCAAACTCACCTAAAGAAAGGTCCATACCCGCGGTAATATTAACCAAAATGCCACGCGCACCTTGAAGGTTTACATCTTCTAACAGCGGGCTACGAATAGCCGCTTCAGCCGCTTCGCGTGCTCTTGAATCACCACTAGAAATACCAGTACCCATCATCGCCATGCCCATTTCAGACATCACTGTTCGTACATCAGCGAAATCGACGTTGATCATACCCGGGCGGATAATCAAATCAGCTATACCTTGAACTGCGCCTAGTAACACATCATTTGCTGATTTAAATGCGTCAAGAAGACTCGTGTTTTTACCCATAACAGCGAGTAATTTTTCATTAGGTATCGTAATTAATGAATCAACATGCTGTTGAAGTTCAAGGATGCCTTCATCGGCATGCATTTTTCTTTTCTTACCTTCAAACTTAAAAGGACGAGTAACAACAGCTACCGTTAAGATACCCATCTCTTTTGCTACTTCAGCAATAATCGGCGCACCACCGGTTCCTGTACCGCCACCCATTCCGGCAGTAATGAAGACCATATCAGCACCACCAATTACTTCTGCAATACGCTCTCTATCTTCTAAAGCGGCTTGGCGACCTACATCAGGATTTGCACCAGCACCCAAACCTTTAGTAATTGTACCGCCAAGTTGTAAAACGGTATTAGCTGCCATATCAGTCAGCGCCTGAGCATCTGTGTTAGCACAAATAAATTCTACGCCATCGATATTGTTAGCAATCATATGCTTAACCGCATTGCCGCCACCGCCGCCAACACCAATAACTTTAATGACTGCATTTTGTGGAACATTGTCTACTAGTTCAAACATGATAATTTCCCCCTCAGGAAGTTAAAATTTTAAAAATTAAAAGTTGAATAAAATAAAAATAGTGTTAAAAAAATCGCTTACATAAAGCGTTAAAAATTACAGATCAGAAACTAAAAATCAAAAGTAACTTTGAAACCAAGATTTAATACGACCGACTAGCCCACCATTAGCGCTTGCTGCCGCCGATTGTTGTAAATTATTTTGCTCTTTAAAACCGTAATGCAATAAACCTACGCCCGTGGCATAAATCGGGTTGTCAGTCACATCCTGTAAACCAAATGCACCCATCGGCGAGCCCAAGCGAACCGGTACATGAAAAATCTCTTCAGCCAGTTCAACAACACCATGCATCTTTGAAGTGCCGCCTGTTAAAACGATACCTGCCGCAATCAAATCTTCAAAACCACTGCGACGCAACTCGGCTTGAACTAAAGTAAATAGCTCGTCATAACGAGGCTCAACTACTTCAGCTAATGCCTGACGTGATAAATCTCTTGGCGGTCGATCACCAACGCTAGGTACTTTTATTGTTTCATCCAAACCCGCTAACTGGGTTAATGCACAAGCGTATTTAATTTTAATATCTTCGGCATATTGTGTTGGCGTTCTAAGTGCCATAGCAATATCGTTAGTGACTTGATCACCGGCTATTGGAATATTCGCAGTGTGCCTAATCGAACCCTCAGTAAATACAGCGATATCACTTGTGCCACCACCAATATCGACAATACAAACACCTAACTCGCGCTCGTCATCCGTTAATACTGCATAGCTAGATGCCAGCTGTTCAAGAATCACATCTTCAACAACTAAACCACAGCGCTGGATACACTTTTCAATATTTTGAGCTGCGTTAACCGCACAGGTCACTAAGTGCACCTTTGCTTCTAGGCGCACACCCGACATACCTAAAGGTTCTTTTACGCCTTCCTGGGTATCAATCACATATTCCTGCGGCAATACATGTAATATTTTTTGATCGGCAGGAATCGCTACCGCGCGCGCGGCATCAATAACGCGCTCAACATCGGCGGCCATTACTTCGCGCTCTCTAATGGCGACAATGCCATGTGAGTTCAAGCTGCGGATATGATTACCGGCAATGCCAGCATAAACCGAATGAATCTCACAACCAGCCATTAACTCAGCTTCTTCAATAGCACGCTGAATCGATTGCACTGTTGATTCAATATTAACGACCACACCTTTTTTCAAACCATTTGAAGGGTGCGAACCAATACCTATAATTTCAATATCGCCTTCATCGTTTTGCTCACCAACGATGGCAACAACTTTAGAGGTGCCAATATCCAGACCAACGATCATTTTTCCCGCAGGTAGATTAGACATTTTTTAATCTCCGGTTTTTCACATTCATTACTTTCGCCTTAAATACTTATCTTAATAATGATGAAGTAACTTCAACTTGAGCTAACTCTATCGACTCATCAGAATCCATATAGCTGCGCCAGCGAACTGATAATCCATTCACATAACGTAAATCAATTACTTCAATATCATCTAACTTTTCAATCAATGCACCATCTAGTAATGTTAAGAAACGATCAAAGCGATTTGTCACTTGGTCCGCACCTAACACTAGCGTTAGCCCATTACTCAACAACAATGAAAAATCACCATCATCTAATTGTGTTTGTTCAACCACTGACAAACCGTAATGCGTCAATGGCTTTTGAAATTGATTAAACCAAGTCACTGCCTGCTTAATCGTTTCTCGGTTAGGTACTTCTTGCTGATCACCATTAAATGACTCAACTTTTAAACGAGGTAAATGAGTAAACGCTGCTATTTTTAATGGCAAAAAAACATGACCTGTCGCCGATAATAAATAGTCTTCATTCCATCGCGCTACCGCTACATATTCGTCGATACCAATCACTAATTGACTGGGCCATTGACGACGAATAATCGCTTGACGCACCCAAGGATGGCTCTCAAGATTGGCTTTTAATTCCAATAAATCTAACTGCCAAAAACCTTTATCAAGTTGCGTCTCTACTAACGCTAATAACTCATTTTTACTCGCACCAACTGCAGCATGCCCACCGGTATAACCAGTTAAAACCAACTCACCTACCGGCACTGATTGCAACTTATCTACCGCCGTCATCAATGAAAAAGACACAGCAGATAATACAAGTAACAAGGCGCTTCGCTTTAACCAAAGTAGCCAAGCCACTTTTACATCTATTTTTTTACCTGCTCGCGTTGCACCCTTTCGACTGCGACTTACGCGTCGCTTGCTAGCGGTGGCTAATTGCGCATTCAAGTTCATAACTATGACGCTACCGACAAATGAATAATATTGGCCATTAAGGTATTAAAATCTAAACCCGCTGCTGCCGCAGACATGGGTACTAAACTGTGATCAGTCAAGCCTGGTACTGTATTCGCCTCAAGTAAATAAAACTGGCCACTGTTTTTATCGCGCATAAAATCAACACGGCCCCAGCTACTGCAACCCAGCGAATAAAATGCCTCTTTCGACAATTGCTGTAAAAACGCTTCCTCTTCAGCAGTTAAACCACTGGGAATAAAAAGCTGTGTATCATTATCTTGATACTTCGCTTCGTAATTAAAAAACTCTCGTTTAGTAGCAATACGAACCGATGGCAATTCATACCCTTCAAGAATGCTGACTGAATATTCTGGTCCGTCTATCCACTGCTCAGCAAAAATAGTGACGCCAGGTTCTGCAGTTGACTGATAAGCTGCTTTCAATTCCTCTGCACTTTTGACTAATGACATACCAATGCTCGAGCCTTCATCGGCAGGTTTAACAAAAGCTGCTCCGCCTAACATCGTAAGCACTGCATCGAAATCACTTGTTGCTTCTAAACAAGCAAATTCTGGTGTTGGTAATGACAATCCACGCCAGACATTTTTAGACCGGACTTTATCCATTGCTAATGCCGAACCAAGCACACCACTACCGCTATAAGGAATCGCCATTTTTTCTAACAAGGCTTGCATGGTGCCGTCTTCACCGCCTTTTCCATGCAAAGCAATAAAAGCAAAATCAGGCTTCGCCGCTTGCAAATCAGCAATAACATCACCCGCTGTATCAATAGCAATAACATCGACACCCATAGACGCCAAGCTAGCAGTCACAGCGTTACCACTAGCCAGTGACACCTCTCGCTCAGCTGCATTACCACCCATTAACACAGCGACTCGACCGTTGATTTTTAGGGCATCAACCGAGTTGTTTTCTGCTGTATTGTTAGAAGATATTGTTTCCATTAATCGCTTTCTCTATACCGTCTTTGTCAAAAACTGATGACTGCTAATTTCTTTAGATAACTTACCCACATCACCGGCACCCTGAGTTATGAGAATGTCATCGGCGACAAGTAAACCTTGTAATACATCAAACAACTCTGCGCGATCCTCAACGTAAATAGGATCAATTTTTCCACGCTGTCGAATACTGCCTGACAAGCTTCGGCTATCGGCACCCGTAATAAGCTCTTCGCCAGCGGCATATACATCCAATAACAACAACACATCTACGGTGGATAATACGCGAACAAAGTCATCATAAAGATCATGCGTTCGGCTATAACGATGCGGCTGATAAATCATAACTAAACGCTTATCAGGCCAGCTTTCACGCGCTGCAGCTATGGTTGCGGCAACCTCTGTTGGGTGATGTCCATAATCATCAACTAAGGTCACGTCGCCTTGATTCATTGAAAGCTTGCCAGCAATTTCAAAACGTCGACCGACGCCTTTAAAATTATCCAAGGCTTTTAAAATAATGCTTTGCTCTATCTTTTCATCTATCGCTACTGCAAATGCCGCAGTTGCATTTAATGCGTTATGCGCACCTGGGGTATTTAAGGTGACCTGAACAGGACCGTCGGCGTCTTTATAATGTAAAAGAAAATAAGCCTTTAGACCTTCACAGCGATAATCACTAATACGATAATCGGCATTAGCATCAAACCCATAAGTAATAACAGGACGATGGAAATCAGCTAATAATTTTTTGATATTGTCATCATCAATACAGACCACTACCAAGCCATAAAAAGGAAGGTTATGGACAAAATCAACAAAGGTCGCTGTTAACT
This sequence comes from uncultured Gammaproteobacteria bacterium, assembly GCA_963968645.1. Lineage (GTDB taxonomy): Bacteria > Pseudomonadota > Gammaproteobacteria > Pseudomonadales > UBA7434 > UBA7434. Next base: position 13,332 of record CAXAHI010000023.1, on the reverse strand, counting down.
TTGAAAAGTCACCACCGTAAGTCGACATATGATCGGCATCGATATTAGTGACTACAGAAACCATAGGCTGTAAATGCAAAAACGATGCATCGCTTTCATCTGCTTCGGCTATTAAGTAACGACCGTGTCCTAATTGCGCATTGGCATTAGCACTATTGAGTAAACCACCAATAATAAAAGTAGGCCCTAAACCTGCCTCTCCAAAAATAGACGCCAGTAGGCTAGTTGTTGTCGTTTTACCGTGAGTGCCGGCAATCGCAATACCATGACGATAACGCATTAACTCAGCTAACATTTCAGCACGAGGTACAATCGGTAGATGCGCTTCTTGTGCCGCACATAACTCAATATTAGAGTCACTTATAGCCGTTGATACCACAACCACATTGGCCGTTTGAACATTCTCGATGGCATGCCCTATAAATATTTCTACACCTAATTCAGCTAAACGGTTCGTAGTATGTGAGGCCTGAACATCAGAACCACTAACAAGATAACCCTGATTCAATAACACCTCAGCGATACCACACATACCTGCACCACCAATACCCACAAAATGGATTTTTTCGATACGGCGCATTTCAGGAACAAAAAAAGTACTGCTAGACATAGGAAAACTCCTGACAAGCATTAACAATGATCTGCGTGGCAGAAGGAGTAGCGAGCGAACGGGCTTGCTGCGCTTGATTCAATAAGGCTTTTCGATTTTGTAATAATGCTGCTAACAAATGACAAGCTTTATCAACAGAAAAATCAGCTTGAGGCACTAAGGTGGCAGCACCTACATCGACTAACCAATTAGCATTCGCCGTTTGGTGATCATCTGTCGCATAGGGATAAGGGATTAACAGCGAGGCTACTCCTGCAGCTGCTAATTCGGTAACGGTTAAGGCGCCCGAACGTGCAATCACTAAATCGGCATTACTATAGGCCTGAGGCATATCAGTAATAAAAGCACTTACGGTTGCATCAATACCGGCTAATACATATTGCTGCTGAACATCTTCAACATCATTTACACCCGTTTGATGCACCACAGAAATATCGTTAAACGAAGTGTTTTCACTGCGTAACTGCGATAAGGCCTTTGGCAATACATGATTTAATGCATGTGCACCTAGGCTACCGCCTAATATCAATAAGCGTGATGGAGACGCATCTGCAGCCATTCGCACGCTAGGCTCATCGATTTGATAAAGCGCAGCGCGAAGTGGATTGCCAGAAAAGTGAGACTTAGCGCTAGCTTTAAACGCAGCGGGAAAACCAGTAAATATTTTAGTGGCTAAAGGTGCCAACAATCGATTCGTTGTACCAGGAATCGAATTTTGTTCTTGTAAAATTAGAGGGACTCGGCAAATAAAGGCTGCAAAACCCGCAGCAGCAGAGGCAAAACCACCCATACCTAATACGCAACAAGGTTTAGTCTTACGAATAAGTGAAACACTACTAATTACCGCCATCATCAATAAAATAGGCGCTTTAATCCAAGACAATAAATTTTTACCACGAACACCAGCAACATTAATAAAATGAATGACAAATTTATTTTCCGGCACAATTTTTGATTCAATGCCTTTACGTGTTCCAAGCCAAACAACATCTAAATCAATAGCGCGCAAGCCTTGCGCAACAGCTAAGGCTGGAAAGACATGCCCACCTGTTCCCCCAGCAGCAATCATTACCGTTTTACGCGAAGGCTTTAGCTGATCAATAGTATCGTTATGCATGATTAGCCCCCGTCGCTCGTCTTGAAGGTCTTACTGCTGATTGAAGATCAGTTAATAAGTCACGCGTGCCACGCACACCGTATTTTTTAACTGAGGCATCCGCTGCTTCAAACATTAATTCGCGATGAATACGCATAATTAAAGCCACAAGAACGCAGCTAACTAATAAGCTACTGCCGCCATAACTTAAGAATGGCAAGGTCAAACCTTTTGTCGGCAGCAAACCAATATTGACACTTACATTAATGATTAGCTGCGCAGAGAAAACCAAAGCCACGCCATAAGCGACATAAGCACCAAAGGCTCTACCCATAGATTCAGCTTTTCTTGCTATTACTAAAACGCGGCCAATAAAGACAACATAAATAAGCAATGCGGTTAAACAACCTATAAAACCTAACTCTTCTGCCATAATGGCAAAAATAAAATCAGTGTGAGCTTCGGGTAAGTAAAATAATTTTTGAATGCTATTGCCCAAGCCAAGACCAAACCAATCACCGCGACCAAATGCAATGAGTGATTGCGTTAACTGATAACCTTCACCAAATTGATCAGCCCATGGGTCAAGATAAGCATATAGACGCTGCATGCGGTAATCGGAAGAGCTAACGACAAAAAAGCCTACGACAGCAATAACAACTGAAGAAAACAAAAACTCCGCTATTCGAGCGCCGCCCAGAAAAAGCATGCCAAGTGCAGCACCAGATAACACGACTACAGCACCAAAATCTGGCTCCAACAATAGCAACACGACCAAGATAGACATAATCAACAACGGATTAGCAAAACCTAAAAAATGACTTCTCACTAAATCATGCTGTCGCACTAAATAGTTACCGAGATAAACAATAACACCAAGTTTTGCGACCTCTGAACCCTGCAAAGTAAAAGGCCCCAGCGCTAGCCAGCGCGTTGCACCATTAGCGGTTCGACCAAAACCCGGAATTAAAATTAAAATAAGTATGACAAAGCTAGCTATCAATAAATAAGGTCCACTTCTTTCCCATAAAGACAGCGGAATTTTAAATGCGACTACTGATGCCACGCAGGCAATCACGATATAAACCAAATGACGACGCGTATGAAATAAAGCATCACCATAACGCTCACTGGCATAATCCATCGATGCCGAACAAATCATTACTAGCCCAAGCGACACTAATGCGCACACGCAAGCTAATAAGATAAAATCGATAGAAGGCACGTTAGCGCCTAAAGATGATGGAGAAAGCCGAGGCATTATTGTGTTGCCTCCCGATGATTACTCTCTAGCTTGGCAACAGCTGCCTTAAAAATATTACCGCGCTGTTCAAACCCACTAAACATATCAAAGCTGGCACAGGCTGGTGATAGCAATACTAAATCGCCAGTCTTACTATTGGATTCAGCAACACTCACAGCCTGCTCAAGAGTATCAACGCGGAATATTTCATGCTGATCAGAAGCTAAAGCAGCAATAGTATCTGCACCCTCGCCTAACAAAATCAACTTACATGACAGCGGCTTTAAGGCTGAGATGAGTGCTGAAAAATTCGCACCTTTCGTTTGGCCACCCGCAATCAAAACGATATTACCGCTTACAGAAGAAGACAAACCTTTAAGAGCCGCAACAGTTGCGCCAACATTTGTCGCCTTGGAATCATTAATATAACGAACGCCGTTAACGTCACCCACCCATTCGCAGCGATGTGGCAAACCCTTAAACTGTTTAATAGCCGTTTGCATAGCGGTTAACGGAAAGCCTGCTGCATCACCAATAGCTAATGCAGCTAAGGTATTTAAAATATGATGATCACCCATTAAAGGAATGTCAGACACAGGCATGAGTGATTCAAAACCTTTGACCAAATGACGCTGGCCTTGAATTTCTTTAACGCCGAACTGACCTAAATCAGGAATATCCAAGCCAAAACTTTTTATTGAAACATCAACAGTTCTTAGTGGCGTAGTTAAATGATCATGACGATTAAAAACAACATGTTTCGCGCCACGATAAACGCGCTGCTTAGCCTGATGATAAATCATCATGGTTTGATGCCTATCCATATGATCGGCACTGACATTTAATAGGCAAGCTACTTTTGGCTGTAAATCAGAGCAGCGCTCTAACTGAAAACTAGATAACTCAAGCACATAAGCTTCACGGCTTGGTGATAATAAATTTAAAGCTGGCTCACCTAGATTGCCGCCAACACCGGCATTGATATTCGCGCACTTCGCCATCTCACCCACTAGGGTTGTAACGGTGCTTTTTGCATTAGAGCCGCTTATCGCAATAACTGGCGCGGTGACATCATTCGCGAACAAATCAATATCACCGGTAATTAAAGCACCACGTGCAATGGCCGTCGCAAACAAAGGATCACCCTTTGAAATACCCGGGCTTACGTAAATTTCATTTGCACCATCAACCCATTCTGAATGTCCATCGCCAAAGCGGATATCCACATTAGGAAACTCTTTTAATACAGCTTCAATTTCTGGCGGTTGCTCACGCGTATCCAGAACACTAAATGATAAACCCAGACGCAAAAAATGACGTATGCAGGATATGCCGGTAATACCCAGCCCCACAATTAAACGTCTTTTATCTGTTTGAATTAAATTCATTAAGTTTCTTTCAGTAAATTCATTAATAATTAAATTGTCATTTTCTATACGAGCCACATTGGCAAACATAGAAATAACGATTTAGCGCAGCCTTAACTAACGTAGCTTTAACGTTGCTAAACCAAATAACACCAGCATTACGGTAACAATCCAAAAACGGACAATTACGCGCGGCTCAGGCCAACCTTTTAATTCAAAATGATGATGCAAAGGCGCCATCATAAAAATACGCTTACCCCTCAACTTAAATGAGGCAACCTGTAAAATAACGGAGAGTGTTTCAGCAACAAAAATACCTGCCATAATAAAAAATACAATTTCATGTCGGGTAATTAAAGCGATAACACCTAACGCAGCACCCAATGCTAAAGCGCCAACATCACCCATAAATACTTGGGCGGGATAAGTGTTAAACCAAAGAAAACCTAAACCTGCGCCACCTAATGCGCCACAGTAAATAACCAATTCACCGGCACCAGGAATATAAGGAATATGTAAATAGCGCGAAAACTCAGCATGACCAGCCAGATAAGCAATAATCCCAAGCGCCGAGCCGACTAGAACAGTAGGAAGAATAGCGAGACCATCAAGCCCATCAGTTAAATTAACGGCATTGCTCGAACCCACAATGACTAAGTAACCCAAAACTAAGTAGAGCCAACCTAAATCAAACATAAAATCTTTGAAAAAAGGCACTATCAATTGCGTTTCAGCAGGTAATGTTGACGTAAAGTAAAGCGTAGATACCACTGTCATGGCCGCAGCTGATTGCCAAAAATATTTCCACTTAGCAGCCAAACCTTTTGAGTTTTTTTCAATGACTTTGCGGTAGTCGTCAACCCAACCAATAGCACCAAACATTAGCGTAACGGCTAATACGGCTTGAATATAACGATTACTCAAATCAGACCAAAGCAGAGTACTCATACAAATACTCAACAAAATCAATGCACCACCCATAGTTGGCGTACCAGCCTTAACTAAGTGTGTTTGCGGACCATCATCACGAATACTCTGCCCAACTTGGTGGTAATTCAATTTACGAATAACCCAAGGACCAACCATTAAGGAAAAAATAATGGCTGTCATAACGCTTAATATGCCGCGTAAACTTAAATACTGAAATACCGAAAAAGCACTGATATATTGCTGTAAGTATTCAGATAATAAAATCAACATAGACTTATTTCGATCCTGTATTTGCTAAATGGATAGACTCAGCACTGACATCTAAAGCTGAGACGACACAATCCATTGCCGCACTGCGAGAACCCTTCACTAAAACGACTGATGATTCACATTCGCTCGATAATAATTGAGTAATCAATGCATCTTGACTGCTAAATGTTTGCGCCAATAACGCTGAAGACAACTTTTCATTTTCATCATGCTGATTAAAACCAGCCAATGTCTGCGCAGCAAATTCACCTATAACATAAACGCAATCAACACCTGCAAGCGCGGCATACTGCCCTACATTAAAATGCATAGCCGCGGCATCGCCACCTAATTCAGCCATATCGCCTAACACAGCAATACTCTTTTTTTCTTGACTGCTAAAAGACACTAATACATCAATAGCCGCATACATCGACTGTGGATTAGCGTTATAACTATCATCTAATAACTGCAAATGGTTATGGCCCGCTATGCGGCATAATCTTCCCTTCTCAGGGGCTACAGCCGCTAAGCCTTTAATAATATTGGCATCACTCACGTCTAATGCTTTTGCCATGGCAGCTGCCATTAATGCATTGCGCACATTATGAATGCCTAAAAAATTCATCTTAATTGGCAAAGTACTGGTCGTATTAGTGAGTCGAATATTGGCATTAAAACTTAACCCATCAACATTCTGTGTAATGTCACTCGCATAAAAATTGGCATAACTATCTGTTAAAGCACACTCAATCAGTTGACCCTTTGCAGCTTGAACTGACAAACTTTCACGCCAATCACTCGCAAAAGTATCGTCTCGATTAATAATGGCCCAACCCTCTGCAGGTAAGTCTTTATAAATTTCAGCTTTAGTATTAGCCGTATTCTTGATACTGCCAAAACCGCCTATATGTGCTTCATTAATATTGGTAATCGCACTAATATGTGGCTGACCAATACCGACTAAATAACTGATATCACCTGACTTAGCTGCTCCCATTTCTAGCACAGCATAATCGTGACTTTCATTAAGACGCTGCACTGTTAATGGCAGGCCAATCTCATTATTGAAATTGCCATGCGTGGCGCAGACAGTACCAACTTGTTCGAGTATCGCCGCTAACATATTTTTACAGCTGGTTTTTCCCGAGCTGCCGGTAATAGCTATTACCTTACCTTTATAAGCTTCACGATTAACTTTCGCGATAACGCCTAAGGCATACAATGAATTCGTCACTACAATTTGCGGCAATGGCACATCTTGAATTTTTTCAACAATAGCCGCTACTGCACCCTGCTTCGCTGCATTGGCAAGATATTGATGACCGTCTAATTGAGAGCCCGTTAATGCAACGAAAACATCGCCACTAACTGCTTTGCGGCTGTCGATACAAACGCCAGTTACCGCAACATTTTCACCGGTTAATAGTCCGTCATTAGCCGCAGCTAACATTTGTAAATCTATTCCGCTCATCATAATTGGCAATCCTCATGAAGCTCACGAGAAAGGCATTGACGTACTTCATCGGCATCACTGAATGGTAGTTTTTCAGCACCAATAATTTGAAATTGCTCATGGCCTTTACCTGCCACTAAAATTAAATCGCCAGCCGCTGCCTGCGTAATAGCAAAGGCAATCGCCGCTGCACGATCAGGCTCAACATTGACGTCATGCATATCGTCAATGCCAAGTAAAATATCATCAATAATTTGTGCAGACGGCTCACTTCGAGGATTATCAGAAGTAATAACCAGGCTATCAGCCAAGTTTTTCGCAATACGCCCCATGGCTGCGCGCTTATCATTATCACGATCACCACCGCAACCAAAGACACACCACAACCGTCCTTTGGTATGTGGTCGCAAAGCGGCTAGCGCTAACTCTAAAGCTTGAGGTGTATGTGCATAATCAACCACAACGGTTTTATCATCGATTGACTGTGACAATGAATCACTAACGATTTCCATTCGCCCTTTCACCGCAGTCACTTCACTAAAAGCGGCTATTAATGCATTAAAATCAGCACCTACCGCCAACATAGCCGTAAGTGCTGCTAGCGCATTACTTAAGTTAAACTCACCAATTAGTGGAATCGTTATAGTGGCACGCCCCCAAGGAGACACCACATCACTGCTGATTGAATTTAATGAATAACGTGTATTTTGAGTAAAGACATCTGCCTGCGCGTTATTCACTGAATAAGTGAATACCTTGCTATGCGCTCGTAATTCTTTAACTAAACGCTCACCGAACTCATCATCGGCATTAATCACCGCAGCATCGATACCATCAAATGAAAACAATCGACGTTTAGCTGCCGCATAGCTGGCCATGTTTTTATGAAAGTCGAGGTGGTCGTGAGATAAATTAGTGAAGACAGCAATATTAAAATGTATGGCATCAACGCGGTGCTGAGCTAAAGCATGCGAAGAAACTTCCATCGCAATAATATTACAGTCATCTGCTTGTAACTTCTGCATGCAAACCTGAAGCTGAACAGCGTCGGGGGTAGTAAAACCGGTTTGCTGTAATTCAAGATCACCTTTTTGATAAATGCCATAACCCAAAGTGCCAATCAAACCACTTTTTTGGCCTACCGTAGTGGCAAGGCTAGCAATCAAATGACTACAGCTGGTCTTACCATTCGTACCGGTAACACCAATAACATTAAGGCTCTTTGTTGGCTCACCATAAAAACGACCAGCAATTTCACTCAGGTGCTCAGTGAGGTTTTGCAAACTGATAATCGCAACCGGTCCTTTGTGACGAATAGAAAAAGATTCATCAGCCTCAGCCAAAACTGCAATGGCACCGCGCTCAATCGCATCATTAATATAGCTGCGACCATCAACCGTTAAGCCGTTTAGCGCAATAAAAATATCACCAGGAACAACTTTACGGCTATCGGTCGCAATACCCGTAATCACTGTATTGGCACAATCATCAGCTAAGGCATTTCCAGCCAACAACTCCGAGAGGATATTCACGAGACGATGCGACGAGCTCTGTATTGGCGATTGACTAGTCATATTAAATGCTTCCATGCTGTTCTCGCACTGAGTCTATCTCAGCGTTAACAGGGGCATTTAATACTCCAGCATGCTCGCTATTTTGCTCGCCTAATTCATGTAAGCGATCGGGTGTAATATTCATTAGGCGCAATGCTGATTGCATAACACGCGAAAAAACTGGAGCAGCAATTTCGCCGCCATAATATTTTTCACCCTTGGGGTCATTAATCGTAACAACCGCAACTAATTTTGGCGAAGAGGCCGGAACCATGCCTGCAAAGGTCGATCGATATCGCCCTTTTTCATATCCAGAAACACCGACTTTATGAGAGGTACCTGTTTTACCGGCAACACTAAAACCAGGAATACGTGCCAACGTTCCTGTACCACCTTTTTCAACAACGCCTATCATCATTTCGCGTACTTCACGCGTGACGCTGGCAGAAATAACACGATCACTTGTGAGCCCAGAATTTCTCGCAGCATGCTCTTTATCATTAAGCTTTAACAAGCTAACAGGATGCTTGATACCATCATTTGCTATGACGGCATAAGCACGCGCTAGCTGCACAGTATTAACAGATAAACCATGACCAAATGATAAGGTAGCCTTTTGAATATCATCCCAAGTTTGATGATTAGGTAAATACCCTGCCTGCTCGCCAGGGAAACCCGTCGCGCAATACTCACCAAGCCCGGCACGCGCGAATAAACCCTGCATTTCCTCAATATCAAGATCCAATGCAATTTTACTGGTACCGACATTACTCGATTTACTTAGCACAGTCGCAAGATTGATCTTTCCATAATCTTTATGATCAAAAACGCTCTTTTTATTTAAGCGAATATAACCCTTGGTTGTATCAATAATAGATGAAGCATCAAAGTCGCCAGACTCTAGCGCCGCCATAACTGTAAAAGGTTTCACTGTTGAGCCAGGCTCAAACAAATCAATTAAGGCTCGGTTGCGCATATTTTCAGGCAGTAACTGACTACGATCGTTAGCGTTGTAAGAAGGCTGATTCACCAGCGCTAATACTTCGCCCGTTTGCACATCAAGAATAACCATTGATCCTGATTTTGCTTTATAACTTGTGACCGCGGCTTTTAACTCTCTATAAGCAATATATTGCAATCGCATATCAATCGATAAAGCTAAACGCTGACCGTCTGTGGCTGCCTTTACTAATTTAATATCTTTAATAATTTCGTGATGAGCGTTTTTCATCACCTGTTTAATACCAGCCTCGGCAGTTAATAGGCTGTCATATGATAATTCAATGCCTTCTTGGCCATGCTCATCAACACCCGTAAAACCGACGAGATGCGAGGCCACTTCACCTGCTGGATAAAAACGCTTGTATTCCGTTTCAAAAAACACGCCCTCTAACTCAAGATCCCGAATGCGATCGGCTTTTTGTGGATCGAGCTGGCGTTTTAAATAAACAAATTGGCTTTTACTCGATAGTCTTTTACGAACCGCTTTTTCGCTCATCGCAACGGCAGTGGCTAGGCGCTGAATGCCCGCATCACTTTTATCGACCAATGACGGATTGACCCAAACCGATTTAACCGGCGTGCTAATAGCAAGTAACTCACCATTACGATCAACAATTTCACCACGGCTCGCTGGAATTTTTTCGGTACGCAATACTCGCGCATCACCTTGCTGCTGTAAAAATAAACGACCACGCTCACTATCCGTCACCTGTAACTGACCCAAGCGAACAACAATCGCTACCAGCGCCACCAACAATAAAGCCCAAAGAGGATAGACCCGCCATGACCATTTATTAAAGCGGTTTTTATTCGCCATCAGCGATCACCCTGCTGGCGTAAGATGGAGACAACAACGAGTTGATCGGGACGAGGAACCGTCATGGAAAGTTGAGTGCTAGCAGTATGTTCGATGGCAGCCAAAGAAGACCAAGTACTCTCTTCAATGAGTAGGCGACCTAACTTCACTTTTTGCTGAGTGGCTTTAAGCTGCAAGGCTTGCAACTCAATAAACAACTGACGATTTTTAAAAGATGTGTGAGCTACAGCTAACGCAGACAGCGTTACAACAAATAGCAGCAAAGCGGCTATACGAAGATGTCGATGTGACAAGCTCAGCGCAGACATTAGTATTTGAATCCCCTCAGATTCGATTTTTTATCAACGCGTTAAACGCGCTTTACTCTTTCTGTTTTTCTGTCTAGATTTTTTCTTTCTAGACTTTTTCTTTAACAGTTACTACAAGCGCTCCGCGACTCGTAATATGGCACTGCGTGAACGCGGGTTACCTTTAACCTCTTCGTCACTCGCCTTACCGGCCTTAACAACCATTTTCATACGACGATTCAGATCATCATCGCGAATGGGTACAGAAGCTGGAGGCCTATCACCATTCACTTGATCTCGAATAAATCGTTTAACGATACGATCTTCCAATGAATGGAAGCTAATAACCGCTAAGCGCCCGCCATGACAAAGCAATTCCACACTATCATCCAAAAAGCTTATGAGCTGCTGTAGCTCTTGGTTGATATGAATGCGCACACCCTGAAAGCTGCGTGTCGCTGGATGCTTACCCTTTTCAACAAACGGCATAGCATTATCAATAATCGCTGCGAACTGATGGGTTGTTGTTATTGGTGTTTCAGCCCGCACTTCAACAATCGCTCTAGCAATGCGCGTGGCAAATTTTTCTTCGCCATATTTACGCAACACATCTCGTATTTCGTCTACTTCGGCAATGGCTAACCATTGCGCCGCGCTTTGACCCGAATTAGGATCCATACGCATATCTAACTCACCATCACGCATAAAACTAAAGCCGCGCTCTGCTGCATCCAACTGAGGCGAGGAAACACCAAGGTCTAACAAAATACCCGTGACCTTGCCCTGCCATTGTCGATCAATCACCAACTGCTCCATTTGCGCAAAATCGCTCTGCGCAACGGAAACCTGCTTAAACTCTTTGGCCAATTGCTCGGCAACCACTATCGCTTCAGGATCTCGGTCAACGACCAACAACTGACCCTTGCTCGATAAGCGCTCTAGCAGTAAACGACTATGGCCACCGCGACCAAATGTACCGTCGATATAAATACCATCAGGATCTGTAAACCAACCATCAACCGTTGCTATATCTAAAACCGCTTGATGCGTTAACACTAACGGCTCACCTGTATCGTTAGGCGCCATTAAAGTGAAATCGTGAAGAGTTCTTCAGGTAACGGCTGTTCCGCCGCCTGACCCAAACCACTTTCTCTCTCAGCATCCCAAGCAGACTCACTCCAAAGCTCAAGCTTTTTACCTTGACCGACGAGTACCACTTTTTTATCTAAACCGGCATGTGCTCTTAACGCACTCGGCAACAACAAACGACCGTTGCCGTCTAAATCAATATCGGAGGCGTAACCAAGTAACAATCGCTGAAGGCGACCAACTTCGGGCTTTAAGGTAGGGAGCTCTTGGATCTCTTGCTCAATGTCTTCCCATATCGGCAATGGGTAAATTAATAGACATTTCACTTGCAGATGAATCGTGGCAACCAATCGACCCCCACAGGCATCCACAAGACGATCGCGATACTTGCTCGGCATCGCAATTCGGCCCTTGGCGTCCATGTTGATTGGATTCACACCTCTAAACAATTTACTTCCTCAACGGTATTTTCATTATCTAAATAGATTTGGGCTTATCTGAAAAAAATAGCCGGTTGGAAGCATCGGCTAAACATGTCTCAAATTAGCGGTGAAAAACCATGGAATATCCACAAATCACCACTTTACGCCACATTCATACACTATAGAGCGACAGAGAGCGGTATGCAAGTACTGTTGAGTACTATTTTTATTATATAAATCAATCAGTTAATAGAGGTATTGCGAGGTGGAGTATAAGCTAATTTTAAGCTTTTGAAGTGAATACATACAGCTAAATCCCATACTTAATGTTCTACATTAAGTATGGCTCGTAATATATTTTTATTGGATAAAAATAATGTTTTTTAGATGATTAAGCTATTGAATTGACTGGGAATAATCATGAATCAGCCTAAAAAAGACTAATTAACAACCATAATATGACTGAAAACAGCCTTAAAACGGAATAGCTACCATCCCAAAAAGTGAATAGCAGCCAAAAAAATCAAGAAGAAAGCAAGAAAAAATCAGCAATATTAAAGTGCAAGAAGCCCCGCTATCACATCCAGCAACAGCTGATTCTGCTCTTCAGTACCCACGGTAATACGAATAAATTGCGCAATACGTGGCGTAGCAAAATAGCGAACAATAATCTTATGCTCGCGTAATTGCTCGGCAAGCTGTTTAGCATCGAGCTGGTCATGCCTCACTAAAACAAAATTCGCCGATGATGGCAGGCAATCAAACTTCCACGATTCAAGCTGATCAATCAATTGCTGACGATTAGCAATTATCTTGTCTTTAACCGACTGAAAATAAGGCTCATCCTGAAAGCTCGCAATGGCAGCAACTTCTGCCAAGCGATCGACCGGATAGGAGTTAAAGCTATTTTTAACTCGCTGCAAACCTTTTATTAAATGAGGGTGGCCTATCGCATAGCCCACTCGCATACCAGCAAAGGCGCGCGATTTAGATAAGGTATGTACCACCAGTAAATTATTATATTGCTGGGTTAAATCAATCACTGAAGCAATGCTATCTGCCGATGTATGAGCATCTGAACGCTGAGAAAAATCAATATAGGCTTCATCAACAATGACAACCGAATTAGGGTTAGCTTCTAGCAACGCAATAATTGCCTGCCGCGCCAAGCCAATACCAGTAGGCGCATTAGGATTAGGGAATATAATGCC
>CAXAHI010000022.1:0-26718 GCA_963968645.1 uncultured Gammaproteobacteria bacterium | reverse complement strand
AAAAGATACTGGCATGTCGGGCCACTCCCGACGACCTTGACTTTAAAACTCTACCAAACAAAGTAAACAACCAGAATATAAGAACACTTTTAGGTAACACTTGAAGAACTGGACTTCGACTGCCGGGCCAATCCCGACGAAGTTGAACTTAAAAAGACTCAAAAGAGCTAGCTCTCATCATTATTAGAAGAAGACTCTTGCGGCTTAACTTTCCGCTTCAAAGTACTACGCCCTTCCTTAGAGCGACCATCATCTGACCCAGCTCTTTTCGACGCGGCACGTCGCTTACCAACATTCTTTTTATCTCTATGACGACCCTTACCTTTATCATCGCCATCTTTAGATTTTTTCTTCTTAGTGCCAGCCGCCTTACCCGAAGCCTTCACTTTCTTCGGACCTTTATACTTAGCCTCTAAGCCTTTAAGTTTTCTTTGATCAAAGCGAACTCGCAAATATCGCTCAATGCTCGACATCAAATTCCATTCAAAAGCACTAATCAACGAAACCGCTAAACCTTCTTCACCCGCGCGCCCTGTGCGACCAATACGGTGAGTATAATCAGTACCATTGCGTGGCATATCATAGTTAATAACGATATCAATACCTTTGATATCTAAGCCTCGCGCTGCCACATCGGTAGCAACCACAATATTGATATTGCCGCCGCGTAATTTATTAACCGTATCTTTACGCTCATCTTGGCCCATATCGCCATGTAACAAACCGGTTCTTAACTTTTCTGTGCCCGAAGAACGGTAACGCAGCAAACCGCATAAGCGAGTTGCTTGCGCGCGTGTATTACAAAAGATAAGGGCTTTTTCAAAAGTCTGCTCGGCAAATAAACCGTCAAGTAATCTGTCTTTATGATCACGGTCATCGGCCAAAATGATTTGCTGCACAATACTGCTGTGCTGTTCACGTACGGTATTTAGTTTAATAATTTCAGGATCAACAAGAATATCTTGAGTGATTGCACTAAACGCTTTATGCGTTAAGGTCGCTGAAAAAAGCATCGTCTGACGTGGCTTTTTACAGTTGTTAGCAATTTTTATTACATCAGCACCCAAACCCAAATCAAGCATACGATCGGCTTCATCTAGCACTAATACTTCAATGTCTTGTAAATCAGTACTGCCGTGACCAATATGCTCAGCCATTCGACCAGGTGTAGCAACAATAACCTCTGGGTTTTTGCGGAACATGGCCTGCTGGTACTTAAAGCTATTACCGCCAATAATTAAGCCCGTCTTAATATGCGAGCAACTGGCAAATAAATCACACTGCTTAACGACTTGAATGGCTAACTCACGAGTAGGTACGAGTATGAGTGCTCGCGTGCCGCTGCTATCAGTGCGACCGGCCTCTGCCGATTTTTGTAATAGGCGATGCAACATAGGCAAAACAAAGGCTGCGGTTTTACCACTACCCGTTTCTGCCCCTACCAATAAATCTTTACCCGTTAATCCAACCGGAATCGCTGCCGCTTGGACAGGCGTAGGCTCTTCATACTCCGCTTTTTCTAAAGCCTGCATTAATCGAGGATCAAGTGTAAAACCAGAAAATACGGAATCAGACAAGGTGTGGCCTTATAGTTAGAATTAGGTAAAAATGCTTTGCTACATTAACACTTCAGTTTGCTGATCTATTGATCAGCTGTCATTAATCCGTTGTTAAGGATCAATCCATGAAGTGCTAGCAATAAGAAATGGTGCGCCTGGCAGGACTCGAACCTGCAACCCTCGAGTTCGAAGCCCGATACTCTATCCAGTTGAGCTACAAGCGCAGCGGCCGAAATTGTAATGGATACACTTGGTGGGCGCAAGAAAAGCCCAGTGCAGCAATTGTTTATATTGCAGACTATTTACGCATAAGGGTTAGCATTAGGGTCTGGATACATCAATGATACTTTCGCTTCACCGCAAGTATCACGTAGCTTATCAATAAGACCATCACTGGGTACTACGCGCCAATCGTAACCTAACTTAATCTCAGTAGTCGCTTGGCCACTGGTGTAGCGAATCCTTAAAGGACAGTTGCCACGGCCAGAAAACTGAAAATCCTCGGTTAAAATGGTCTGTATCGACTTTAAAAAACCATTTCCAAAATCGCTTTCATCCAATTCTAGTAATAAGGCCTGTGCATGTCTCTGTCTCGCATCGGCCAAGCTATAAACGGTATTAACGCGAACACTTAAGCCACCGGTATAGTCGTCTTGGCGAACCTCACCCTCAACAAAGATAACCGCATCTTTTACTAATAAATCGCGCGCAGACTCATAGGCTTCAGAGAATAAGGAGGCCTCTATTCGCCCCGTGCGATCATCTAAGGTTAAGAACGCCATAGTGTCGCCGCGCTTATTCTTCATCGTACGCATGGCTATAATCATGCCTGCGACGTTTTGTTTGCCCTTGCCTGCTTGCACGCCTTTAATGCGACGCTTAACCATACGTTTTAATTCATGCTCGTAAGCATCAATAGGATGACCTGATAGATATAAACCTAAAGTTTCTTTTTCACCTAACAAGCGTTTTTGGATATTCCAAGGCTTGGCCGATTTAAAGTCACCGTATAAATCATCGGCATTGGTATCAGCTAACTCGCCAAATAAGTCGACCATACCAACGTCAGCATTAGCAGCACTTTGCTCGGCCGCTTTTATTGCCTCTGGCATTGCCGCTAATAAAACCCAACGGTCTTCTCCGAGAGTATCAAATGCGCCGCTTTTGATAAGCGCTTCTAGCGCTCGCTTATTAACTTTTCTTGCATCGGTACGACGACAGAAATCAAACAAATCGGTAAAGGGTTTATCTTGTCGTGCTTCAAGAATACTTTCTACAGGGCCTTCACCCAAGCCTTTAATCGCGCCTAAGCCATAGACCACTTGGTTTTTCTCATTAACGCTAAATAAGAACTGGCCGTCATTAACATTCGGAGAAGTATACTCAACGCCGATATGACGACACTCATCAATCAATGTCACAATTTTATCGGTATTTTGCGATTCAGAACTTAATACCGCTGCCATAAAGGGCGCAGGATAATGCGTTTTTAACCAAGCCGTTTGGTACGACACTAATGCATAAGCAGCGGAATGCGATTTGTTAAAACCGTAGCCTGCAAACTTTTCCATTAGGTCAAAGATGTTACGCGCTAACTCTTCGCTGTGACCTTTTTTAATAGAGCCTGCAACAAACAACTCACCCTGAGCCGCCATTTCTTCGGCTTTTTTCTTACCCATTGCTCGACGAAGCAAATCGGCTTCACCCAGAGAGTAACCCGCCATTACCTGCGCAATTTGCATTACCTGTTCTTGGTAAAGAATAATGCCGTAGGTCGGTTGGAGAATAGGAATTAAGCTATCGTGTTGATACTGCGGATGCGGGTAAGCCAGCTGTGCTCTGCCATGCTTACGATTAATAAAATCATCAACCATGCCCGATTGCAACGGTCCTGGTCTAAATAAGGCCACAAGTGCAATGATGTCTTCAAAGCTACCGGGCAGCAGTCGCTTAATCAAATCTTTCATGCCACGCGATTCTAACTGGAATACCGCTGTGGTATCCGCGCGCTGCAACAAATCAAATATGGTTTTATCGTCAAGAGGGATTTGGGTAATATCAATCGGCGCTTCGCCTAACGCTTTGCGCTGGCGATTAATAATCACTAACGCCCAATCAATAATAGTTAACGTTCGCAGGCCAAGAAAGTCAAACTTAACTAAGCCTGCTTCTTCAACATCATTCTTATCGTATTGGGTAACAAGACCTTCACCACTTTCATCACAATACAGTGGTGAAAAATCGGTGAGTTTAGTCGGCGAAATAACAACACCACCAGCATGCTTACCAACATTACGTGTCGTACCTTCAAGCTGTAACGCCATGTCCCAGATTTCTTGGCCATCGGCATCAGCAGCTAAAAACTGTCTCAATGACTCTTCTTGCTCAAAGGCTTTCTCTAACGTTATACCCACTTCAAAGGGAATCATCTTCGAGAGTTTATCGGCTAGGCCATAAGACTTACCCTGCGCTCGCGCTACATCACGCACTACCGCTTTAGCAGCCATGGTGCCGAAAGTGATAATTTGCCCTACCGCCTCACGACCATATGTGTCAGATACATAGCGAATAACACGATCACGTTTTTCCATACAGAAATCGACATCGAAATCGGGCATCGATACTCGTTCTGGATTCAAAAATCGCTCGAAAAGTAAGTCGTAAGCTAAGGGGTCTAAGTCTGTAATTTCTAGCGAGTAAGCAACGAGAGAGCCGGCACCCGAACCTCGACCTGGCCCCACAGGAATATCGTTTTGTTTAGCCCAGCGAATAAAGTCCATAACGATAAGGAAATAACCAGGAAAACCCATTTGTAATATCGTCTCAACTTCGAAGTCGAGACGATCACGATACTCTTTTTGCTTGGCAGGAAAATCTTCGCCGTTCACATCAAAAAGTTTAGCTAAACGCTTATCCAAGCCATCATGAGAGACTGAGCGAAAAAAAGATTCTTGCGTCATACCTTCTGGAATAGGGTAATCGGGCAAATAGTATTTACCCAATTCAACTTCAACATTACAACGCGCAGCAATGATGACGGTATTCTCTAACGCTTCAGGTATGTCCGAAAACAACTCAGTCATTTCATCAACGGTTTTTACGTACTGCTCTTCGGTATGCTTACGTGGACGACGAGGATCATCTAAAGCTCGGCCCTCGTTTATACACACACGCACTTCATGGGCTTCATAATCTTCACGGTACATAAAGCAGCAGCTGTTAGTGGCAACAACGGGCACACCGGCCTGCTCTGCTAGCTTAACCGCAGCATGTAAGTGGGTTTCATCTTCGGGTCTATTAAGGCGCTGTATATCAATATAAAAGCGATCACCAAAAACGGCTGTCCAAGCATCAAGATGGCGGCGTGCAATATGTGTTTTACCTGTGACTAAGGCATGGCCAACATCACCCTCAGCTGCACCCGATAGCGCAATTAAACCTTCAGATAACTCAAGTATCCAACTCTGCTTAACACTGGGGCCACGGAGTCCCTGCCCTTGTTGAAAAGCACGAGAGATTAATTTTAATAAGTTTTTGTAACCGACTAAATTTTGAGCAAGCAATGTAAGTGTATAAGGCGTCTGATTATCATCATCAGTAACCCAAGTAATATCGGTACCGTAAATAGGCTTTATGCCACTACCAAAAGCCGATTTTTGAAACTTAACTAAGCCGTAAAGGTTATTCCGATCTGTCAGCGCCATGGCTGGCATATCTAGAGCCACCATGCGTTTAACCACCGATTTTATTCGAAGTAATCCATCCGACAATGAAAATTCGGAGTGGCTACGAAGATGGACAAACGGTGCAGTCATATTTAAAACTTATCTATTTAGCGCGATTAAAAAAAGCAGATGATAATGCGGTGTAAAGCAGGCTAGTTTACTACAAACAGACAAATTTCAGGAGTGTTGAAGGCTAATAGTATTATTTTTTTTATTATGTTTGTTCAAGTACAGCCCTAACAGGCCCGAAGGTGGTTCGATGGTACTCAGTTACCCCGTGTTCGACAATTGCATCTCTATGCGCTGCCGTGGGGTAGCCTTTATGCTTTTCAAAGCCATACTGCGGGTAATCACGGGCTAAGGCGAACATGTCGTGATCTCGCGTGACCTTGGCAATAATCGAGCCCGCACTGATGCAAGCGATGCGCTGATCACCTTTAACGAAAGCCTGTGCAGAATATGTCCACTTAGGCACGCGATTACCATCTACAACCACGTGTTCTGGCTGAACCGGCAACAATTCTACGGCTCGCTTCATGGCCAGCATTGAGGCCCAGAGAATATTGAGCTCATCAATTTCGGCAACACTGGCTCGCCCAACCGCAACCGCGATGGCTTTTTGATGGATTTCGTCAAAAAGCTTTTCGCGCTTTTTTTCACTGATTTTTTTAGAATCAGCCAAACCTTCAATAGGCTGGTTTGGATCAAGAATAACGGCTGCTGCAACGACATCTCCAGCTAGCGGTCCACGCCCTGCTTCATCGACACCCGCTAACAAAATGCCGGAATAATGGATGTCAGGTTCTTCAAAGATCATTGCTGCTCACCTGAGGCTCACAGCCTGCGAGTGATAAAACAACAGCAGCCGCTTTTTCACTGGCGTTTTGAGCAAGCTGAATATGTAATTGCCGAAAGGCATTTTTAACTTCGGCAGCTAAAGCCGGTTGTTCAATATAACTGAGCAAGGCCGATGACAAACTCTCAGCAGAAATATCATGCTGAATAAATTCTTGCACATACGCTTTGTCGGTTAATAAATTAGGGAGTGCAACATAATCGATTTTAATCATGCGTGACATAATGGCGTAACTGAGGGGCGCCAATCGATAAGCAACCACCATAGGTTTGCCTAGCAAGGCCGCTTCTAATGTTGCTGTGCCCGATGCAAGTAATACTAAATCGGACATTTGCATACAGAGCTGTGATTCACCGCGTGTCAATAAAATACGCTGTCGTATTAAATGGATATCGGGCTCGGACAAACGACTACTTAACAGCTCGTAAAGCGCCTTAGATGCCGCTGGAATAACAAAACGCATATTCGGCTGACGTTGCAGGCATGCAGCTATCGTCTCCATAAACACGTCAAGCAGCGCTTGCACTTCACTGTTACGACTACCAGGCATTACGCAAAGTAAGGGACCTTGCAACTTAAATTCTTTTAACTGGTTCGAAAGCTCAGACTCGACAACCGGCGCATTAAAAGATAATTGCTCAGCCAAGGGATGCCCAACAAAAGTTGATTTAATATCATGTTGCTTAAGAAAATCGACTTCAAAAGGCAGCAACGATAAAACATGATCAACACTTTTACGAATGCCCTTTACACGACCTTGTCGCCAAGCCCAAACCGAAGGGCAAACATAATGACAAGTAGGAATGCCTTTGGCTTTAAGTTTTCGTTCGAGGGCAAGATTAAAATCTGGGGCATCAATACCAACGACAACCGCAGGCTTACATTCTAAAAAATGAGCAACTAAGCGACGACGAAGTGTCAGTAATTGAGGTAACCGTTTAAGCGGCTCAACTAAGCCCATTACCGATAGAAGACTCATATCATCGAGAGTCTTAAAACCTTCGGCCTGCATTTGCTCACCACCAAGACCAATAAATTCGGCATGCGGATACTGAGCTTTAATCGAGCGGATTAAATCTGCACCCAATAAATCACCCGATGCTTCTCCAGCAACGATGCCTATTAATAATGGTTTAACGTTATCTGACATTAACCAAACACTCGACTATTAATGAAGCCAGCAAAAAAGGAAAAATTAAAACTAAAAAATGGATTTAACATTCGTCGTAAAAACTAGCTACGGACTATACCGCGTGTAGACGACTCAATAGAATCAACAAATACAGCAATAGACGGTGACTCAGCAATCATAGGTTTAAGTACTTCTACCGCATCACCTAAACTTAGCTTTTTACGATACACAATTTTAAATGCTTGCTGTAATTTCTTTATTTCGTGATCAGAGAAATTACGTCGACGTAAGCCTTCTAAATTAATCATTTTTGGCGCGGCAGGATGACCATCGGCTAGCACAAAGGCCGGTAAGTCTTGCGATAGTCGACTCATCATACCCAAGTAGCTATGAGCTCCAATTCGACAGTACTGATGCACGCCGCAGTAACCACTAATAATGGCCCAATCACCCACATGCACATGACCAGCTAAAGCGACGTTATTCACCAAGATACAATGATTGCCTATAACGCAATCATGACCAACATGTACATAGGCCATGAGTAAATTATGATTGCCTATAAAAGTATCACCACGATCTTGTATAGTGCCACGATGTATCGTGACGCCCTCGCGAATAATATTGTCATCGCCAATAGTTAAGCTAGTTGGTTCATTCTTAAATTTTAGGTCTGGCGTTGCTTCACCAATACTGGAGAATTGAAAAATCTGGCAACGCTGACCAATTGTCGTTGGCCCTTTTATAACGCAATGCGAGGCAATGACACTGCCTTCACCAATTGTTACGCCTGGACCAATTGTCGTCCATGGCCCCACAGTTACACTTGGATGTATATTGGCGCTAGCATCAACAATGGCAAGATCATGAATCATCTTAGACCTCTCGATCGGCACAAAGGATTTGACCTGCAGCAACCATTTTGCCATCGACTTCTGCGCGGCAATCAAACTTCCAAATGCCAGAACGAGACGTTATGATTTCTGCCTTTAAAGTTAGCTGGTCACCTGGCACAACAGGCTTTTTAAAGCGCATCTTATCGGCGCCAACAAACATATAAATTGAGCCATCAGAAGGCTTTTTATCTAAGGTTTTAAAACCCAAAATACCCGCAGCCTGTGCCATCGCTTCAATAATAAGCACACCAGGCATAATAGGTAAATTAGGAAAATGGCCATCGAAAAACGGCTCATTAATCGTCACGTTTTTTATAGCTGTTATGTTTTTACCTACTTCAAGATCAATCACTCTATCTACCAATAAAAACGGGTAGCGGTGAGGTAAGTATTCTCTAATTTCAGTAATATCCATTAACCGTTATTTCCAAGCTTTTTTATTTAAAATTAATTACTGACACTTCTAATATAAATATCGTTTTAACGAACTCTATAAAAGACTAATCTTTCTTCTCTTTCTCGAGAGTCTTCACTCGCTGGTGTAAAGCATCCAACTGAGTAAACCTTACTGCACTTTTTCGCCAGCCACTTATTTCCTGTATACCGGTGCCCGAAGAATAAGTGCCCGATTCTTTAATAGAACCCGTCACTTTACTCATACCCAGCACTGTGACTTTATCGGCAATAGTAATATGCCCAGTAATACAGACACCACCAGCAATCGTGCAATATTGGCCTATCGTCGTACTTCCAGCAACGCCTACGCAACCAGCGATTGCCGAACCACGACCCACTATCACGTTATGCGCCAAATGCACTTGATTATCAATAATGACATCATCTTCGATCACGGTGTTATCGAGCGCACCTCTATCTATAACTGTATTAGCACCAATTTCAACGCGGTCACCCACTACCACTGAACCTAGTTGAGCAATTTTATGCCAACGATGGCCAGCATCAACCTGAGGACTAGGCGCGTAACCAAAGCCATCGGAGCCAATAACCGTTCCCGAGTCTACTCGAACATCATCACCTAATTTAACCGCGAAACCAATATTGGTATTCGCCATTAAAGTTACGTTATCGCCAATTAATGCAGAAGCCTCAATAACACTGTTAGGACCTATGCTGGCATTGCAGCCAATCGTCGCATAATCCATAACCACTACACCGGGAGCAATACGAGCACCTTCAGCGATCGATGCCGTAGAGGCAATAACCGCTGAAGGATGAATGCCTATAGCGGGTTTAGGGCGCAGATCAAAAGAGTGACTTAACTGTGCAAACGCCAAATAGGGATTTGCATGAACGAGACAATGAACCGGACAATCATCGACTGAGCCAGCTGCAACAATAACCGCTGTAGCAGAAGTCGATTTAAGCTCAGCATGATGCTTAGCGCTAGCACAAAAAGAAAGCTGTGATTCTGTCGCAGAAGATAATGGCGCAATGCCACCAATACGAATATCAGCGGCATCAGTTACACCGTTACGCAATACAAGCTCAGCGCCTAGCAATTCAGCTAGCGCCTTTAACGTATACTCATTTTTATTGTCGCTTTTAGTATCACGAGTCATTGCTAGCTTAACCGTATATTGCTATCAGTATAAAAAGTACTGCTTATTCATATAAAGAAATTAAGTAATAGATACTACTTAATTGAGCATCTATTACTTTTATCTTTTACTAAATAGATCTTCTATTTAATTTGATTCAATCTTTCAGTGACTTGTGCTGAAATATCGAAAGAGCTATCGGCATGTAAAACCACACCTGTATCTGCACGAATTAACATACCAATACCCTGCTCATCTACTAAGTTTTGCAATACGCGTGTTAGATTTTGCGCTTGCTCTTCCATAGAACGCTCAGCCCAATCTTTCTGTGCTTGCTGTAATTTTGAAGCTATGTAATTGCGATCTTTTTGTTTTTCAACAATTCGCTTCTCTTCTTCTTCACGCTTTTGCGCACTCATCACAGCACGGTCTTTTTGGTAAGTCTCTACCATTGCTTTGAGCTCAACTTCTAAAGACTCAATAGACTCCATATTGCTTTTGAAATCATCCTGCTTTTTTAGATCTGCAAACTGCGACTGTGCAAGCTCAGTTTGTAAAACAGCAATACGAACATCAACAACCGCAATTTTAGAACTCGCTGCCGGTGCATCTTCAGACATCGCTGACACAGACAAAGATAACAAAGCTGCCATAGACAGACTTTGAATAAAACGGCTTTTACCTAAAAAATAGTTTTTCACAATTACTCTCCAACTTAACAAAAAAAATAAATAAACGCTTAAAATGATCTTAAAACAATCCTAAAATGCTCTACCCATTGAGAACTGGAATGATTGACGCTCATCCGTCTCATTATGCTGCAACGGCGAACCGAGACTGAACGATAGCGGACCAAAACCTGAAAGCCAAGTAACAGCAAAACCTGCTGAAGTACGCAACTCACCAAGATCAAAATTAGTACAGTTTAACTGTGTAGACCGACAATTATCAGAAAACACATTACCGTAATCATAGAATAAAACGGCACGAACCGAGCGCTGATCTTTTAAGAACGGCAATGGTAGTAATAATTCAAGACTACCTTCAAGTAAAAAGTTTCCGCCAAAGGGGTCTGGCGAAGAATCAATAGCGGCACCCACTAAGTCACCATCAAACTGAGGTGTTCTAGCCGAAGTACTTCTTGGACCTAGCGTATTACTTTCAAAACCTCTTACCGAGCCAAAACCACCCGCTAAGAAATGTTCGAAAAATGGCAACTCTTGGGTATCACCTAATCCATCGCCATAACCTAACTCACCGCGAAAACGGAATGTTAGAGGACCAACAGGCACATAATATTGAGTATCGAACGTTGCACGAAAATACTCTATGTCGCTACCCGGTATTGTTGCCTCTAAAGAAATATTATTTGAATGACCGCGATCTGCAAGGATGCCTCTATTCAATGTCGACTCACGCCAGCTACCATTTAATAAAAACACACCAAAATCATTGCCATATTTATCAACAAAGCCCAGTTCATCAAAATCAATACCCGTTGATACTGGCGTGCGCATAATTTCTTGAACTGCTGCGAAACCTGCCTCAATCTCTGTATTGGTATAGCCAAAACTAAAGCGCAATGATTGCGTTTCATTAATCGGATAACCAAAGATAACCGAACCACCAAAGCGGTTAGTGCTGTAGCTGGCGATGTTAATTTCATCAAAATCCGTTTCGCTAAAGAACAAACTGAAACCGCGACTTACGCCATCTTCAGTATAATAAGGATTCACATAGTTCAAACCGTAAGTGGTTCTAAATCGACTTCTATTCGCTTGAATACCGACCTGCTTACCCGAACCTAAGAAGTTATTCTGCTGAAAATCAGCACCAAAAATTAAACCCACATCTTGAGAGAAGCCCACTGATGCAGACACACTGCCCGACGATTGCTCTTCAACGCGATAACGGACATCAATTAAATCATCGGCACCAGGCACTTCTGAAGTATCAACTTTCGCTTCTTTGAAAAAACCAAGCCTTTCAAGTCGCACACGAGATAACTCAATTAAATTAGTAGAGGCTATGCCCCCTTCCATCTGACGCATTTCTCTTCGCAATACTTCGTCAGCAGTTTTGTAATTTCCTTCGAACTCAATGCTTCGTACGTAAGTGCGCTTACCGGGATCTACAAAAAATGTCAGATCAACGGTCTTATCATCGGCATTAATCTCAGGAATGCTACTCACCTCAGCGAAGGCATAACCCTCATTACCCATAATACGCTTCATGAGTTCTTCGGTTCGTGTCACCAGTGACTGAGAAAACGTTCTACCTTTAGACATTAAAAATACACGTTCAAGTGTGGTTGCCTGATCTTTAACATCACCCGCTAACTGCACTTTATTAACTTTAAATTGCTGACCTTCATCAACATTAATAGTGATATAGACCGAATCTTTAGTAGGCCCAACAGAAACCTGCGTAGAACGCATGGCAAACTGGATGTAACCGCGGTTTAAGTAATAGTCATTAATCGTTTCAAGATCACCAGACAATTTCTCTCGGGCGTATTTTTTGCGGCCTTTAAAACCGTTAAAGAAACCTCGGTCTTTAAGCTCCATTAAATCGAGCAAATGTTTATCATCGTAAACTTCATTGCCAACAATATTGATTTGTTTAATTTTAGCAACGCTGCCTTCATCAACAAAAATATCAACCGCTACACGATTTCGTGGCTTAGCGATAATATCGGTCGTAATCTCTGCATCATAGCGACCCTGAGCACCGTATTGACGGGCTAACTCTCGACGCATTCCTTCGAGAGTTGCGCGCTGAAATACTCGGCCTTCTGCCATGCCTTGATTTTCTAAGCCTTCTAACAAGGCTTCAGTTTCAATCGCCTTGTTACCATCAATATTAATTTCACTTATAGAGGGACGCTCTTGTAAATTAATAATCAATACACCGGCATCAATACCGATATCAATATTCTGAAAGTTACCAGTAGCAAAAATAGCGCGAGAGGCAGCTGCAACTCGACCGCTATCGACTTGGTCACCAATATCAATGGGCAACACGGCAAAAATCGCACCGGCACTAACCCGTTGCAACCCTTCGATACGGATATCTTTAATGGTTTCAGCCTGAACGAGAGTGCTGGCCACGAGAGTACTGGCCACAAGTGTAAAAGCAACAACGGCATAGCGAATAAACAGCGAGCCTTTTTGTATGCAGTTAGACACAGATGAAAGCATTATTGAGCCTAGACGAAGTGCTATACGACTAGATATGTAGCTACGGCAGAAAGAAAGCAAAATAGTTATAACCTAAAAGTGTGATATGTCGTTATAAAGCGCGAGCGCCATTATACTCAAAATTAGCACCAACCCGAGTTGCTGCCCCCATATTTGTAAACGCTCTGAAACCGGCCTGCGACTCACAGCCTCTATCGCAATGTACATTAAATGACCGCCATCAAGTACAGGTATAGGCAATAGATTTAACACGCCCAGACTCACACTTAGCAAGGCCAAAAACTCCATATAAGGGATAAACCCAGAGCTGGCCGTGGCAGAAGCCATTTTGGCAATACTGACCGGTCCGCTCAAGCTTGAGGTTGATATTAACCCCATTAGCATCTTTTTAATTGAGCTAAAAGTAAACGCTATTAGCTCGCCTGTTCTTACAAAACCTTGAGATAGCGCTTCTAGAGGGCCATATCGCTGAATAACCATCATTGAAGCTGGCAACTCAACGGCTGCGGCCTGCACGCCAATACGACCTTGTTGAGTACCATCGTCTAGCGTTATCGCCTGCGTCTTAATAATCGTATTAACGATGCCATCCGCTCGCAGTAATTCTACTTCAACCGACTGCAAAGGGCGTACTTTAATCTGCTCAACCGCTGCGCGCCAATCGTTTACGGCAATACCATCAATGGCTGTAATTCTGTCGCCCGCTAGAACGCCCGCCAAATCGGCAGGACCACCATCAATAACACGTTCTATTAACGCCGGCATATCGGGTTGAAAATAGCCAAAACCCAAAGAGCCATAAATTCTAGGGCGATCATCACCAGCAAGCCAGCTATTAATTGGCAATGAAGCCTGATAAATCGCCGTGCTTTCAGGGTAACGAAGATCGAAATCAATGGTTCCTGTTTCACCAATACGATTAATTAGCTGCATATGCAGACGATATTGCGTGGGCGTTGGCTCTCCATCAACCGCAACAATCGTTTGGCCACGTTCAAAACCTGCATGAAAAGCAGCAGAATCGGGCTCAACATCGCCAACAACCGGCAATCGGCCAGAAACACCGAGCATGCTAATAACGGTATAAACCAATATCGCTAAAATAAAATTAGTAATGGGACCGGCGGCAATAATGGCTGCGCGGGCTAATTTAGACTTTCGGTTAAAACAAAAAGGCTGCTGATCCGTCGCTACCGCGCCTTCGCGCTCATCTAAAAAGCGAACATAACCACCTAATGGCAATGCAGCAATAACCCATTCAGTGCCGTGTTTATCGGTTCTACGCCACAATGATGGACCAAAGCCCACCGAAAACGTTAACGCTTTAACGCCACAGCGACGCCCAACCCAATAATGACCGTATTCATGAACAGTCACCAGTATCGCTAAGGTAAGAATAAAATAGCCGATTGTTGCAAGCGCCATACTAGTAGGCTCCTCGCAAAGCTAAATGAAAGATGACATTAACACTTAAAATAAACTTCACTCCAGTACTGACTATTGATACTAGTACTCTCTCTGATATGAGATGTTTAGACCTTAATATAGAACGCTTAGACATTAAGATGACACCTTCTGAAATGCCTGACAACAATCTTTTGCCACTTTTCGCGCCTGAAAATCAATAGCTTCGATAGCATCTAGCGTCATCGGTTCCTCAAACGGTATTTTTTCGAGGCATTGCTGTACTACCTCAATAATTGCGGTAAAAGGAATTGCCTCATTCAAAAACGCTTCAACGGCAATTTCATTGGCTGCATTCAGGGCAATAGGAACGCTACCACCCGCTTCTGCTGCCTGTCTCGCAATATCCAGTGCAGGAAAACGCTCAATATCTGGCGCCTCAAACGTTAAGCCGTTCATCTGCGCCCAATTAAGACTCTCAACACCCGATTCAATACGTACCGGCCAAGACAATGCATGCGCTATAGGTGTTCGCATATCAGGGTGTCCCATTTGGGCCAACACCGAACCGTCCAAATATTCGACCATAGAATGAATAACACTTTGCGGATGCACAACAATTTCAATGTCACTAGGCGAGCAATCAAATAACCAACAGGCCTCAATTAACTCTAAGCCTTTATTCATCATGGTCGCAGAGTCGACAGAAATCTTTCTACCCATAGACCAATTAGGATGCGCACACGCTTGATCTGGCGTTATAGCAGAAAAGTCATCCATCGGCAGAGTTCGAAAAGGACCACCCGAACCTGTCAGTAAAATTTTGCGAATACCATTAGCGATAATAGCCGGCTCAGTCATTCGCTCAGCAGAACCACTTAAAGTCGGCGACGGCATACACTGAAAAATAGCATTATGTTCACTATCAATCGGTAGTAGCACAGCACCAGACTTCTCTACGGCCTGCATAAATAATGCCCCAGCCATAACAAGTGATTCTTTATTAGCGAGCAATACTTTTTTACCCGCATTAACGGCAGCCAATGTAGAACGTAACCCTGCCGAACCAACAATAGAAGCCATGACTATATCGACTTGCTCATGACTAGCAATAAAATCGAGCCCTTCACTGCCATGCAATAATTTTGTAGTAAGCCCTTTTTCAACCAGCGAACGCTCTAACCATTCAGCTTGTTCAGGGTTACGTAACACAGCGTAATCTGGCTGCCACTTTTCACACTGACTCAATAATAAATCAGCACGGGTATTTGCAGAAAGCGCAAACAAATGAAAGCGCTGAGCATGAAGCGATAAAACCTCAAGAGTACTTTGACCAATCGAGCCCGTACTGCCCAATATAGAAACGGATTGCGTTTCAGCAGAAGCGATTGATTGACCTTGTGTGTTTTCAATATTCAAACGTTAGCTACCAACCCAGAAGCATAAAAATAAAGGCAAATACAGGCAACGCTGCAACCAAGCCATCGAGTCGGTCTAAAACGCCACCATGACCCGGTAAAATACTGCCGCTGTCTTTTAATCCACAGCCACGTTTCAATAAACTCTCTAACAAATCACCTAGCACTGATACCGCTGCTAAAAGCGCAGTAACTAATAGAAAAACATTAAGTGCTGGCAAGGGGCTTTGCTCAGCTGAAGAGAAGTAAGAAAATAAACCTAACGCCAATAACTGAGAGACGATTAAGCCGCCAATAAAACCTTCCCAAGTTTTACCCGGGCTCACTAAGGGAGCCAGCTTTCTAGAGCCAAACATTTTGCCAAAGAAATAACCGCCAACATCAGCCGCGGCTACTACTGCCACTATATAAATAACCCAAAACTGACCATCAGCTTGATAGCGAAGATAAAGTAATGATACCCAAGCAACAACAAGCAAAATAGCGCCCATCAATAGTCGCGTTAAACGCGCTTTTAAAAGCCGCTGACTTTTCGGATAGCCCAGCAAGATTGCTAGCATACAAATCCAGAATGCCACGCCTAACGACAGAAGCACCTGTATAAAATATTGGCCCTCTACAACAGCAATTAAATCAAGGCCAGAAAAATGAATAAAGCCTGCCATATAAGCAACCAACAGCATTAACACTGCCGTGCTGGCAACAAACACTATTTTCTGAACGTTCTTTTTCAGCTCAGATAAGCCCGTCCACTCCCACGCGCCAATAATAAGTGCCAACAAGCAAAATGCGACAAAAACCAATGGCGACGGTGCAAACAAGGTCAGCAAAAAAACAGCCGCAAGTATGACCGCGGTAAAGAGCCGATAAATTAGCATTTAATTCTGCTCCGATGTGTGCGTGCCAGACATTTGCGTACCTGGCGCTTGAGCACTGACAAGTTGCTCAGAAGTTTTGCCAAAACGGCGCTGCCGAGAAGAAAATTCAGCAATAGCCAGCTCCATTTCTTTTTCATCAAAATCGGGCCAAAAACATTCTGTAAAATATAACTCAGCATAAGACAGCTGCCATAAAATAAAATTACTGATACGATATTCGCCGCCAGTTCTAACGCACAAATCTGGCTTGGGTAAATCATTTAATGAGAGATGCGCATTAACTAATGACTCATCAATTTGCTCAGGCTTAATATCACCAGCCGCAACGCTTTTAGCGATTTGAGTGGTTGCATTAGTGATATCCCACTGGCCACCGTAATCAACCGCCAGCACTAAAGTGCTCACTGTATTCGACTGAGTCAAAGATTCAGCCATTTCCATTTGCTTAACAATATCCGTCTGAAGGCGATCACGCCGACCAATAAAACGAATGCAAACGCCTTTTTTATGTAACGAACTCACTTCACGCTTTAAATAGCTCAGAAACAAACTCATTAAGGCGCCAACTTCATCGACCGGGCGTTGCCAGTTCTCACTACTAAAGGCGAATAATGTCAGCGCCTTTACCTGATGCTTTTCACAAACCTCAAGCACACTACGAATAGCTTCAACGCCCGCCTTATGTCCACGAATGCCTGGTAAAAAACGTTTTTTAGCCCAGCGATTATTGCCGTCCATAATAATAGCAATATGCTGCGGGCTTAGTGAGTCACTTGTCACTGAGTTAGAATGGGATGCGCACGAAAGAGACTCATCGTTAGACGATGAGTCTTTTGTGGTATCGGAAGATTTAGATTTCATTAATTAATCAATTAATTAAACAGATGACTATTTAAAAAGACAGGCATATTAAAAACACCAAGCATGTCGATTTAAACAATACCTATATTTCTAATAGATCGGCTTCTTTTATTTTCAAAGCCTCATCCATTTTTGCAATATATTTATCGGTAATCTTTTGAACATCATCCTGAGCTTTGCGCTCTTGGTCTTCAGAGATCTCTTTCGCTTTTTGCAGCTCTTTGATATCAGCTAAAACATCTCGACGGATATTTCTTGCTGATATTCTTGAAATCTCAACTTCTTTTCTAGCTTGCTTAATATAGCCTTTACGCGTCTCTTCTGTTAACGCTGGCATAGGCACACGAATTACCGCGCCTGCGGTTACAGGGTTCAGACCTAAATCTGATTTCATAATCGCTTTTTCAATATCGGGAACCATTTGTTTTTCCCAAGGCGTTACCGATAGCATGCGAGCATCTTCAACAGAAACATTGGCAACCTGACTTAACGGCGTAACAGAGCCGTAATAATCGACTCGAACACCTTCTAAAATACTCGGATGAGCCCGACCAGTTCTAATTTTATTAAACGCGCTCGCTAATGCATCCACTGCTTTTTGCATGCGATCTTCTGCATCTTGTTTGAATTCTTCTAGCACTTTTAATTACTCCCCTGCCCATAATAACCAGACCAATAAAATAGGATGACCTGACGCTAAATTTAACCGGCTTCTATTGTATCAATGTGCCTTCATTTCCGCCCACTACAATATTCACAAGTGCGCCCACCTTATCCATCTCAAACACCCGCACTGGCATATTGTGATCACGACATAGGCAAATAGCCGTTAAATCCATAACACCTAATTTACGATCAAGCACATCATCATAAGTCAGCGTATCGTATTTAACCGCATCCGGGTTTTTCATCGGATCAGAGTCATAAACACCATCTACTTTAGTCGCTTTAATCATCAATTCGGCATCAATTTCTATGGCTCTTAAAGCCGCCGCTGAATCTGTGGTAAAAAATGGATTACCGGTACCTGCAGAAAAAATAACCACATCACCCTGCTCAAGGCATCGAAGCGCCGAGCGTCGGTCATAGCGATCAACAACACCGCTCATCGGAATGGCTGACATTGCCGTGGTTGGAATGTTAGAGCGCTCTAAGGCATCACGCATAGCCAAAGCATTCATGGTTGTTGCGAGCATACCCATATGATCACCGGTCACTCGATCCAAACCAGCCGCACTCAATTCGGCACCGCGAAACAAGTTGCCGCCACCAATAACCAAGCCAACCTGAATGCCAATACCCACTAGCTGACCAATCTCTAAGGCCATACGATCCAGAACGCTTGGGTCAATACCGAAGTTTCCCGAACCCTGTAAAGCCTCACCGCTTAATTTAAGTAATATTCGTTTGTATTTTTTGTCATTTGTCGCAGTAGACATAGAAAGGCTCCCACCATAGCGTTATACAGATAATGCGTTAGAAACAGACTAACCAAAGGCTGGCTAGTACACAACGAATAGATACAAAAAAGGGCGCAGAGCGCCCTTTTTCAATAACACCCACTAGGATGTTTGTTTTACCTGGGCTGCAACTTCAGCCGCAAAATCAACTTCTTCAACCTCAATACCCTCACCCACTTCAAAACGAGTGAAACCATTAATGTCTGCACCAGCATTTTTCAATAACTGGCCGATTTTTAAATCAGGATCTTTAACGAAAGGCTGCTCAGTCAATGAGCTCTCAGCCAAAAACTTACGTACACGCCCTTCAACCATTTTAGCAATAATCTCAGCTGGCTTGCCGCTATCTTCAGCTTGTGCAACATAAATAGCACGCTCTTTCTCTAGTAATTCAGCAGGCATATCTTCAGGCTTAGCCACCTGAGGATTAACCGCTGCAATATGCATTGCAACATCTTTCGCTAACGCTTCATCACCAGCGGTTAAGTTAGTAAGTACCGCAATCTTGCCATTGCCATGAACATAAGCGCCAACGTTAGCACCTTCAACAACGACTGCGCGACGAACAGAAATGTTCTCGCCAATTTTTTGAACCAGAGCTTCACGCTTAGTTTCTAAGCCTGCAGCTAAAAGACTTTCAACGTCAGTGCTTTTACTTGCAAAAACAGCTTCAACCACTTCATTAACAAAGCCTAAGAAGTTGTCATCACGTGCAGCAAAATCAGTTTCACTGTTTACTTCAACCAAAACACCAACGCTTTGATCATCAGCTACTTTAACTGCTACCGCGCCTTCAGCAGCTGTACGGCCTGCTTTTTTCGCTGCTTTCATGCCGCTTGATTTACGCATCTCTTCGATAGCCGCTTCAATATCGCCGCCAGCTTCAGTTAATGCCTTCTTACATTCCATCATGCCTAAGCCGGTTCTATCACGCAGCTCTTTAACCATGGTCGCTTTAATTTGAGCCATCGTTCATATTCTCCCAATCAGTTCATATCTTGTTTATGCACTTACTGTGTCTGCTTTAACAAAACAGCCGCAATAAACAAAACGTTAAATAAAATTTCACTGAGCTAAACTTTGAAAAAGGGAGCTAGGCTCCCTTTTTCAAATGCTTATAACTCTATCTGTAAAGACTTAAATCAGTCTTCTTTTTTCGCTTCTGGTGCTTCAACAGCTGCTTCTACTGCAGGCTCAGCCGCAACTTCTACAAACTCATCTTTAGCAACAAAATCGGCTAGGCCAGTTTCTGTTGATAAACAAGCATCAGCCATTCTGCTAACGTAAAGCTTAACAGCGCGAATAGCATCGTCATTACCTGGAATAACGTAATCGATGCCATCAGGATTACTATTACTATCAACGATACCGATAACTGGGATACCCAATTTGTTCGCTTCAGTAATGGCAATACGCTCATGATCAACATCGACAACAAATAATGCGTCAGGTAATCCAGCCATATCCTTGATACCACCAATGCTTTTCTCAAGCTTATCTTTAGTCCGACGACGCATTAACGCCTCTTTCTTAGTAAGCATATCGAAAGTGCCGTCTTTTTCTTGAGCGGCCAAATCGCGGTAGCGTTTGATAGATGCACGAATAGTTTTGTAGTTGGTTAACATACCACCTAACCAGCGATGGCTAACGTAAGGCATGCTGCAACGTTCGGCTTCTTCTTTGATTATCTTACCTGCAGCACGCTTAGTGCCTACAAATAAAATCTTATTTTTGCTTACTGCCAAGCGCTCAACAAAAGCTAACGCTTCGTTTAGGGCTGGAACAGTTTGTTCTAAATTGATGATATGGATCTTGTTGCGAGCACCAAAGATAAAAGGCGCCATTTTAGGGTTCCAGTAACGGCTTTGATGGCCGAAATGAACACCTGCTTGCAACAGCTCACGCATGCTGACAGTTGTAGTCATAATATATTTCCTGTAGTTCGGGTTAAGCCTCCACCCATCCCATTAACCCAACCAGCATCCACTGAATTATTCGAGTATCAATTAAACTGTAATTGATAAACGTCTAAGCCGTGTCGCCAGCACCCTGAGCAATGTGCCGATAAGTGTGTGACATTAGTTTATATTTCAATGATTTAGCCTAATAAAGTTAAAGTAATAGACAGCTTTAATTAAAAACTAAAGCGCTAGACTTAAACGACTAAAACAGCCTTTTCTGAGAGCTCCCAGAAATTAGGCGCGTCTTTATATCATAAGCTGAACTTTTATCAAAGCTTTCAATTGCTTATAAGAAAAGTAATGTGGATTAATCATAATAACGACGGGCCTGAATCGAGGAAAAAACAACCACCACGAAAGCGAGGACATTCTGATACTGAAAATAACGCAGCTAGTAACAGCTAGAAAGGACGACGGTAAGCAGGATTGTCAGGTAGATTTTTGGAAAGGTGTTCTTAAAAGGTATTTAGAAAAGATTTTCAGAAAAGAAGGAAACTAATCGACATGCTCAGGTTGATGATCACTCTCACGCAGCAACACCATAAGCTCGACCTCGGCACGCGATAAATCACTACGATCAACCACTTGATCTACTGACAAGCCCTGAGCAACTAAGCTGGCTGCATCCGTATAAGACTGATTGCTCGACTGCTGCTTGAGCTGCACTTGATCACTAACAACTGATTTCAGCTGCCTCTCAGCTTCAACCAAACGACGACCAATGCCCTGGGCACCATCATCAAAAATCGACAGATTACGCTTTAAATCTAAAAGCTCAGCATTAATAGTATCGAGCCGACGCTTATAACGCCCCAGCAATGCCGCACCAGCAACGACAACCAAAATAAGCACAACAGCAGTGGCTATTAACAATAGGAGTGACTGGCTCATGCATCACTCTCCATAAGAATAGCATCAGCCAACATCTGCCTATTCAAAAGGTCGATATCAATTAAAGCGCACATTTTATCGACCACAGTACCCGCCAACCACTCACGACGAGTATGCTCACTACGCCAGCGAACATTCTGGGGACTCAAACCAATTTCACCGCCAATAGAATCAACAGCAATAGACCAGTCACAATTCTTAAGCGTGAGAATATAGCGATATGACTCTTTCATACTGCTGTCATAACGCTCGGGCATAACAAGTCGAGCCGTATCAAGCACGCTACAAAAAGGCTGAGCATCTTTACCGCGATCAATTTTCATCTGACCGAGAATTAAAGCATTTGAGGGCACTGACTCATCTAAAGAAGGCGCTATCGAAATAAGGTCTAACGGCTGCATACCGTCAATAAACTGAACAGGTACAGCGAGCTTTAAACCAGACACATTAAAAGCCAAGCAACGAAAACTCTCTCGTCCCCAAGCCGGTCGGTTATCGACTTTAATACCGCCAGCAGACGCTCCCATTTTAGCCCGACCACGACGCTGGGCCGCCTCTAGCTGCTTTAAGAACGGATTATTCTTTGCTGCTTCTGCGGCAACAGAATCATTATCAAAATCAATTTCAGATAAGGCATCAACTTCAGCGGAAGCCATAGATACATCAACAGGAACCTGAGTAGTACCTGAACTACGTATAGAAGTGGGCTCAGGCAAAGGCTCGGGTGGAATGTCAGAAACAGCATCGGTGGTTTTATCATCCGATGTGTTTTCGGCAGCAACGTTAGCTGTATCAAAGGCAAGCTCAGACTCGAACAAAAGCGACTCGATATAAGCTTGCACCGCTAAATCGGAGTCAACATTGGTAGCTAAGTCAGTTTCCTGGGGACGCAAAATAGTCTATAGACCTTTAAGGTTGAACGTATGTTAAGCGGTAAGTTTTTTGTCGCGCTGAACTTGTTCTTCGAGCAAATGATTAAGTAACTGACGGTAAGCTCTAACGCCGCGACTATCGGAATCATGCTGCGAAGGAACCTTACCCAACTTACTGGCATCACGAAGCTTGGTATCTACTGGAATCGCTGAACGCCACAAGTGCTCGCTGTATTGCTTTCTTAATGTATTCAACGAAGATACCGATGCCTGTGTACGGCGATCGAACATAGTTGGGACTACTGTAAAAGACAGAGGCTGAGGCCGCGCTTTTTGGACCATTTGCATAGTTCGGGTCATACGCTCTAACCCTTTCAATGCTAAGAATTCGGTTTGCACAGGCACAATCAGTTTTTCACATGCCGCTAGCGCGTTAATCATAAGTACGCCAAGTACCGGCGGGCAATCAAGTAACACGTAATCAAATGTACCGTCGATAGATTGTAAGGCTTTGTTAACGCGTAAACCCATACCGTCCTTGCCTGTCATCTGTCGCTCAACCGTTGCCAGTGCAGGCGAAGTAGGCATTATGGACAAACCTGGCACAGAAGTACCTGAGACTAATGACAAAACATCATCGGCACGCTTATTAGCTTCGCCTTGAAATAACTGGTAGCTGCTAGCACTTAAAGAATCAGGGTCATAACCAAAGTAACTGGTTAAAGAACCATGCGGATCGAGATCAATAAGCAGCACCTTATGGCCCTGCTCGGCCAATAAGCCACCAAGACTCACTGTAGAGGTTGTTTTACCAACGCCGCCCTTTTGATTGGCTACTGCCCATACTCGCACTAGAAGACTCCCGCTATCTACTTATAACTTTTCTTGGTGGTTTAAAATCGGCTTGTTGAATCCATTAACCGATTCGAACTTGCTAGATTAACATTGACCTAATGCGACGCTACAGAAAACAACGACATACTACCCGCCAAGAAACTGACGAACAAACACACTAAAAGGATGCACATTAAGATGGTAACCATGATGGTTCGACAGTGTCTTACAGACAGCGGTGAAGTTCAAGAAAAATAGCAAACAAAGATGATAAAACTTGAGTCTCAAAGCGGATTAGAAAAGGAGTAACGAAACAGGCTATAAAACAACCTACACAAGCGTAAAGTAGTAGTATTATATTTTACGAGTTATTAAAGAAAGCTATTATTCATTAGCTTGCAAGCCAAGCCGAAACTACAGTTTTGTAGCTTGCACATTAAAAAACCAAAAAAAACCGATGACTTTTACCATCGGTTTTCACCATGAATCCAATATTTTTAATACGCGACTAACTAAAGAGCAAACACACTCTCTTAACCATCATCACTCGTAAACAGTATCGCGCCATTATCAAGCTCAACTTGCTTAATACCCTCAACCGTATTACTCGATCGACTCTGCGATTCAAGCGAGCGAATTTCTTTTTCGCTATCGACAGCTTTTGGCTGGCCAGGCTTACGTAAACGCTGCAACCAAGCTTCCGCCTGCTCTCTAGCACTTTGATTTGAACCTTTCGCTGAAGCATTGTTTTCTCCCGCTTCAGCGGTAGACGAACCTGTCATAACACTATCAATTTGCGATGCGTTAGGCCTTAACTCTTCACGTGTCGAAACCATTAATACTATACGACGATTACGCGCTCGCCCTGCTTCGGTATCATTTTTTGCCACCGGCTGATGCTCACCATAACCCACAGCCGCTAAGCGTTGTGGTGCAATACCTTGTGACTCCATTAAGCGAACTACGGCGGTTGCTCGCGCCGTTGAGAGTTCCCAGTTAGAACTAAACAAATGGTTTTTTATAGGCACGTTATCGGTAAAACCCTCTACACGAATAACATTGTTATAAGCTGACATCGCTGAAGTTAACTCTCCAATAATAGCCTCTGCAGGACGACTCAATACCGCACCGCCACTGCCAAATAAAATCGCTGACTGCAACTCTATCTGCAACCAACGCTCATCACCTTTTACGGTAATAAATTCATCTTCAATTAATGACTCAAAGCTTCTGTCTAACTGCTCAGTTATGCGTGTAAAAAACTCAGGCACATCATTAGCATCATTACCCGATGAACTATCACGAATAGGTTGCGCATCGGAATAACCAGAAAGGTTAAATGCTTCATTAAAGGTTTGGGTAAGAATGCGATATTTTTCTTCGGAGACTTGCGAAATGGAATACATGACGACAAAAAAAGCCATCAACAGCGTCATAAAATCGGCATAAGAAACCAACCAACGATCATGATTAACATCATCATCGGCATCAATAGCATCGGCTCTAGACATAGAACGATAGCCACCTTGATAGCTTGACCTACGCAATTGAATGTCGCTTCGCTTGAATGTTCATAATGAAGTTGTGCATGACTTGCTCCTAATAACCCTTTTGGACGACTTTTGTTTTTATACTATTAGGCGTCTTCGTAGAACCCTTTAAGCTTTTCACCTATCGAGCGTGGGTTTTCACCTTCGGCTATCGATAACAAACCTTCAATTAACATTTCTCTAACATGTGATTCATGTCGAGCATAGGCGCGTAATTTATTGGCTATAGGAATAAAAAATAAATTAGCGATACCGACACCATAAATAGTCGATACAAACGCAACGGCAATACCGCTACCTAACATACTCGGATCAGCGAGATTACCCATAACATGGATAAGCCCCATAACCGCACCGATAATACCGATAGTCGGTGCATAACCGCCCATGGCGTCATAGACTTTTGCCGCTTCAAGATTACGTCGCTCACGACTGGTTAACTCTAGTTCCATATACAAGCGAATTTGCTCTGGCTCTTTGCCATCAACCAAAAGCTGCAGGCCTTTTCTGGCATATTGGTTAGGCTCATTAGCCGCTATTTTTTCAAGGCCCAATAAACCATTTCGTCTTGCTGTACTTGCCCAATCTAAAATCTTTTTTAGCGATAATTCAAAATCATCTTGCGGCGGCTTAACAACCCAAATTAACATTCGCATAGCGCGCAAAAAAACCGATTTTGGTGTCTGCAATGCAGCAGCACCTAAAGTACCACCCATAACAATAAGTGCAGCAGGCCCATTAACTAAAGCGTTAACATGACCGCCCTCAAGAAAATTGCCACCAATAATGGCAGCAAAACCAAGAACAACACCAATAAGACTTAGGATATCCACGTATTATTTTATCCGCGCTTTTTATTGCTCACCGGGATTAACCGGTAAGATAGAATCGCTATTATCAACTACTAACTTGAGATGAGTTGCTAGGCGTTTGTTTTTTGTTTTTAAAGAATCAGCTGCTGATTCTTTAAATGACGGTTCCAAAAAGTCTTTAGAGCCAGCATCTTGATCAAAATCGGCGGCTGAACTGAGATAAAAATTATCACTGACCGATGAGGAATATAAGCAAGGTACATGACTGGCCGCTAACATGCGCTCAAAAGCAGCATCGGCAAGATCAGCTTGATTCTGACGCATTTCAACAACATTTAAATCATTAAAGCGAAGTGATGAATGCTTATTGATTAATAAGCGAGCCTGAGTCAATAACGCATGTGCTTCAATAATCATGCGCTGGCTCTCAGATTGAATCGAAGTTTCTAACTGTTGAAGGTAATCATTTACCGTTGATGGACTCGCACTTAAAGCAATAAGCGTCTGATCAACTTCGGTAATCGATTCAGCAACCGCATCTATAGCGTTGTCACGACCACAATAGCCTAATACAGCAATTGCACGTACCAGCCTTTTAAGCTGACGTGAAAGCTGATTACGATGCCATTGATCGGCTTGTGTGACAAACTCATCCATCTAAAATCTATACCCTTAAATCGAGACCTGTAGCTAAAACTGCAGATATCCTTATCAAATTTATTGATTAGAAATCACTCAAACGGATTGCAGCAAGCGCTCAGCCATCTAATTTCTAATCGTCATAAGGTTTAGTCTAGAAGAAGCTAAGCATCTAGCCAGTCGAGAAAGGCAATAAATTGACAGTAAAGGG
>CAXAHI010000021.1:0-27647 GCA_963968645.1 uncultured Gammaproteobacteria bacterium | reverse complement strand
AATTCTTTCGTATTCTTATTACTTAATCGAAACTCATTGTTTGATTGTTTTATTACAGGAACATCACTATATAAATCAGCTTCATCAACGAAAACCTCTTGGTTTTCCACAAAACTATTACTCTCAACTTTATCACTGAATTTCAATTTGTACTGCGAAGGCAATAAAACTCGATCGACTAATATTAAAATTAATGCTAACAGCAACGCTATAAGAAGAATTATGCGCGCTCGCTTTGCTGTAGGC
Source organism: uncultured Gammaproteobacteria bacterium (assembly GCA_963968645.1). Lineage (GTDB taxonomy): Bacteria > Pseudomonadota > Gammaproteobacteria > Pseudomonadales > UBA7434 > UBA7434. Next base: position 27,401 of record CAXAHI010000021.1, on the reverse strand, counting down.
TGATGATGCTTGCCATACAATATATTAGCCGCAGCAAATAAGGGTAGCTCGCCTCTTTTTTCCACTTGAGGTTGCGGGCTATCCACTTCTAGGTCTCGGACCATTTGTGTGATAAGGCTCATAAACCTACAACCAATTTATAGGGTAAAGAAAATGACCAGCGTGGACGCGACACGCTTTCCGTATCATCAATTGCTGCAAACACAAACTGCTTCGTAATATTTTGTTGTCGCTTACCAAAAGCACACATCATCGACTTATGTGCCAAAATATTTACTAACCGAGGAATCCCCTTGCTCGCACTCGCTATAATCATTATCGCTTTTTTATCGAAAAGTTCTGGGCCACTGTAACCAGCTTTCACTAGACGATGCGTCACATAATCTTTAATTTCATTTTCTACCAGTGGCTGTAGTTGATAAGAAAATGTCACCCGCTGTAATAACTGACGTAATCCCGGCTGCTGTAAAATAACATCCAATTCTGGCTGGCCGAATAAAACCACTTGCAGTAATTTAAATTTCTCTGTTTCAAGATTAGTCACTAACCGTAATGCCTCAAGCGTTTCTGCTGGCATTGATTGTGCCTCGTCCACAATCAATAGCGCCTTTTGTCCTAGCACGGCTAATTGCACTAATTCTTCTTCAATCACTTTTAAGACAATATGAGAATTTCCATGGCTCAGATGTATACCGAGTTCATAAGCAATAGCATGAAACAAGCCCTCGGGTGATAAATAGGGATTCGGAATATAGATAGGTACATATTCAGATTGTAAGGACGCCAATAATCGACGGCAAAGCATCGTTTTACCTGTACCCACTTCGCCCACTATTTTCAGGAAGCCCTCGCCCTGTTGTATACAGATATCCAAGATCGTACTCGCTTCTGCATGCCAGCTAGAATTCAAATAGAATTGTGTGTCGGGCGTTAAGCAGAATGGCAGCTCACGTAGACCAAAATGTTTTTCGTACACTATGGCCCCCGTCTAATAGCTAGTTTCTATTGTGGATTGGAAATTTGAGAAACGCTTTAAACTGTCGTTGATCACATCAGCATTTACGCTATCTGAAAATACGCGAGGTCGTAGCAAAATCACTAACTCACGTTTTGTACTTCGCTGATCTTTTTGTTTAAAAGCATTACCGATTATAGGTATCTTACTGGCCCATGGCGTTGCTGCGTTAGACGCCTTAGATACGTTTTGAATTAAACCACCAATCACCACGACCTGATCGCTTTGCGCATAAATAATACTATCGGATTCTCGAATGCTGCTTTGTGCTAGCGGTAATTGAAAAGGCTGGTCTCCCACTGTAAAAGATCGCTGCTGCTCGACCACTTCACTCACCGTTGGGTGAACGTGCAAAACAATCGAATCATCCTCTCCTATTTGGGGAGTAACATCTAAGGCAATGCCAGAAAAGAACGGCGTTAACTCAACACTTGGCGAACTCACCGCTGGCCCACTGGCTGAACTGGTTACATTATTAGTCACCTCTGTCACGAAAAACTCATCGGTACCTACTTTGATAACGGCTTTTTGATTGTTGACAGTTGAGATCCGTGGGCTAGAAAGAACTTGCACAGTTCCTTGTGTCTCTAACAAATCAATAATGCCGGTAAAATCATTTAGACTTAATGTTAAGCCGAATATGCCGGTAGCTGTATTGGCACTTCTGATACCTGTTGCACCAGGAATAGCAATTAAATTTTGCCCTCCCGCATTGGCAACGGTTGCTCCACCTTGAGAAGCGATAATGGTTTTTCCTGCGCTAGGGTTTCCTATTGCAGTCCAGTTAATGCCAGACTGAAAATCATCATTTAGCGTAACTTCTAATATTTTCGCTTCAAGAATTACCTGCCGCTTCATTATTAATTCTGCCGCCACTAAATATTCTTTCACCACTTTTATTTCAGCAGGAAGCGCACGAACAATTATCATGCCTGACTGTGGGGTCACAATAACGCGGCGATCTTTTTCCTCACCAATTAACATTATAAGGTTTTGCTTTAATTCTCCCCAAAAATCAGAATGTCCAGAGGTCACGATATGCGTTCCCACTAATCGACCGCCTTGTGAACTGTTATTCTGATCATCGTCAACTGAGTTGGTATTTGAATTACTATTATTCCCACCATTAGATTCTGTGGCACTCACACTGCCACTCGATACTCGTGTTTCTGATAACCCTTGCCTACGCACATTTAAATAATTTACTTTAAACACTTCTGTTCGTATGCCAGCAGGCAGCACTTGGTACATTCGTCCATTACGCTTTATAAGATATCCATAGACATCATTAATCACGGATAACACTTCAGGCACGGTGACATTTTGTAAATTCAGACTAATAGCACCTTCAACCTCTGGATGCACCACCATGTTGTAGCTTGTATCTTTTACTAACCCTAAAAATAGTGACTGGGCATCAACTGCTTTTACATTAATATCAAACCTGGACTCAAAAGGTTCAGATTTTTCAGATGGAATTAATGGAGGCAATAAACTTTGCATAAGGTTTTTTGGCGCCGCAACACCCTTACGTGAAACACTTGCTTTTTCCTTTGCCTCTTCCAATATTTTTGTCATATCGCTAATAGGGTCGTCACTCATCGCCAATGAATTTTGACTACTATCAATACGGACAGAGGATTTTTCAGAATCAGCAGCATCTATTACTTGAGTTGATTGATTAGACGTGACCGTTTGGCAGCTACATAAAGCCATTAATATTATTGATAAAAAATAAGTTTTATTTCGCAAAAGGATTATCATTTTTTATCCACAGGTTTTTTTAACGATAGCGTTGTGAGGGTTAAGATATGACGCTTGCTGCCTTGAAGAATAACGTTATTCCTATTAATAGAAATAACCTTACCGAGCTTATGCGTATCACCCTCGCTAAAACTCTCGCCATTAATTATGGCTAACTTTCTATTGGCACCTAACAAAATTGATTCAAGTCGATAAGTGTATTTGTTGCTCTGCACAGATTCTCGATAAGCCGTTGGCTTAGTCGGATCATGAATCTCAATGGCATAACTTGTAGGACAAGTCATGAGTAACGCTAGCATTGCCGCCACTATGAATAAATTAGACACCTATCCAATCCCTCTCTGTGCTGTAGGTATACACCTCTATAGTTACCACACCCATAGGGTAATCCTGAATATCAAAGCTCAAAGCATCCCATTCAAAGCGCCACTCTAAAGATTCGACCTGCTTAAGATAGGCTAATGTCGCTAAGTAACTTCCTTGAAGGTGAAGTTCGACACCATGCCGATATAAATCGGTTTTATCATCGAGACTAATGTTGGTCGTATTTTCTCTACTACTTTTACTCGCTGATTCAGAGTTAGAGTCAGCTATCTCATCTAATCCCGTAATTTTTTCAACGGGCTTGTTTTTCAGCTTAATTAATACTAACCCTGTACTGCTATCCAATAATTGCTCTAATACTTTTGGCATTAAAGTGGCTGGAATAAATCCCGTTGCAGCCGATGCCAATTGCTGATCGACACGAATTAATTTTTCATTCAGTAATTCTTGCTGTCGCTGCATAGCGAGCCGACTTTCACTCATCTGATCTAACAATGCTTGCACTTCTTGCTGTGCGATTTGGTTACTCTCAACTAAACCATTTAATTGATTAATTTGTCTCTCTCGCTTTTCTAATATTGCGCCAAAAAAAAGCAGATCGGCAATGCCATAAATAAGTACGACAACCACTAATAAGATAATGACTCTTTCACGCAAGGTCTTTCCATTCACAAAAAGTGAAAATTTATCCCAATAATCGCTAAGTGTTGTCGTTCGACTCATACCTCACGACCTGTATCGACTGGCTTAGCAACAACACTTATCTCAAACTGCATTTGATGATTACTTGCTTCATTGTTTTCAATTGTCATCAATTGAAACCTCAAACCGCTAAATGCTGGTTCTTTTCCTAAATCTTGTAAATAACGTGGTAACAATGTGGCATGCTGCATTGCGCCTTTTAATGATATTTCTTCACCTCCTGCCCGTAGTACAATTGAGTTCAACCACAATCCTTTTAATTTTTGTCGGCCAAGCCCGGCAAGGTGATCTGAAAAGCCCGCGCCAATATCGTGCTGCTGATTAGATAGAGAATGTAGAATTTGTCGACGTTGTTTTAATAGGCGTTTAGTTTGCTGCATCGATTTTGAATCATTGCTGCTCTCAACTACTAAGACTGTTAACTGTGCTTGAAGCCGCTCATCATCCTCTTCTGCTTGCTGTACCAAAACGGTATCTTGGCTACTCTTATAAAGTGACCCTAAGCTGACAAGTAACACGAGCACCACTGTGATTATCGCAGCGCTAGCAATATGCTGTGACGATACCGCTAAGGTTTCACGCTTTTCCAGATGATGTAATAAATTAATTGTCTGCTGCATATCTGCCTTCGCTAGCCTCTTTCTTTCAAGCCGCCTTAGCGGCACTCGCCAGTAATAAGGCTTCAGCGCCCTGATTAGCTAATGTAAAATCAGTAATCGCCGAATGATGGATTAACTCAACACTGACACCTAAGCGTTCTTGAATATCATGACCCAATGCTGAGGCATCGCTATGTAATGGCGCCAATAAAATACGGCCAATAGTCCCCTTACCTATTTGGCTTTCAAAGTAATCACGTGAGCGTTGCATTTCGAGAATAAAATTATCTACCGCACGATTCTTCGATAATTCATTGTTGACTGCCTGCAATGCATTGTCAGAAATATCAATCACACGACTGAGATACAGCGCTTTATCAGCGACAACCATCAAAAACGCGCCTTGGCGACCAATCACTACAATCATTTCGGTTTGTGATTCTCGTGGGTAACTCTCCAGTAAGCGCAACAGCACTAACTCTGGGACTTCAATACGATCAAGTTCAACATTCAATGCCTCTAAGCTGTCAGCAATCGCTTGTAGCTCGGGTCTATCAGCTACAACGGTATAAGCCATTTTCTGTCGGCCGCGATAAGCATCATCGGGCAATAAAAATCCGTCGATAATGCTATCTTCCATCGTTTTATGGAGAAGATCTTTAACCTTCCACTGTAGAGCTTCAGCCAATTCTTGCTCGTTAACGGGTGGCGCTTCAACTAATAACATTTGATAACTACTGGCGGGTAACATGAGCGTGCAAGCGGGATATTTAAGTGCATGCTGCTGACAAAATGTGGTGACAGCTGTAGTAACTGACGCCGCTAAATTCGTTGCAGTATCAGTTTTCTTATCACTCTCATCTAAAATAGAAATACTTTGACTGGCAATAATTTGATGGTTTCTGGAGGCGGTGATATCTAGGCACGCAGCCACGCTATCGATCATGACAGCAATACGCTCATCATGTTTATTTACCTTTCTCTTTTTTGCCCACCACCTGACTGTGCTCAAGAACTATTACCCCAAGAACCTAACTACCTTTTTATTAGCTCAATTAGTCAGCTCAACTAATTTAACTAATCCATTTCCGCTATCGGTAACAGCTTATGACAAAGCTTTATCAATATGATTCAAAACAGAAAAACTGGCATTGTTGGCAATTTATTTCGGCAATGAGATAAGTGGTAAGCAAAGCTTATTTATGTAACTCTATGGTCTTATATTTTGCAGCTATCAAACCCTTTCTTTTACATAGCTAACTAACAATAATTGCTAGAAATAACTACAAACTATTAAAGACAATTCAAGACAGCTAAAGATAGCTAAAGATAGCTCCATACAACAAGAGACAAGTCGATTCGCTAATGCCATTAAATATTATTTTGTTTGAGCCAGAGATAGCCCCTAACACGGGTAACATTATTCGCCTTTGCGCCAACACAGGCAGTCATTTACATTTGATTAAACCTTATGGCTTTAGTTGGGATGATAAAAAACTGCGTCGTGCGGGCTTAGATTATGCCGAGTGGGCACATATTAAACATTGGGAGTGTTTTGCAGATTTTGCAGCTGAACTGACGGATCCCTCGCGCCTGTTTGCACTCACTACAAAGGGCACGCTTGGGCATCATGAGATTGAATATCAAGAGAATGATAGCTTGTTATTTGGTCCGGAAACGCGCGGGCTGCCGGACAGCCTGCTAGATACGCTAGCGCACGAGCAAAAGCTGCGCCTGCCTATGGTGCCGGGTAGTCGTAGTCTGAACTTATCTAATAGTGTAGCGGTAGCAACGTATGAAGCTTGGCGTCAGCTTGGGTTTAAAGGAGTCTAAAGGAGTTGAAAGGAATTGAAAGGGGCTTAGCGGGGTTTAATTGACGTTGAAGCCTTATGCTAAATGGAACAAAAATTTTCTCATAGCTATAAATTTTACATATCCCAATAAAAAACCCGGCGGCGTTAACCATCGGGTTTCTAATTTTTCTAGCTTTAACGCTAACCTGTCTCTTATAAAGAAACAGACCTCAGTCAGCTATAAACCTTCTATCATATAATCAACAGCAGCCTTAACTTCATCATCTGAACAGTTAGGACATAAACCTCTAGCAGGCATCGCACCCTTACCATTAATGGCATTACTGTATAGCAACTCAGTACCTAACGCTAAACGCGCGGTCCAATCGGCAGCAATACCGAATTTTGGTGCTCCGGCAGCGCCAGAAGCGTGACAGGCAAGACAACCTTTGTTGTAAACATCTTCAGCTGAACGTGGACCTGCAGCCGCAACTGTTAATGCTTTAGCGCAATCTTCGCCTTCAATGCAGATAGAACCTACCGCATGGATGCGAGACACAATACCGTCTTCAACCGAGCCAGCTTGTAATACTGCAGACGTTAATGTCGCAGTTAACATGGCTACTGCACAGACAATCATTTTCAATTTTTTCACAAAAGTATCCTCAATAATAAAAATCAACTCATTAAGCCTATGCTTACGAGTCTTTAGCGTCGGCAATTATAACGGTTCAAACCTGAGGGGGAAGCCTGAATTCTGCTGAAATTACACAAACACCAGTCTCTTTTACGGGGTTGATTGCTCGCTGGATCAGTCAAACCGCTAGATGCTGGCCCAGAGGTGAATAATACGCTCTGTTATTTGGGCCTCATCCGTACTGTCTGTTTCGATCAAATAGTCTGCATATTGGCGATACAGCGGTACCCGCTCAGCAAATAAGTCATCGAAGGTCTGCGATTCTGGGCAGGCAATGCCTCGCGCACTCCAATTATTGATCCGCTCTGTTAATGTTTCTATAGAGGCATCCAGATAAAATAGCACCGCGCAGCTTTGTAGATAATCAATGCCTTTCGCGCCATATATAGCGCTGCCACCAGTAGCAATAATCGTATTCTCAAACTGATGGTCTAAGATCGTTTGCTCTTCAATGGCGCGCAAGCGCTCAAAGCCTTGGTTATCAAGAATATGCTGCAAAGAGGTTTGCTGAGTGTGTTCGATTAATTGGTCGGTGTCACAAAACCGCATACCGAGTTGTTCAGCCAATAATTGGCCGACTGTACTCTTACCCGCACCAGGCATTCCAATAAGAGCGATGTTAGTCTTTTTTTTCATACCAGAATAAGGGTGCCAAAAAATTGATCAGTGATACACATAAGATAGTAGTTACAGCATTTTACAATGGTAACCTATGAAGGATTCAATGCTTAAAAACTCAAATGTTTTTACATCTTTTTTTAATGTTAATAATTATATAAGGCATTACATCAATAGGATCTGGCATCAAGGTACTAGATCCTATTATTTTTACAATGACTGAATATCAAATGAAGCTGAAATAAAAATTAATCGATGTAATCACTAATGCTTGGGCAAGAACATACTAAGTTACGGTCACCATAAACATTATCAATTCTTGATACTGGTGCGAAATATTTATTTTCACGTAAGCTGGTTAATGGATACGCCGCTTCTGAACGAGTATAAGCATGCGCCCAATCATCTGCCGTTAACTGCTCGGCCGTATGCGGTGCATTAATTAATGGATTGTCGTCTAAGGCCCATTCACCGCTGCCCACTTTATCGATCTCAACACGTATCGCTAACATCGCTTCACAAAAACGATCGACTTCACATAAAGCTTCACTTTCTGTTGGCTCTATCATTAAAGTGCCCGCCACAGGAAACGACATAGTCGGCGCATGAAAGCCATAATCAATTAAACGCTTAGCAACATCTTCTACTGCAATGCCCGTCGTATCTTTTATAGGACGTAAATCAATAATACATTCATGGGCAACGAGTCCTTTTCCGCCTGTGTATAAAACAGGAAAAGCATCAGCCAATTTATAAGCAATATAATTAGCACTTAATATAGCAGCTTCAGTTGCACGACGCATACCTGAGGCACCCATCATACGTAAGTACATCCAACTAATAGGCAATATACTTGCTGAGCCAAACGGCGCACTCGACACCTGCGGTGCTTGCAGATTCACTTCAGGTGACGAAGCCATATTCGGTAAAAACGGAGCCAAATGCGATTTAGCGGCAACGGGGCCAACACCTGGACCACCACCGCCGTGAGGGATACAAAATGTTTTATGTAAATTAAGATGCGAAACATCACCACCAAAATCGCCGGGGCCACATAAGCCCACCATCGCATTTAAGTTAGCGCCATCAACATAAACCTGACCACCACGTTCATGAATGATTTCCGCCACTTGACGAATCTGTTCTTCAAAGACACCGTGAGTCGATGGGTATGTCACCATTAATGCAGCTAAATTATCAGCGTGTAAATCGGCTTTAGCACGAAGGTCATCAATATCGACATTGCCATCACTATCGCAAGCAACGACAACCACTTTCATATTACACATTTGTGCCGACGCAGGATTCGTTCCATGAGCTGAGCTCGGTATTAAACAAATATTTCTTGCGTCATCACCACGGCTTTTATGATAAGCCGAAATCGCGAGTAAACCAGCGAACTCGCCTTGCGACCCAGCGTTAGGCTGCAATGAAACCACGTCATAACCCGTGCACTCTGCCAGCATTTCTTCTAGCTCGGCGATCATTTGCTTATAACCTACCACTTGTTCTGGCGGCGCAAATGGATGAGGACTGCCAAATTCTGACCATGTCACTGGAATCATTTCGCTAGTGGCATTTAATTTCATGGTGCAAGAGCCTAAAGGAATCATGGTGCGATCTAAGGCTAAATCTTTATCTGACAAGCGGCGTAGGTAACGCAGCATTTCGGTTTCTGAGTGATAACGTGAGAACACAGGGTGACTTAATACAGCATCTTGTCGAAACGGTGAAATACTAAAATCAATAGTCACAGTATCAGCTACCGAAGCATAAGCGCCGTCGCTGTTTCCTGAAAATAATGACCATAGCAATTCAATGTCGGCTGTCGTTGTTTTTTCATCAATAGAAAAACCGATATGTGCATCATCGACTTTACGTAAATTAATTTTTTCATTCAAAGCGCGCGTATAAATAGCCTGTGTTTGATCGGCCGTTTTAATTGTCAGCGTATCAAAAAAGCGTACGTTGCTACGCTCGAAACCACGCTCAGCCAGTCCAGCTGCGGCTGTCGCCGTTAAAGAATGAATGCGGCTAGCAATATTACGCAAGCCAACAGGGCCGTGATAACAAACATACATAGAGGCAATAACAGCCAATAACACCTGCGCTGTACAAATGTTAGAGGTCGCTTTTTCACGGCGTATATGTTGCTCACGTGTTTGTAGCGCTAAACGGTAAGCAGACTTGCCATCAGCATCAACTGATACGCCTACAAGGCGACCTGGCAATGAACGCTGATATTTATTCTTGGTAGACATATAAGCAGCATGCGGCCCACCAAAGCCAACAGGCACCCCGAAGCGCTGCGTGTTACCTACCACGACATCAGCGCCAATAGCACCTGGAGATTGCAATAACACCAAGGCCATAATATCAGCGGCCATAATGACTAACGCTTTTTTCTCATGCGCAGCGACAACAACATTATCAAAGTTAGGAATCTCTCCCGAGCAACCGGGATATTGTAATAACACGCCAAAGTAATCACATGCGTCTAAATCAGTTTGTGGATTACCAACAACAATGTCATAGCCCGCCGCATAGGCACGCGTTTTAACTACTTCGATCGTTTGCGGTAAACAATCGGAATCAACAAAAAAGGTATTCGCTTTACTTTTGGCTGAGCGCTTGGCTAAGCCCATGGCTTCAGCAGCAGCACTGCCTTCGTCTAGCATCGAGGCATTAGCGATATCCATGCCGGTTAAATCACAAACCATGGTTTGGAAATTCAGTAGCGCTTCTAAGCGCCCTTGTGAAATCTCTGGCTGGTAAGGCGTATACGCCGTATACCATGCTGGATTTTCAAGAATGTTTCTGAGTATGACGGTTGGCGTAATGGTGTCGTAATAACCTTGCCCAATCATAGAGCGGAAAGGTAGATTTTTTTGTGCAATCTCTTTAAGTGCCGCTAATGCATCGGCTTCACTTAATGCATCGGGTAAATTTAATAATTCACTTTTATAAATGCTGGCAGGTACTACATCACGAATAAAGGCATCCATCGATGTATAGCCTAACGCCGTTAACATGGTTTGCGTATCATTACCGGTGGTACCAGCAGATAAGCCGACATGGCGATCTTCAAATTGATCACCTAACAAGGCTAAATCGACTGCTTGTACAAGAGAAGAATCAGTCACCTCTGTTTTAGCGGCTACAGGCATATCAACGGTTTCTCTTTCGATATTTAAATTTTCATTACAGATTGCGTCGGTCATAATTCTCTCTTTCACTTATATTTTTTGTCTTATTAATTTCGGTGCTTTTAGCTTTTAACTCTTAATTCTTAATTCTTAACTCTTAATAGTTAGCGCTTAGCCACGTACATAATTCTGTTTTACAAAAGGTAATTTACTTACTGTCATGGGCCGAAGTTTTCCGCGGACTAATGCTTGTACTTTGGTATCGGCTGCTGCGTAACTCGCGTCGACATAACCCATCGCAATAGGTTTTTCGAGACTAGGCGAAAATCCACCACTGGTCACTATGCCAATTTCATCGCCATCTTGATTAACAATAACGGTGCCTTCGCGGATTGGCGCGCGGCCATCTATCGATAAACCTACTCGCTTTTTCGGCGCGCCATTTTTTAATTGTTCTAAAATAATATCAGAGCCAGGAAAGCCACCTTCTTTCGCGGCTTCTAAGCGTCGACTGCGACTCACACTCCAAGCCAAACCGGCTTCAATGACAGTGGTCTTTTCATTCATATCGTGACCATAAAGACACAGCCCAGATTCTAATCGTAAAGAATCTCTCGCCCCCAAGCCTATCCATTTTACTGCGTCATCATCAAGAAGAATGTTTGCAATTTTTTCAGCATCGGCATTAGGCATTGAAATTTCAAAACCATCTTCGCCGGTATAACCCGAGCGAGTAATAAAACATTCGACACTACCAATACTTATACTAATGCCATTCATAAATACTAATGACTCAACTGCAGGCGCAAAACGAGCTAACACTTTACAGGCAGCTGGGCCTTGTAAGGCAAGTAAAGCTTTATCGGATTGGTAGCTCACTTTACAGCTACTAAGGTGTTTAGTTAGGTGCGCTATATCTTGTTCTTTGCACGCGGCGTTAACCACCAAAAAGAAAGTGTCTTCGCTTAGTCGCGTAACAATTAAATCATCGAGAATGCCGCCGTCATTATTCGTGAATACGGCATAGCTTTGTTGATTAATAGCTAAGGCACCAATATCGACAGGAATAATTTTTTCAAGCTCTACAACGCTGTTTGCACCACTTACGAGCACCTGCCCCATATGCGACACATCGAACAAACCCGCTTGCGTTCGCGTATGTAAATGCTCGGCCATAATGCCTTCGCTGTATTGCACGGGCATTTGATAACCGGCAAATTCGACCATCTTCCCACCTGCGGCACAATGCATATTATAACAAGCTGTTTTCATTTCTATAGATCCCACAGGCTTAAAAAAGTGTATTCTAGCGTCTTTAGTACGTATTTGTTAAATTTATAGTTCTGATCTTTGCATAAGGTTTTTAAATATGAGAAATTTATCGATGGACGCCTTAAGGGCATTTATTGCCACCGCTGATCTTGGTGGTGTCACAGCCGCTGCCGATCACCTTGGCCGCTCACAACCGGCCATTAGTCTGCAGATAAAAAAGCTAGAAGAATCACTGAATGCTGAGATTTTTACTCGCTATAACAAGCACTTAAAACTTTCAGAATCGGGCGGCCGCATTTACGATACCGCTAAACAAATTCTGGCGCTGAATGATCAGCTAACCACTCAGTTTAGTCAGCCTGAATTAGCTGGCCAAATACGGTTAGGCATCCCCAGTGAATTTGCCACTACTTTACTGCCAAAGATTTTAGGCCGCTTTTCTCAAGCCTACCCGATGGTTGCCTTAGAAGTATTTAGTGATTTAAGTCGCAATCTGCTTTCTGAACCCCAACGCAGTCAATATGACCTTATTTTAGCGCTGCATGATAAGCCTTCGGCGCGTCGCAAGGGACTCATTAAATCCGACAAGCTTGTGTGGGTTGGCAGCAAAGAACATCGTCATGACCGCCAAGAAGCGTTACCGCTCATACTGGCCCAAGATGGCTGCCTTTATCGTAAACGAGCGCTGCTTGCTTTAGATAAAATTAAACAGCCTTGGCGAATTATTCATACCAATCCCGACTTATCGGGTATTCAAGCCGCCATTCGCGAGGGCTTAGGCGTGACAGTTCTCGCCGAGAGTACAGTGCCAGAAGGTTTAGCGATTATTGATCGTTTCGGGAAAAGTGAATCACTGCCGAATCTTGGCAGTATTGATATCAGTTTGCAGTATGAGCGCCGCAGCGTATCAGAGGTCACCGAACGTTTAGCAGGCTATATACAATCGAGCCTTCATTAATAGTAAAAAAGAACAGGCAGAAAAAAGGCGCTTTTTAAGCGCCTTTTTTCTACTCATCAACAAACTAGTTGATCCGCTAATCAAATGATTTTACTAAGCTACCTAATGTTGCTTTAGCATCACCAAATAACATGCGCGTATTCTCTTTAAAGAATAATGGGTTATCAATGCCAGCAAAACCGGTGGCCATTGAACGCTTTAATACAAACACTGTGCGAGCTTTATCGGCATTAATCACCGGCATGCCATAAATAGGACTGGATTCAACTTCGCGTGCCGCAGGGTTTACAACATCATTAGCACCAATAACAATGGCAACATCAAAACTGTCCATGCGCGGGTTAACTTGATCCATCTCTAACAGCAAGTCATAAGGCACATCGGCCTCGGCAAGCAATACGTTCATGTGCCCAGGCATACGTCCGGCAACAGGATGAATGGCATAAACCACTTCTGCGCCATTTTTTTCTAAAATACCTTGCAACTCTTTAACGGCATGTTGCGCTTGTGCAACGGCCATTCCGTAGCCAGGAATAATAACAACACTCGCTGCAGCCTCTAATACATAGTAAGCATCTTCAGCAGACATAGGCTTAACTTCACCCTGTTCTATTACTGGGCCAGTACTTACTTTGACGGTACCAAACCCTGAAAACAATACATTGGGCAGCGAACGATTCATTGCCTTACACATAATGCTGGTAAGAATAATACCGCTGGCACCTACTAATGAACCAGCAACAATCAATAAGATATTACCAATCGCAAACCCTGCGGCTGCGGCTGCAAGACCAGAAAAACTATTGAGTAAAGAAATAACCACCGGCATATCGGCACCACCAATCGGCAGTACAAACATAACGCCTAACACCAGCGATAAGCCAACAGCTAAGTAAAGCCAATTATCGTTAGCAGAGTCTTGAAAAAACAATGCAGCACAAACCAACACCGCTATTAAAATACCGCTATTAACAATACGCTGACCCGAGTAGACAAATGCTCGCCCTGAAATTTTCTCACTGAGCTTGCCATAAGCCAATAACGAACCCGTAAAAGTTAGGCCACCAATTAATATGGATAAGAAAATAGTGACTAAGCTGAAGTTATCAACGGCTACGCCACTGCTCATAGCTTTAACTAAGGCAACCGAAAGTGCTGCCCAACCAACAAATAAACTGGCAAGGCCACCAAAGCCATTAAACAACGCAACCATTTCTGGCATCGAAGTCATCGCTACTTTTCTTGAAACAACGGCACCTACGAGCGCACCCACAACAACACCAACAGCAATTAATTCAAAGCTAAGGATTTGCTGATTGCCTAAAGTGACCACAACAGCAATGAGCATACCTACAGCTGAAATGAGATTGCCTTTTCTTGCTGTCGCTGGCGAGCCTAAGAATTTTAGACCGACAATAAATAAAACGGCCGCAACAACGTAGACTAAATTAATTAACGTGTTATCTATATTCATTTGCCGTTACCGCCTTCTTTCTTTTTAAACATGGCTAGCATGCGATCTGTCACCATGTACCCACCCACTACGTTAATTGTTGCGAATGCTACGGCTAACACACCTAATATACTGGCAAATTCATTGCTGGTAGAGCCTGCAGAAACTAATGCACCTACTAGCGTAATACCTGAAATTGCGTTCGAACCTGACATCAACGGTGTATGTAATGTTGATGGCACTTTATTGATTAATTCAACACCCAGAAAAATGGCGAGAACAAATACAAAAATGAGAATAATAATTTCCATGCTTACTTGTCTCCAGAGCGAATATTAGCAATGGTCTCATTAACGATTTCATTGCCATGCGTAATCACACAACCAATTAAATCATTCTCGAAATCCAATACAACGTTTTTAGCTTCCGCATCCCAAAACTCACTCACTAAACTGAGTAAATTACTGGAGTACATTTGCGAGGCATCGCGTGGCACTGAGTTGGGCCAGTTGCCTGTGCCAACAATTTTTACACCGTTAAGCTCAACAATTTTTCCTGGCTCTGAACCTTCAACATTGCCACCTGTTTCTGCCGCCATATCAATGACAACACTACCCGCTCGCATACCTTCGACAAATTCGCGCGGCACAATAACCGGCGGCTTACGTCCAAATACTTGCGCAGTGGTAATCACTACATCTGAAGCGGCAATCACATCTTTCTGTGCATCACGCTGTATTTGCAATTGCTCTGGCGTTAATGCTTTTGCATAACCGTCTTTTGTTGAGCCAGTTTCACCAAGATCAATTTCTAGAAATTTAGCGCCAACAGAATGTACCTGCTCAGCAACTTCTGAACGCGTATCAAAGGCAGTAACTTGCGCACCTAGCCGCTTGGCCGTGGCGATGGCTTGCAAGCCAGCAACACCCGCACCAATAACAAATACCTTGGCTGGCTTAAGCGTGCCAGCAGGCGTCATCATCATCGGTAAAATAGAAGGCAGATAATTAGCCGCCTGCATAACCATGACATAGCCTGCTAAGTTAGCTTGCGAACTCAAGGCATCCATTTTTTGAGAGCGCGTGCTACGCGGAATCATTTCCATGCTAATAGCGCTAATATTTTTAGCTTTTAACGCATCAATTAAGGCGTGCTCATTAAAGGGATCAAGAAAGCTGACATGGATGCTGCCCGACTTGAGTAATTCAACATCGGCTAAATCAGGCTTGCGTACCCGCAACACTAAATCAGCAGCGCCGAGTAAGGCGACTCTATCGGCTGAGAGGCTGGCACCTGCTGCTTCGTAATCGCTGTCGGCAAAGCCGGCACCAATACCGGCTCCGGCTTCAACGCTCACTTGGGCGCCCATTTTAACGAGTTTTTTGACCGAATCTGGCACCAGCGCTGCTCGCTGTTCACCTTCGGCTGTTTCTTTAGGAATGGCTATAAGCATAAAGTTATCGATTCTTTTGTTGGCAGAATAATATTGAGAAAACGGATGCCTTGATTGAGTTGCTAATGTATAGACAACTCATTATTCGTCATTCGAATTAACCATTAATAACATGATGTTATGTACGATGATTTTGCTCCTTATAATTGCCTAAGCAACCAAAGGCCGAATATCTTATACGGCGATTGATACCTTGGCCAGAGTCAATTAATTCAAAAGACGCTCCAAGATGTAAAAATCAATCACTTAGCCTTAGATATAAGAAAGCTCTATAGTTCATATAGTTATGGATGATTATTTTAGAGGGGGATTACCACTCTAGCCGAGTGATTTTCACCTCATTGCCGCGAATTAATCGAATGAGGTGAAATGGAAGGGGGATAGGGAAATAAGCTGTGGGGCGTTAACTATTCTTCTTCAAGCAGACGGCGGTCACCTTTACGGCGCTCTTCACCAACAGTGTCGTCAGCACCAACATTTTTCTTTCTACGGTCATTGCCACCGGCTCGTTCTTCAAGGGCTTCATCAAGTTGCTCAAAAAGACTTAAGTCTAATTCTTTTTCATCACCCATGGTTTGTCACTCCTGCATTTTATCTGACTATTATTTGGCTGCTTGTATGATAAGTGCGACTTCCTTAGGCACTCCTAAGCAATCGGTTTTAAGTGTAGACCATATTTGACGACTTGCTATTATTTGAGCAAGAAAATATCGCCTTTAAACGTCTCTTTTATTATGTGCATCCAATAAACGGATCTAACTATTCTCATCTGCAACATTGCAACGATCTCGCCCTTGCTGCTTAGCCTCATACATAGCTTTATCGGCACGTGAAAACAGTGTTCGCGCATCGTCACCTTCGGAGATTTGCGCAATACCTATCGAAATAGTGACTTTTAATGGCTTCGATTTAAAGTGGAATGGACAGTCACGAACCTGCACACAAATAGCATTCATTAAGGTAAGCGCCGCTTTAGCATCTGTTTCTGGCAGCAGAATAACGAACTCCTCGCCCCCATAACGGGCAATAAAATCTGCTAACCGCAGGCGATGCTGCATGGTTTTAGCCAATACTTTTAAGACTTTATCGCCCGCTAAATGCCCATAGGTATCATTTACCTGCTTAAAATAGTCTACATCGGCCACGACTAAGCAGAACTTTGAGCCGTAACGTCTTGCCCGCTCTAGCTCAATCGCAATGCGTCGCTCGTAAGCTTCTCGATTAGGTAATTTGGTCAGTACATCACGCTCACTGCGTCGCTGCTGTACTTCAACCTCAGCTTGGGCTCTCGCGGCTTCTCGCTCTAGCGCCTGAATTTGATGCGTCAAAACATCGCGCTCAGTCTCATACTCTAATTGCTGCTCAAGTCGATCAAGTTTAAATTGATCTAATTGACCAAAAATAGATGCCAGATGCGATTTAACGGACCCTTGCAGAGAGACTAAAGAACTCGCATTATCAATATCACCGGCAAATGATGCGATATCTTGTCGAACGGCTTTATCAAAAGCTTCGCCGCCATCTAAAATAGTCTTTGTTATATCGCCGACGCCATTAACGCCATCGCATAAAGTACTTAGCTGATCATTAAGGCTTTGTAAAAATAATTCAAATTCATGCTGATCATTATCTAGCGTTGCAATAACAACAATACTGAGCTGCTCTAATAATTCGGCTAACTCCGTCCAGCCTAATCCTGCGCTCAATAATTGTTGCGCTTTTTCTAGGGCATGCTCGGTAGAAGCAAGGGGGCGAATTTGAACCAATATATCGGCTAGTATGCCTTCTATAACTTCAACAATAGCGGGGTCTGGAGACTGACTAACAGATGAATCAGAAGCGTCGCTATCATTACTTCCTAACTTACTCAGCACTAAAGCTTGCAGCTGAGAAAACTTAATGGGCAGTAATTCTTGTTGCGCCGGGTTATTAATTCCCTGACGTGAATCACGTACAAAAGCAGCTAACTGCTTACGGATTTCAAACGGCGGGTTAAGAAGCAATAATTGGGCAATACCATCACTAAAGCCTTGTAGCTGTTGCTCTGCCCTATGCCGTCTAATTTCGGCCATACCATTAGCCGAGCTTTCTAACTGTGCGACTAACTCAGAACTAATTGTCCCGTCATTACCCTGCATTTGAATACGCAGTTCATCAATAATTCGGTCCAAACTGTCATCTTGACCTTCTGCAGCCAACGATAAATAGCCTAAGGAATCATCTAAAGAGTGCCGTAATTGATTTAAGACCTGTTCTTTTTTATCTAACACAGACTGTAATGTCTGTATTTTTTGTTTGGGATTTCCTTTGAAAAAAATCATAAAAATCCTGTTATGCCTTTAGCTTTATTTTATTAACATTATCTATTGAACAAGAAGCGACCAAAGCAGTACTGGTACTGGGTGATGCTCGCTTTTATTCATTAACTGTTTGTTCATGGCTCTTACTAACGAGCACTTGATGATTAGAGTATAGAAGCAATTTCAAAATCTAAAAGCCAAAAAAAACCGCTGAAATCAGCGGTTTTTTTAAATCAAATTTTCGAGCTACTTATCTTCGAACTACTTACTTGTTCGCTCAAGCTCAACAAGGTAATTAACCACATCAAACATGCCCGCCTGGCTGCCTGCCATGCGCGAACTAATTCGATACTTACCATTCACGACCATTTCTGGTGTGCCTTGAATAAGATAGTTCTTACGTGTTCGTTTTTCACCCTGCGATACTTTACTCATAATACCAAAGGCATTCACTTTCTTACTGAAGTCTTCTTTATTAACGCCATACTTAGCAAAGACTTCGGCAAACTTATCTTGATCAGCCAGCTTTGGACTTGCCGCTAATAACGCAAAAATTTCATTATGAAATTCGCGCGGCAAATTAAAGGCTTCGGCAGTGTAATACACATTGGCATGTAAACGCATAAAGTCACGCCATACCGCAGGAGTTTTCGCAAAGATCACATCATCGGCAATGGTCTCTTTCCATTTAGCTAATAACGGCTCTATTGCATAGCAATGAGAACAGCCATACCAAAAAACCTCCATCACTTCTATTTTGTTAGGGTCCAATGTTCTAGCTGGATTCGGCAGTACTTCATAGTGCGTTCCCGCTTGATACTTCGCTTCTACGGCTGAATCTTCAGCACAAGCAGATTGAGTAAAAACTAATGTCGGCATTAATAGTAAGAGTGCTGCCATGCGGCGTACTGTTGTCATTGCTTGCTATCCTTCTTTAAGATTGGTGCAACCGCTATGGCTGGTTATAAGCTAATTTGACCACCCGCTAGATGATCGATTTATTTTCTAAGACCAGCCACATAGCTAGCAACCGCTTGGATTTCGTTCTCATTCATTCGTTCCGCTATGCCTCGCATAACCATACTTTGGCCATCATTATTACGAGTGCCTACTGAAAAATAGCGTAATTGCGTTGCGAGGTAATCGGCATGTTGGCCGGCAATCATTGGGAATCCGGCTGGTGCATTACCCGCGCCCGCTGGTCCATGACAACCTGTACATGAAGGAATGCCGCGCTCATGGTTACCATTTCGGTAAATCTCTTCGCCTAACTCAACCCATTTGGCTTCAGAAGCGCCTTGAGTTTGGGTTTGACTCGCATAATAAGCCGCGATATCGGCTAAATCAGCATCATTGAAGTTATCGAGCTGGCCAACCATCATCGCAATCTCACGATCGCCACGCTGCACGTCTTTTAATTGCTTATAAAGGTACTTTTCGCCTTGCCCAGCCAGTTTCGGGTTAGAAGGTATTTGGCTATTGCCGTCATTACCATGGCAAGCGCCACAGCTAGCTACTTTATTCTTACCCGCGCTAGCATTTCCGCCTGCCTGCGCCACAGTGGCTAATGAGAGGCCCAGTAAGACCACAAAAAAAGCGTTAGAGAAGTGTTTCATTTTATCTTCCAAAGTTTGATCTATTGATGAATTATCGTAAATTCGATACTGTAAATCGCCTGCACTAGGCGACTTATTACTAAAACGGCCAGCATTCTACCATCCACATCTATTTATAGGTCCAGATATTTTGCTGTGCATATTGCTAAACATTTGAGCAATCCACTCATTCCAACTCGTTATTTTAGTATGGCACCCTTATTAAATACGCCATAAATGGCAATCTGCAATACACTGGCCGCCTAGAAAGCACCTTCTTATAGGTATAATAGCTATGTTTTTGAATTAGCTATACGATAAGCCGCGTTCTAATATACCCATTAGGTAGCCAGCTACACACTACATTTATTAAGCAATACAATAATTTGATGACCATTATGACTGATGACTCTCGACTCTCAGAAATTGAGCTACAAAAATACTTCCAATCGGCTGCTTTTACTCAAAGTGCTGCAAAACTGCCCCAATGCCCTACCGATCACGGCCATGAAGTCGCTTTTGCTGGTCGCTCTAATGCGGGTAAATCGAGTGCCATCAATCGTATTACCGGACAAAAAAAGCTCGCCCGTATTAGTAAAACCCCAGGCAGAACACAGCTTATTAACTTTTTTGGCCTGCGAGATGAACAACGATTAGTTGATTTGCCCGGCTACGGCTATGCAAAAGTCGCACTGGCACAAAAACTGGAATGGCAAAAACATTTAGAACATTACTTAGAAAAACGCGCATCACTTACTGGCCTAGTGCTAGTAATGGATGTGCGACGACCACTACAACCCTTTGATACAGTGATGCTCGACTGGGTTAAGCAGTACCAAATTCAATGTCATATTTTAATTACGAAAGCCGACAAGTTGAAACGAGGACCCGCCATGCAGGCCTTATTTCAAGTCGAAAAAAGTGTTGAAGACCAGCCACATATTAGCGCCCAATTATTTTCGGCTACCAATGGAACTGGCTTAGCACAAGCGCAAGATAAACTTTATGGCTGGCTGCATCAGCCAGAAATTACATAGGACTAAGCTTTTATTAGTCTAGGCCCGCACTCCTATTTAAGAGCATACAAACCGCACATTAAGCACCGGCGCTAGAAACCTTAAAGTAGCACCGGTCTTAAATTATTCGCTTTACTGATTTGATATTGGTGTTACGAATACTTCTACTCGACGATTCAATGCGCGCCCAGCTTCTGTAGCATTCGATTCACGTGGCTCATATTCACCACGGCCTGATGAACTCAAATTAGCACTCGATACTCCATGGCTCGCTAAGTAAGCGCTCACCGACGCTGCACGACGCTCGGATAATGCCTGGTTATAACTTTCAGAACCTGTTGAATCTGTATGGCCAACGACTTCCCCTTTTGATTGATACTTTTGCATCACATCGGCCACTTTATTAAGGCTAGTGGAAAACGAAGATTTAATATCTGCACGATTAAGATCAAAAGTCACTTCGTTATCAAAGGTCAGTTTAAGTAAATCTTCACGCACACGCTCAATTTCTATATCTGAGCGGCGCTGCTCAGCCGCTAAGGCATCACGAAACGCCTGCTCTTGCTTGTCCATATGGTTGCCAATGCCTGCACCTGTTGCCGCGCCAGCAATCGCACCTAATATCATGCCTTTATCTCGATTACCGTCGTCATCGAGCTGGCCACCCACAATAGCACCCGCCACGGCACCCATAATGGCGCCCATTTTTGCATTGCTTCTATCGGTCGTTGTATTACCCGAACCCGCTGGCTGGGCTGCACAGCCTAATAAAGCCGTACTGAGAATGATTGGTAAAATTAATTTCATGTTATCTCCTTGAGCAGTTTTAAATCGTTATTAATAAAAGACCGAATTAACCTTCGACACATAATATGCAGAACTACGCCGTTAATGTACCGTAACTTTTTGCACAAAATAATCTACCTTCCGCACAAAACTAAATAAAGTCTTATTTGTAAAACAATAAGTTAGCGCCTAATAAGCCATTTTGTAGAAAAATCTTTAGCAGATTTCTTGCAAAACCACTGTATGGGTATACACTGTTTAAGTATACAGTGATTGTTGCGAAGTTAATGTTCGAGCTTGTAATCCAAACAACAGATTATTAAGTAATTAGATAATTAGCTATTAAGTAACTAGTTATTAAATGATTAGCGATTCAAGATCAAATAAATCGCTTTTAAAAGATCACTATTTAAACCAGACATTTTACATTCAGCCATTAATAAATTTAGGTAACTCATGATGCTATCAACACTTATAAAAACCATCATCAATAAAACTCATCATCGCGGCTTAAAAAGTGGTTCAAGTATAAGTAATCGCCTTACACAAATTCGTCAGCAGAATTCATTAGCAGCTCATGGCTTCGTTAGTGGCAAATGCCAATCTGTCAGTTATGAGGCATTTAGACATTGTCTAAGTGATATCGCCACACCATTGGTTTGCAGTAAAAAAGGCACTACCTTTATTTTTAACCAACAACAAAAAGTATGCGCATTAATTAAGCCGCCTTACTTTGATGCTCGTGGCCAATGCCAACCAGTGCGTTACTTTTTAGCCGAGGGTGTGCAGCTGTCTGCTTTCTCATCATTACGACGTATTGAATTACCACGTTTGCTTTGGCAGGCTAAATCACAAAGCGCCATGCAAGGATTACTCAAAAGCATTAAACATTTACTCGCTCCATCAAACAGTCAGTCTAGAGTCATGAGTAAACGAAAATCACCCGTATGGACTAGCATGCGCTTAACCGCATAGTTCATTTTATAGACCGCTAACTTAGCTTAATTAATAAAAACAGATTAATTAAGACCCGCTTCAAGTACAACTTCCCCTCAGATTCGCAAGGATGCGTTTCTTAAATTAAAATCCTGTAACATCCTCACACTTTTTAGCTGTCATATCTGCGAAACATTTAGACCTCTACTAGGCTCTAATAAATAGAGACAAAAAAGCTAGGCAATCAATATGTGCTTAGTCTCTTTTTAGCTCAGCTTTCATTTATTGATTAGAGGTCAGATTTACTGCTATGAGTATTCAGTCGTTACCCAAAACAGATCAAGATGATGCACCTAAAGTATCGAATCGTCAGCATTTGAAAAACTGCTTTGCCATTAAGAATGGGCGTTGGTTTGTCACCAATAAGCGAAACGAACAAGCTGGGCCTTTTAATGATAAATCAGAAGCACAAATGGCACTTCTTTATTATGTAGGTCGTACTTGCTGGCCCAGTGCTAAACAACTAAGAGAATTTATTCGTTTCGGTCGCTAAAGCTCCAAATAATTAGCATCCTTATTTAAAACGCATAGAAGCCATTAACGGCTTCTATTGCCAACTTCCCCGTCAAATAACACCTTGGCTGAATTCCTCTATATCCCGACCATCGAGTCAAAGACCATTAATCCTGTGACGCAATGATCTTATCGACGCTCAATATGCGTATAATGGTTATATAAGTTGTAACCAACAGCCATTAAATAAGACACGATTTGCATGAACAATTCTCAAAATATAGATTGGCATAACATCGATACCGTATTGTTTGATATGGACGGTACATTGCTGGATCTTCATTATGATAATTATTTTTGGCTACACTATTTGCCTGAGCAATATGCTTTATTAAAACACTGCCCTATTGATGAAGCTCGTGAACAACTAAAAGATAAAATTCGAGGCCAATTAGGCACGCTTAACTTTTACTGTATTGATTATTGGATCGATGAGCTTGAAATAGATATTATTGCCTTAAAGCATAAAGTGAAAAATCGTATTAAATTTCTACCTCATGCCGAAGCACTTTTATCCGCCATTAATGCATTGCCGGTTCAATCCTTAATTGTGACCAACGCGCATCGTAAAACGCTTGCCGTTAAAGATGCCGCCATTAACATTTCAAGCTATGTCGATGATGTACACGCCTCTCACGATTTTGGCCTTCCAAAAGAAGACCCTCAATTTTGGGAACTGTTTGCGAAGAAATTTTCTTTTGACCCTGCGCGCACTGTATTTGTCGATGACAATGAGCATGTACTTGCCTCAGCAGATCAGTTCGGCATACGTCATTTAATTATGCCGCTCAATCCTGACAGCCAACGAGCAGCTCAAAAAATGCGTCAACCAGATCGCTATACTGGCATTCAATCATTAGCAGAATTACTACCCTGTTAGGCATGACCTATTAAAATGGATAATACAAATTCAGCAACCGTTGTTCGCATCGACAAATGGCTTTGGGCCGCGCGTTTTTTTAAAACACGTAGCCTGGCCAAACAGGCGATAGAAGGCGGCAAGGTTCACTATAATGGTCAGCGTGTGAAAACCAGTAAAAATATTGAGCTGGGGGCGGAGTTAACGATTCGATGTGGCTGGGATGAAAAAGTCGTTATTATCAAAACATTATCTGACAAGCGTCGTAATGCAACAGAGGCAAGTAAACTGTTTGATGAAACAGAAGCCAGCATAGCATTGCGAGAACAGCGCACCGCAGAAAGAAAAATGGCTAATTTAACTATGCCAAACCATGCCGAAAGACCCAATAAAAAACAGCGAAGACAAATACATCGCTTTAAACAAGATACATAATCGGGTTATATAGTTTCACCCAATAGCAAAGGTATCGCATCGTTATTAATCGATCGCTACCTTCAAAGCAGTCTTTACAACTTTTCGTATCCATAATAACTTTTCGAAAGCGCCCTAAAATATGTCTGATACTGATTTAATACAACGCTTCTATTTTTCCGGCCAGCCGTTTCGAGGCGCAATTGTCAAACTCCAGAATAGTTTTGTTGAAGCACTCAACGGTCATAATTATCCAGCAACCATTAATGCCTTATTAGGTGAGAGCCTTACCGCCAGTGCTTTAATGGGCATTCATCTAAAACATAACGCACGCCTATCTTTACAAGCGAGAGGCGATGGTCCAGTTAAATTACTTATGGCAGAGGCTGTTATTCAACAGGCTGAAGACACCGAAGAACTTACCGCTCAACATACGGTTCGTGCAGTCGCTCGTCTTTCTGAAGAAATACCATTGACCATAGAAAGCAAGAAAAAAGGCTTTCAGAATTTACTCGGCCGCGGACAATTAGCCATTACAATAGAACCAGAAGAAGGTGAACGCTACCAAGGCATTGTCGGCGCAGACCAAGCAACACTCTCTCTTTGCTTAGAAGCTTATTTTAATCAATCGGAACAACTACCCACCCTTTTTCAGTTAGCCACTTCAGAAACTGGCGCTGCTGGTATTTTGCTCCAACGCATGCCGCATGATGATAACCATCAAATGGATGAGAATAATCTTAGTAGCAATGATATATGGGACGAGCTAATAGCGCTTACTTCCACATTAACGGATAAAGAGTTACTCGAAACCCCCGTAGAAAAACTGCTCTTTAATTTATTTCATGAGCACTCAGTAAAACTCTCGCCGCCAGACGCTATTCATTTTGAATGCAGCTGTTCATATCAACGAACTGGGACAGCGCTTATGCAAATTAACCCATTAGAAATAGCATCCATATTAGAAGCCGATAAGGAAATTGTCATGGACTGTGAGTTTTGCAGTGCAAGATACCGCTTTAATAAAAGTGATATCGATAACTTAAGCCAGCAATCAAAGCAAACTCGCCATTAGCTTCATCATATTTTACTAATCAGCACATTTTTCGATTAGCACATTTATGATTAAACCGTTAGCTGCCACCGTGTTGGGCACCCACTATTCATATTAAAAATTATGGATATTAAGAAGTGTAAAATTACGTCCAGCTTAACTCAATCCGAATACCACTCATCCCTCGCTTCTGTCATAATCATCCGATATTGAAGTGCCAAGTATTATTCAGTTAACGATAAATAAAATCGCCTGAACTTAATAACCTTAGCATTCTTAAATGTTTACCTATTGGCTCACCAACAGTTAAAACAGGAAAAATCCGCGCATGAATGCAGTTAGCGACAAACCCGTTATTCACGAAAACCTCGATGCCAATACTCTCATCGAACTAGCCCTTTTTCGCAAAGAGGGTATCCTCGCCAATAATGGCGCATTATTAATTACAACGGGCCATCGCACAGGTCGCTCACCTGCCGACCGCTTTATTGTTAAAGAACCATCAACACAGGCTTCCATTGACTGGGGTAATGTCAATCGCCCTTTCGATGCCGATAAATTTGATGCGCTTTGGAATAGAGTCAGCGACTATCTTGCTGAACGAGATCAATTTCAGGCCAAGCTGCATGTAGGCGCAGATGATGAACACTACCTTCCCGTTAAAGTGAATACCGAAACCGCATGGCAGAATTTATTTGGCCGCAATATGTTCGTGCGTGTCGATGCTGAAAACTTTAATCCTAAAGATAAAGAAGAGTGGTCAATTCTTAACGTTGCTAGTTTCTGCTGTGATCCTGAGCGCGATGGCACAAATAGTGATGGCGTTGTTATTATTAATTTCGCCCAACGCAAAGTTTTACTCGCGGGTATGCGTTATGCCGGTGAAATGAAAAAAGCCATGTTCTCGGTGCAGAATTTTTTATTGCCAGAACAAGATGTATTACCTATGCATTGTTCAGCAAACGTTGGCGACAACGGTGATACAGCATTGTTTTTTGGTTTATCGGGTACAGGAAAAACGACTTTATCGGCAGATCCAGCACGCTACTTAATAGGTGATGATGAACATGGCTGGGGCCGCGGGACTGTTTTCAATATTGAAGGTGGCTGTTACGCAAAAACGATTAACTTAAGCCAGAAAAATGAGCCTGTTATTTGGGATGCGATTCGTAAAGGCGCTATTCTTGAAAACGTAGTATTAAATGATACAGACACTCCCGATTATGATGACACCAGCCTGACTGAAAATGGTCGCTGCTGTTATCCACTTGAGCATGTCAATAAGCGCGTAGTCGAAAACAAAGCGGGCGAACCAAAAGTTGTTATCTTTTTAACCTGTGATGTTTCGGGTGTATTGCCTCCCGTTTCTATTCTGTCTAAAGAAGCAGCGGCTTATCACTTTTTGAGTGGCTATACAGCGCGCGTTGGCTCAACTGAGCTTGGTGGTGATGCCGGAATTCAACCAGCATTTTCAACCTGCTTTGGCGCACCTTTTATGCCACGACCTGCAGGGGATTATGCGGAGCTTTTAATTAAGCGCGTTGAAGAGTTCGATAGCAGTGTCTACTTGGTTAATACGGGTTGGACTGGTGGCTCTGGCGGCCCGAATGGCGAAGGTAAACGTTTTAGCATTCCGACTACTCGAGCGGTTATTACTGCGATTCAGAATGGTGAATTGCTTAATGTTGAGTCACAGCATTTAGATGATTTGAATATTGATATTCCGCTTTCGGTGCCGGGTGTTGATTCACAATTATTGAATCCAAGGGATACTTGGTCGGATCCAGCGGCTTATGATGCTCAGGCTAAAAAGTTGGCTGCGCAGTTTGTTGCTAACTTTAAGAAGTATGATGTTGCGGATGAGATTGTTGCAGCTGGGCCGAAAGCTTAATACGATCGATGATTAAGAAGGCGCCTTGTGTTTTGCATAAGGCGTTTTTTTTAGGTTTAAGATTGTCGAAGAGGGCTCGCAGCCAGAGTCTTGTGTGTAAGCTTTTAGTTATGATGGCATATTCTGAGGGTTTACTTTTTTTGTTTGAGTTTTAAAGTCAAGGTCGTCGGGGGTGGCCCGACA
>CAXAHI010000020.1:0-28897 GCA_963968645.1 uncultured Gammaproteobacteria bacterium | reverse complement strand
AGCATCGTTCGATAAAAAGAAAACGATTATTCTCTATTGCCAATCGGGTGTTCGAAGCCAGCAAGCCTGCCAACTATTACGCGACCAAAATATCGAAGCTTTCTCTGTTGTAGGCGGCATTGCTCAAATTATTCGCTATTAAACCTTTTCAGTATTTAATTTTTAGCATTTAAATTAAATAGTCCCCCCATAAAAAAAGCCAGACTGCTATACACAGTCTGACTTATTGAAGCAGTAAGAATATAAAGTTATCTATAAAAATCGTAACGCTAGAAGTTATAAAAGAGTGCTAAAGAAATAACAGGGTATACATCAAAATCATTAGCATCTTCCTGTAGTTCTTGCTCTTCTCTCTCAACCTCATCTAACAATAATGGGTTACTCGATAATGAACCACCCACCGATACTAAACTAACCGTCGGCTCTCCCTGAAAAACTACACCCAAATCAAAAACAAAGCTGAATCCATCAGCAATTGACCGACCCCAACCTAGGCCTAAATAGGGTGCAAATGAATCGAAACTAATATCACCTTCTAAGCGCCCTACTTCAGCACTCGTAAAAACCGTATCACCTACTTCAAGTGTTAGACCTGAAACATCACTTTGCGCATGAATTTCATTATCATTAATTAAACCGCCCGTAGTCAGGCGAAAGCCTCCACCAAACACATGCCAATCAATTAAAATACCTGCTGACTCAAAATCAAAATCATAGTCATAGTTAACGCCATCAGTTTCACCATCAAAACTTTGTGATGCCGTTTGATACGTTAGCTTTAAATTAACGTTCTCACTCACCGACTGTGATAAAGCGACTTGATAACCAAGAGTACTTCCACCTACACCTACCGCGGTGCCAGCATAACTATTAGATGACATAAGCACAGACACCGTATAAAAGAATGCCGATATACTCAGCAGCTTTATAACCCTTCGTGCTATTTTGTTAAACTTATCCTTCGACATGACTCAAACTCCGCCTGTTAATAAACCCATTAATAATTGCATATAAATTCTATGCAGCCCTCATATAGCACTTTTATGTTTATATAAAGAGATGAGGTATTTATTAGGTATAGCGGATGAGATAAAAAGCAGGAATTGAGAAAGATACTGTTGTGCGGGAGATCACAGTTTTATTGTGAGCTTAGTCCAAATTTAAAACCTTAACTCAATCCAACGCTCGATCCAATGCTCGATCCAAAACTCAACCTAACGAATAAATCATAACGCGCAAAAAATTGCAGCTGAATTTATCCGTTAGAATAAATTTATTTTATGGCGATAGCGCCATTATTTTATTAGTTGCCGATTAAGTTAAGCTTTATCCAATTAAGATTCCAGTTACTTCCTACCGAGTTAATACGTAAAGTATGCTCACCCGCAGGCAACATAACAGTCGTCGTAGCTGTATTCGTTACCCATGATTGCCAGCCTCCCGTTGCTTCAACAAGCTGGCTATCGATTTGAACGCCATCCAATAACACATTAAATCCGGCACTACCTGAAAAGCTTGCCACACGATATTCAATGTTGTAACTTCCTGCACTACCGATATCCACCGTATATTCAAACCAATCACCAAATTGGGTATAGCCGACATTGTCACCACCGCCCACATCACTTGACTGCTCTATCTGTATACCCTGCATGGCAGTGAATAACTCAGCTTCAATCGTGCCCGGAACAGAAACAACCTCACCGACAGTAACTGCTTCACTTGTTTCATCCAAGTCATCACCCAGAGTATCTATATCCTGATAACTTAAACCAAACCCGTATGGAAATAATGGCTGATACTCATCATCATTACGATTAAGTACTTGCTGATTAACTTGCTTTGGCCATGAGAAAGATAGCTTGCCACTAAAATCATAATTAATTGCACCAGAGGCATTTGTAAATAACACATCTGCTATACCTGCACCTTCACTACCGGGTAACCATGCGGCGACAAATGCATTAGAAGCATTGATTTCTTTGTTCATCCACAGCGGGCGCCCTGATAAAAATACCGATACAACTGGAATGTTTTGCGCCTTTAAACTATTAATTAAAGCGAGATCTGTCTTAACGCCATACTGGTACTCAAGACTATTTAAATCACCTGCATACTCAGCGTAAGGAGATTCGCCAAACACCATAATGGCAACATCAGGTGGTGTCGCCTCATCAAAAGAAGCCGTCGCACTATAGACTGCTGTTCCACCGGCCGCTGTTACTTTAGATTCAATACCAGTGAATATCGATGTTGCCTGTGGGAAATCGCTATTCGGCAACCCTGTTCCTTGCCAAGTCAAAGTCCAACCGCCACTCTGACGAGAAATATTATTTGCCGCAACACCGGCTACCCATACATTGCTAGAAGGGCTTAACGGCAAAATTCCGTTTTTGTTTTTTAATAGCACCAAAGATTCACGCACAGCCTGACGCGCTAAAGCTTTATGCTCAGCCGAAGAAATAAGTGATATATTGTTTGCATAGGTCCTATCTGATGGCTTGCTGGTGTTAAATATTCCTGCCCGCATTTTCACTCGTAGAATACGTGTTACCGCATCATCTACTCGCTCCATACTAATCGTCCCATCTAAAACCTGAGATAAAGTGTTAGTAATAAATACCTGCCAATCATCAGGTACCATCATCATATCTATACCGGCATTAAATGCCTGCGCACAACTATCATTGGAACATCCAGGTACTTGAGCATGACCGTTCCAGTCACCCAAAACAAAACCATCAAAACCCATTTTTTCTTTAAGCACGTCTGTCAGTAAATATTTATTGCCATGCAATTTTGAACCGTTCCAACTACTATAAGATGCCATCACTGTTTGCGCACCCGCATCCAACGCAGTGAAATATCCTTGTCCATGAATATCGCGAAGTGCCTCTTCATTAATAACGGTATTACCCTGATCATCGCCCGATGTGGTCCCGCCATCACCAATAAAGTGTTTGGCTGTTGCAAGTACATGCGCATCGTTAAACAAGCTACCACTCGAAACCTCACCCTGTAGACCTGCAAGAATTTCGCCAGCATAAGCGCTAACAATGTCAGGATCTTCTGAATAGCCTTCATAAGTTCTACCCCAGCGATCGTTTCTAACTACAGCTAATGTTGGCGCAAAGACCCAATCGATGCCGGTTACTGCTACTTCAAGTGCAGTAGCCTCACCTATTTGTCGCATTAAGGAGGGGTTGTTCGTAGCACCTAAACCAATGTTATGCGGATAAATAGTGGCGCCTTTAACATTGTTATGTCCGTGAACCGCATCGGTTCCCCAGAGTACTGGTACAGCAGCTCGCCCTCCAATAGTATCGATACTAGCAAGGTAATAATCATCGGCCAGATCAACCCAGTCGGCAATCGAGGCATTTTTATTTTTGTTTGGCCAAGACCCACCACCGTTTAGCACAGCACCTAAATGATAATCTCTCACTTCATCAGCAGTAACCGCTTGTATCTCAGCCATCACCATCTGGCCAACTTTCTCTACGAGCGTCATGCTCTCGAGAATAATAGCCACATCAATATCAACATCAGCAGTAACTGCACTACTAACTTCTGGCCAATTAACAATGGTCCCAATATCAGTATCTGGAGTCGTTATATTTTCTGAACTGTCATTTCCAGAGCTACCGCAGGCAACCAATACAGCAAGCGAAAAATAAAAGCACAGTGATAACACACGAGAGATAAAAATATTTTTAAAAGTGCTAGGAGAATTAGAAGAGCCTGAGAGACCAGAGCAATTAGAAATATCTTGATTAAAACTAAGGGGATTATTGGTATTGTTATTATACATAGAACGAAATTCCTCATGGATTCTATGTATTCTATCAACACGACAGGCTGGGTATATATGCTAGAGAGTGCTTTAACGTGTAATTGAAGCTATCAACCGCAAAGCTGATTAATGCCAGGTCATTAACAGGCTAATCAGCTATGCAGGTACTACTGATCAATCTACTTTAGTGATGATGACCGCCGAGCCCATGTGCATGCCCATGAGAAACTTCTTCAGGAGTCGCGGCTCTTACATCAAGAATCGCAATTGAGAAGTTTAAATCCACACCCGCTAAAGGATGATTGGTATCAATATCGACATTAAACTTACCGACTTTAGTAATGGTCGCATCTCTTGGGCCGTCAGCTGTATTGACTTTAACTGACTGCCCTACTTTAAACTTACGCGACTTAGTCGTTAAATGCTTAATCGGCACTCGCATCGCTTCAGCTTCAACACGCACGCCGTAAGCTTGAGCTGCCGTCAAATCAACTTCAAGTTTGTCACCAACTTCTGAGCCTACCAATGCTAGTTCTAAATCTGGCAGAATATTACCATGGCCATGAAGATAAGCCATTGGATCATCATCCGATGATCTCTCTACTTCATTGCCTGTACTGTCTTTTAATATATAACTAAAGGTAACGACTAAATCTTTTTCTATTTTCATGATTTTCCCAATAATAAATTCATTTAATTCTTAATTCTTAACTTTTAATTCTTAATTCTTAATTTTCAGGCTCAGCGCTATTTCCTATAAGCTAATGAAATTCGTTATATGATCATAGCTAATAGATACAGCACAACACCGGCTAATAGTCCTGCGACAATATCATCGATCATAATGCCTAAGCCGCCATGTACATGTTTATCTAAATAACTAATAGGCCATGGTTTTAAAATATCAAACAGGCGAAATAATATAAACCCTATCACTATCCACAACCAGCCTGCCGGCGCGAAAAGCATCGTTATCCAAAAACCAACAAATTCATCCCAGACAATAGCGCCATGATCATGCGAACCTAAATCACTTGCCGTCTTGCCACAAAAATATATTCCGATAACACTCGCCACGATAATAATCACGCACTGTATAAGTAGCGACTGCCCGGCCATTAATAACCACAATGGAACAGCCGCCAAGGTGCCAAAGGTACCCGGTGCAACACCTGTTAGCCCACTACCTAAACCAAGACCCAGAAAATGCGCTGGATGCGAGATTAAGAATGCCCAAGTTGGTTCTTTTTTATTTTCTGTCACATCATCACCTTTACTTAAAAATGCGTATAGCCTTTTGTTTTTTGAGCATGCCACCCTTCACCAAAAACAGTGACACTATCATCATTAGCCTCGCCAACAGTCCCGATTTTTGTACAGGGTAAATTGAGCGCTAACGATAATTTTTGAATCGCTGTCGACTGCTCAGCCGCAGCAGTAAATAATAATTCGTATTCGTCTCCACCACTTAACACCCACTGCTGAACCTGCTGAAAATTTTTGTTAGTCGCTAAGCTACTATGAATAGGCAGCGCATCACCCTGCATAATTATCTGCACTTGGCTTTGAGTGGCAATATGATTCGCATCAGCTATTAAGCCATCAGAAATATCAATAGCCGATGAAGCAATACCGACAAGGCCTTTGCCTAGCGCCAATCGCGGCTCTGGCGTATAAAAAGATGACAACAATTCTGAACGCGCCTCATCACTACAAGGCCACTGGGTTATATTTTCGGAAGGCATTAACAACTGTAAGGCGCCTGCACCTTTACCTAATGAGCCGCTAACCCAAACATCATCACCCACTTGCGCGCCGTTACGACGTAAACATAAACCTGATTTTGACTGTGTTTCGCCAATAATCGTTAATGAAATAACTAAACCCTTATCGATTTTTGTGGTATCACCGCCAATCAATATCACATTATGCTGCTCACATAATTGCGCCAAGCGCTGCGAAAATGCAGCCAGCCATTCGGACTCAACCTGCGGTAATGACAAAGCCATTGTCATCCAGCGCGGAGTTGCACCCATAGCGGCAAAGTCACTTAAGTTGACACCCATTGCGCGACTAGCAACATGTTCTGCTAAAAAATCGGCAGGAAAATGCACACCTTCTATTAAAGTGTCGGTAGCAACAACTAAGGGATTTTTTTGAGCAGCAATAATGGCAGCATCGTCACCAACACCCACTAAGGTATCTGCGTTAGTAGACGAAACATCCGCAAAAGAAAAGTAACGCTTAATAATGTCAAACTCAGATAAAGAACTCATGGCCTACTCAACTATTAGCTACCATTATCTACTATTAAAACAGCAGCAATTAATTAACCATTCAGATTAAAGACATTATTGCTGGGCGGCAACTTCGAGTGCGCGCACTTCTGTCGCGACTTTATCTAATAAGCCGTTCACAAATTTATGACTGTCTTCAGGGCCAAATTTCTTAGCGAGATTAACTGCCTCATTAATAGATACTTTATAAGGGACATCAATTCTATTTTTTAATTCATAAACGCCAATGCGCAATAACGAATGTGTAATGGGATCGCATTCATCTAACGTTCTATCATCTGCATAAGGAGCGAGTAATTCATCTAAGGCCTTTGAGGTGCGTTGCACACCCGACAACAACTCCATAAAATATTCGAGGTCGGTACCTTTCATATTAAAATCAACGCGGAACTGCGCAGCAATTTCATTCGCTTGCGCACCGGTTACATGCCATTGATACAAGCCCTGCATAGCAAAGTGACGTGCTTTATGACGCTCGCTTGCTACTGCACGACGTTTAATTTGATCTGGAGAAGGTTTTGCCATTACGATAAACGCTCTAATAAGTCAGCCATTTCTATTGCCGCTAATGCTGCTTCACGACCTTTATTCGCTTCGCCTTCTTCGGCACGCGCTAGCGCTTGGTCTACATTGTTAACTGTTAACACACCGAAACCAATCGGCAAATCATATTCTAAACTAACATCGGCAATACCACGCGCACATTCTCCGGCGACAAAATCAAAGTGCGGTGTATCGCCTTTAATAATAACGCCTAATGTCACAATCGCTTTATGCTGACCTAAATTAGCTACACGCTTAGTCGCCAATGGCACTTCATAAGAACCTGGCACATAAACAATATCAATTAAGCTATCATCAATGCCGCTTTCATTAATGGCCGCCAATGCACCTTGTAATAGTTTGTCGGCAATAAAAGCATGCCAACGACCAACAACAATCGCAACACGGTATGATTGATTACGGCAAACTCCACCAATAACATTCAGTCCATCAATTTTCTTTTGCAATTCCGCTGAACGCTGATACTCAGCTGAACGGGGATCTTGTGCTTCTGTCTTCATAGTTATTTTTTAACCGTCTTAGTTATGAATCGCAAGATACGTATTCAACCACTTCTAAATCAAAACCAGAAATACCACTGTAATGTTTATCTGGCCCCATCAAACGAATTTTTTGTACCCCGAGCTGACGCAATATCTGTGAACCCACACCTATGGTTAATGAATCACTTCCCTTAGTGACTAACACTGAAGGTTTGGCGCGACGGCCCAATGCAATTTGCGCATCCTCTAGCCAATCAACCGAGGTGTTATGCGTCGCTAATAAAACGAGCACACCACAGCCTTCTTTTTCTATTGCGGCTAAACAGCGCTGAATATTCCAATCGGGCTTATCGCTTAACTGCGCACCTAACATATCTCTTACTGCTGAACCTGCATGCACACGAACTAACGTAGGATCATCGGCTTTAGGTGAACCCTTCACTAACGCTAAATGTGTTTCACCGTCGGTACTGTCTTGAAACACATTAATAGTGAACGGACCGTGATCCGTATTAATTTCGCCTTGTTCTAATAAATCTACTGTTTTTTCATGCAGCAAACGGTAATGAATTAAATCAGCAATGGTGCCTATCTTTAAATCATGTTTTTCAGCAAACACATCGAGGTCTTCGCGACGCGCCATATTACCATCGTCATTAATAATTTCGACAATCACTGCCGACTCATCAAAGCCCGCTAATCGCGCTAAATCACAACTCGCTTCAGTATGCCCTGCTCTAATTAGCACGCCACCTCTTTGCGCCATTAATGGAAAAATATGACCTGGCTGCACAATATCGGTTGGTAATGCATTTTTACTTGCCGCGGCAGCTACAGTACAGGCTCTATCGGCGGCGCTAATACCCGTGGTAACACCCTTTGCTGCCTCAATTGATAAAGTAAAGTTAGTGCTATAGGCTGCGCGGTTATCATCAACCATTAACGGTAAATCTAATTGCTCACAGCGCTGCTTACTCATGGGCATGCAAATTAAACCACGACCTTCTCGCGCCATAAAGTTAATCGCTTCTGGCGTTATGCATTGCGCCGCAATAACTAAATCGCCTTCATTTTCGCGATCTTCATCGTCCATTAGAATAACCATTTTGCCTAATCGAATATCGGCAATAAGCTCTTCTGTTGTATTTAATTTTCTTAATTTTTTCATAAGGTATTGATCACTTTAATCGTTAACACTTATTCGCTTTGATAAGCAGACATACGCTCAAGATATCGCGCAATAACATCGACCTCTAAATTAACTCGACTGCCCACTTGGTAATCACCAAATAGTGTCTCGTCAAAAGTATGAGGAATTATATTTAATTCAAACACTGCACCGCTAACGGCGTTTACCGTTAAGCTAGTACCGTCCACACAAATAGAACCTTTTTGTGCTATATATTTAGCAAAAGGTTCTGGTGATCGAATAGCAAAACGCCATGAGCGACCATCTTCATAACGCTCAACGATTTCGCCAACGCCATCAACGTGCCCACTCACTAAATGCCCACCCAAAAAAGAGCTTGGCGTTAATGATTTTTCTAAATTGACAGCACTGCCTTCTTGTAAATCACCCAAGGTAGTATGCGTTAATGTCTCTATCGATACATCAACCCAAAAACCTTTTTCGATAAACTCAACCGCCGTTAAACACACGCCATTAATCGCTATACTGGCACCGAGTTCAACGTTATCTAAAGGGAGCTCAGCAGAATTAATGAGTAAGCGTTTATCACCGCCTACGTCTTCAATTTTTTTAATACTGCCTTTCGCTTGTATTAATCCTGTAAACATTAATTTATCTCAACCCTTTATCTGAATTTTTATCTGGATGCTTATCTGAATTATTTATATGACAAGTCAAGAGCCAATCTGGGCCAACTGCCATTGTATCGGTAATCGTTAGATCCATCGCATCAGACATATTATCAAAAGGCATGCCGAATGCGGGCATCGCATTGCCACCCATCAACTTAGGTGCAACAAATATTTTCAGTTCATCGACTAAGTGTTGCTGAACAAACTGCCCTGCCAATGTTGGACCAGCCTCAATCATGACACTATTCATTTCATGCGAAGCAAGATACGAGAGCAGTGCATGTAAATTAACAGCTGAAGGATCGTCACCGACATCCGCGAACGTAATCACCTTTACGCCGCGCGTCTCTAACGCCTGCACTCGTTCAACCGGTGCAGCATTGACGCAAGCAATATACACATCTCGCGTCGCTAACATTTCAGCGCTTACAACTTTGGCACTTAGCGGTGTTTTTAATTGCGAATCGACAATCACTAATGCCGGCTGCCTTGTAACAGGCGCCGCTAAATCTTGTTCGCGCACATTAAGACTAGGATCATCATGAATAACCGTACCAACGCCGGTAACAATCGCACAACTACTCGCACGTAATTGCTGCACCTGCTTACGCGCTGGCGGCGCTGTAATCCATTGGCTTTCGCCAGAGGCCATAGCCGACCTACCATCTAAACTCATGGCCATTTTACAGCTCACAAAAGGCAACTGCTTTTGCATGCGTTTAATAAACCCACGGTTAAGTGTTGCCGCTTGTTCCGCCATTAAGCCTTCACTAACGTCTAAACCAGCCGCACGCAATAAAGCATTACCTTGACCAGACACGCTGGGATTAGGATCTTGCATGGCAGAAACAACTCGAACGATTCCTGCCGCTTGCAATGCATTAGTGCAAGCACCGGTTTTTCCTATAAAGCTACAAGGCTCTAAACTTATATAAGCCGTTGCGCCTTTTGCATTGTCACCAGCGTCAGTAATCGCATTCACTTCTGCATGCGCATCGCCAGCTTTCATATGCCAACCACGACCAACAATTTTTTCATCTTTTACGAGCACGCAGCCAACACAGGGATTAGGTGTCACTGTAGAAAGTCCGCGACGCGCTAACTGAATCGCCTCGGCCATAAACTGCCGATCAGCAATAGAAAATATCGATTTAATCGACACTGGGTTCCGCACTTTTTTCTGATCCGCCTTCAGCAGATAATTTATCAATCTCTTCACGAAACTCGTTAAGATCTTGAAAACTACGATACACCGAAGCAAAGCGAACATAGGCGACATGATCGAGCTGACGCAGATGAAGCATTACTGCCTCACCAACGCGAATAGCACTCACTTCTCTCTCACCGGTAGCCATTAACTCATGCTTAATATGACTAACGGCTGCTTCAATTTGCTCAACACTGACAGGCCGCTTTTCTAACGCACGCAAAATGCCACCACGCAATTTGCTTTCATCAAAAGGCTGGCGTACATCATTTTGTTTAATAATTTTAGGCAGTAATAGCTCAGCCGTTTCATAAGTCGTATAACGCTCAGTACACGTTTGGCACTCACGACGACGACGAATTTGCTCACCCTCGGCAACTAGCCGAGAGTCAATCACTTTAGTATCTTCTTCTGAACAAAAGGGACAGCGCATACTTAATTAACTCGTCTTGATTCGGCTAAGCTATCATGATTAATTGAAATAAAATTAATCAGCATAAACAGGAAAACGTTTACACAATTCAGACACTTGACCGCGTACACGATCAATCACTGCTTGATCATTCACATCAGCTAAAATGTCACACATCCAATGCGTTAACTGAATCACTTCTTCTTCTTTAAAACCGCGAGTTGTTACGGCTGGCGTACCAACACGTAAACCACTGGTCACAAAAGGTGAACGAGGATCATTAGGTACCGCATTTTTATTTACCGTAATGTGAGCTGCACCTAATGCCGCATCAGCATCGGTACCGGTATACTCTTTACCAATTAAATCAACCAACATTAAATGGTTATGCGTACCACCAGAAACAATTTTAATGCCTCGCTCAATAAAGGTATTCGCCATGGCTTTTGCATTCACAACCACTTGCTGCTGGTACACTTTAAAGTCATCTTCCATCGCTTCTTTAAAGCTTACCGCTTTTGCTGCAATAACATGCATCAACGGGCCACCTTGACCACCAGGGAAAACAGCAGAGTTAAACTTTTTCTCTAATGCAGGATTAGCCTTAGCTAAAATAATGCCACCACGTGGGCCGCGTAATGTCTTATGCGTGGTTGAAGTAACAACATCGGCATAAGGCACTGGGTTAGGGTAAACGCCTGCAGCTACTAGACCAGCAACGTGAGCCATATCAACCAACAAATAAGCATCAACCTTGTCTGCGATTTCACGGAAACGCGCCCAATCAACAATACCCGAGTAAGCAGAAAAACCAGCCACAATCATTTTTGGCTTATGCTCTAACGCTAACGCTTCAACTTGCTCGTAATCAATTTCACCGGTTTCAGCATTTAAACCATACTGCACGGCGTTATATATTTTTCCTGAGAAGTTTGGCTTAGCACCGTGCGTTAAGTGACCGCCAGCATCTAAGCTCATACCTAATACAGTATCGCCTCCGCTTAACAATGCTAAGTAAACAGCACTGTTCGCTTGCGAGCCAGAATGCGGCTGCACATTGGCATAATCGGCACCAAATAACTTTTTAGCGCGCTCAACGGCTAAATCTTCAGCCAAATCAACAAACTCACAACCGCCGTAATAGCGCTTACCCGAATAACCCTCGGCATATTTATTGGTCAGTTTGGTACCCTGCGCTTCCATTACTCGAGGGCTACAATAATTTTCTGAGGCAATTAGCTCAATATGATCTTCTTGGCGCTGCTCTTCTGAAGCAATCGCTGCTTGTAATTCGTCGTCAAAACCTGCCACTGTCATGCTTTTATCAAACATTAAACCACTCCAAAACTTAAAATAAGAAATAAACTAACGCCTATACCAATACGTAGCACAGAAGGCTTGGCCCACTGAATAAAAGCAAAAATAGACAAAACACCCTAAATTTGAGTACCAAAGTTAGGATTGACTATTTTTTAGACAAATAAACTCTATTTCGAATGAGAGTACCTGTCTTTTATTCAGCCCACCTACTCGCTACGTCGCTTATTCAACCAATACAAAAACGACGAAAAGGCTGCTACGAAAGGAGCGCGTATTCTACATTAAGAGGCCACTTATATGCACTGATAACAAGTTACAGTGATCCTTTTATGGGGCATTTTTAACTGACTATTATCCGCTTGTAAATAGAATGGATATAAACACTAAATATCACTCAACTTATTGAATTTAATAATTATTTATTTCAACTCCGCTCTTCATAGCAGTCACCTTTTAGGAAACTCTCGGGTATACTAATGCCATACTGTTGAATCGTTGATTAGCCTTCGCTATATTTATCAATTGATTCACCACATTTTAACAATTGAGCGGCCCCCATTAAGGTCGAATATCCTAGTCAACTTGGAAATTATCCATGGCCCAATACGTTTTCACCATGAACCGCGTCGGCAAAATCGTACCGCCTAAACGCGAAATCCTCAAAGATATCTCATTATCCTTTTTTCCCGGCGCCAAAATCGGTGTGTTAGGCCTTAATGGCTCGGGTAAATCGAGCCTGCTTAAAATTATGGCCGGCCTCGATACTGACTACTTAGGCGAAGCTCGACCACAGCCAGATTTGAATATTGGCTACTTACCGCAGGAGCCCAAGCTCGATGAAACCAAAGATGTACGCGGTAATGTTGAAGACGGACTCGGTGAAATAGCCGAAGCGCAGCAAAAACTCGATGCTATTTATAACGCTTACGCCGAACCTGATGCCGACTTTGATGCGCTGGCCAAAGAACAGCAGCGTTTAGAAAATCTCTTACAAGCAGGTGACGCTCATAATCTCGACCATAAACTCGAAATCGCCGCCGATGCACTTCGTCTGCCACCTTGGGATGCCGATGTCAGTAAGCTATCAGGCGGTGAACGACGTCGTGTAGCGCTATGCCGATTGCTACTTTCGAATCCTGATATGTTATTACTCGATGAGCCCACTAACCATTTAGATGCCGAGAGTGTCCATTGGTTAGAGCAATTCTTAGAAGACTATGCCGGCACTGTAGTTGCCATTACGCATGATCGCTACTTTTTAGATAACGCCGCGGGTTGGATTTTAGAACTGGATCGTGGTCGAGGCATTCCTTACGAAGGCAACTACACCAACTGGTTAGAACAAAAAGAACAACGTCTCGCCGGTGAAGACAAACAAGAAGCTTCTCGCCAAAAAACCATTAAGGCCGAATTGGAATGGGTTCGCTCTAACGCTAAAGGTCGTCATGCTAAAAGCAAAGCAAGACTCCAGCGCTTTGACGAATTAAGTTCGCAAGAATTTCAAAGCCGCAGCGAAACCAATGAAATTTATATTCCACCCGGTCAAAGACTTGGCGATTCAGTGATTGAACTGAAGAACGTCACAAAATCCTACGGTGACCGCACGCTAATAAATAACTTAAGCTTATCGGTTCCTAAAGGCGCTATCGTCGGTATTATCGGTGGTAATGGCGCAGGTAAATCAACATTATTCAGAATGATTACCGGTGAAGAACAACCGGATAGCGGCGAAATAAAAATTGGCGAAACTGTTGATATTGCTTATGTAGAACAGCTACGTGATGAAATGCAAGATGATGTTAGCGTTTGGCAATCAGTTTCAAACGGCAATGAACTGATTCAAATTGGTGGCTATGAAGTGTCTTCTCGCGCTTACATTGGTCGCTTTAATTTTAAAGGCACCGATCAGCAGAAAAAAGTTGGTGAGCTCTCAGGTGGTGAACGCGGCCGATTACAACTTGCTACTACACTTAAACAAGGCGGTAATGTTTTACTGTTAGATGAGCCGTCGAATGATTTGGATGTAGAAACCTTACGAGCGCTAGAAGAAGCCTTGTTAGATTTTCCGGGTTGCGCAATGATTATCTCGCATGACCGTTGGTTCTTGGATCGTGTTGCCACACATATACTAGCGTATGAAGGCGATTCTGAAGCAGTATTCTTTGAAGGTAACTACACGGAATATCATGCTGATTTTCTTGCTAGAAAAGGCAGCAACGCATCACCTAAACGTATGCGCTACAAAAAATTGCAGTAAGCTCTACAAGAAGGCGCACCGTTTATAACAATGCGAGTGCGTCTTCTAATTTATTAACGCCAGTCACTTCCATGCCAGGAATTTTCTTTTTAGGCATATTCGCCTTAGGCACAATCGCTTTTTTAAATCCATGCTTAGCCGCTTCTTGAATGCGCTCTTGACCACTTGGCACAGGACGAATTTCGCCAGACAAACCCACCTCACCAAACACTACTAAATCACGAGGCAAACAGCGATCACGAAAGCTCGACACCACCGCTAACAACAAAGCTAAATCAACACCGGTCTCTAACACTTTAACGCCACCCACTGCATTAACAAAAACATCGGAGCCACCTACAGCAAGCCCGCCATGGCGATGCAATACCGCTAACAACATAGACAAACGATTTTGATCCAGACCTACAGCTACTCGCCGCGGATTATTTAATTGGGTATCATCAACCAAGGCTTGAATCTCAACTAGCAATGGCCGCGTACCTTCCCATAACACCATCACTATACTGCCCGGGGCATCTTCTTCGGCACGACTTAAGAAAATCGCCGAAGGATTTTTAACTTCTTTTAAACCTTGCTCGGTCATCGCAAAAACGCCAAGTTCATTCACTGCGCCAAAGCGATTTTTTTGACCTCGTAAAGTTCGGTAGCGACTATCGGATGAACCTTCCAGCAAAATAGAACAATCAATCATATGTTCTAATACTTTAGGTCCAGCCAAACTGCCATCTTTTGTAACATGGCCTACCAAGAAAACAATAGTATTAGACTGCTTGGCATAACGGGTTAAATAAGCGGCGCATTCACGCACCTGAGATACGCCACCCGGCGCAGACTGTAAATCACTGGTATGCATTACTTGAATAGAATCAACCACCATGACACGTGGCTGAATTTTTTGAGCAATAGCAATAATGGATTCGATATTAGTTTCAGAGGCCATTTGCAGTTTATCGGCCGGCAAGCCTAAACGGTTTGCACGCATAGCCACTTGTTGCAGTGATTCTTCGCCGGTCACATACAACGCTGTTTGCTTCTTCGCTAGCTCGCACATAACCTGTAACAAGACCGTGCTTTTACCCGCCCCTGGGTTACCGCCAATTAACACCGCCGAGCCAGCCACTAAGCCGCCACCCAATACGCGATCAAATTCAGCCAAGCCCGTGCTTTGTCTAGGCAAGCTACTGAGATCAATGGATGATAAGGTTTGCACTTCACTGCCACTACCGGAATAGCCTACCAAGCGCTCACCGCGCTGAGTTGCCGTGCTTAAACGGATTTCCGACAAGGTATTCCATACACCACAATCGGTGCATTGCCCTTGCCACTTGGTATAATCTGAGCCACAGTCGGTGCAAACGAAGGCTGATTTGGCTTTTGCCATAAAAAAACTGTCCTTTAATGAGAGCGCCAGTTTATCAGCACTATCAACTTTAGCAGAGAATAATTTTAACTATCTCGCGCTATATTTCAAAAGAGTTCAGTGGCGATTGTTACGTCAAAGCCCTACAATAGTCGACCGAATTACCAGCAACTTTTTGTAGCGCCATCTTAACTGAATCAATTATGAGCGAATCCCTTATCCCAGAGCGCCCCGTCATCGTTTCGCCATCACTGGCTGCATCGATTGGTCTCGAAGAGGCGATTTTACTCCAGCATCTTGAAGCGGTATTAGCGCTAGGCATGGGTGAAACACGTGATGGCTATCACTGGACAACAACGCAACTCAGCACACTGAATCAGCAACTGCCCTTCTGGACGACCGCTGCACTGCGACGCATTCTGAACAACTTAGTTGACTTAGGTATGGTGTTAGTCAAAACCATGCCCAAAGATGAAAATCAAACACTCGAATTAACCATTAACCAACAAGTGCGTTATCAAAATCAGCCAGCCAGCCAAGCCACTCAACCGGCCTCTCTTGGCGCTCAACGTATCTCGGCTAACTGGCGTCCCGATCGCGCTATTCTTGATCAGCTAAACCAACAAGGTATTGATCTAAAATTTGTCGAAGCGAATATTGACGAGTTTGTTTTTTATTGGCGTGAACGCAACGAAGCCTCGCATGCTTGGTCGAGTAAATTTTTACAACATGTATCGCGACGCTGGCAAACCCATCAACACCATTTACAAGAAGCGGCTGCAAAACTAGTCAAGCCAGCCAAGCACCAAACACCGATTGCCAAACAATGGCAGCCGAGTCCCGATGCGGTTGAAATTTTGGAACGCATGGGCATTAACCGTAATTTTATTGATGATGCTGTGGCTGAATTTATTTTATATTGGCAAGAGCGTAAAGAAGCACAGAACACATGGAACTCAAAATTTGTTAACCATGTAAAACGCCAATGGGCACGTTTTACGCACACGCTAAAACACGACACTGAACCACGACCCATTACTGAACAGTGGAAACCAGATCATGAAGTTTTTGATGTATTGACTATTGCGAATATCGACAGCCAATTTGCGAGAAACTTAATTCCTGAATTTGTGCTTTTTTGGCGTGACAAAAATGAACTGCATCATTCATGGAATACCAAATTTTTACAACATGTAAAATATCGCTGGGCGCGACGCAATGACAATAACGCCGGCGCCAAAGGTGATACCTTTGAACGACTCACCGATAGAAGCTGGGCAGCTGACTTAATTAAGTAATTGGCTACCGATAAAGAGCAAACAAATCATGGCAAAACATGTATCCGATATTCACTTACCCAGTAATGCGTCAATAGCCGCAGGGGTGAATGGTTCTGAAGCATCAACCGCTAAGCCGACCGAAGCACATGTCGAAGCGATTAATCATTTGTTTACTGAATTAGAACTGGCCTACCATAATCAATTTCATAAAGCCTTTCCTGACCATCAATCGTTATCGATGGCTAAGCAATTATGGCTGCGCCTATTAGTAGATTTTAAACCGCGACATATTGCGGCTGCGGGTAGACGGGCAATTTGTGATAATACTTTTTTACCGACACCGCATAGTATTCGCGAGTATTGCGATGCCGCTATAACAGCGGGTATTCCTGATGCAAAAGCGGCTTATATCGAAGCCTGCTTATCACGTGAGCCCCGTCAAAATGTTTCATGGTCACACCCTATTGTGTACTTAGCCGGAAAAGCTACCGATTGGTTTTTTCTTAGCAGCCAACCAGAAGTACAAGTTTTCCCTGTGTTTGAACGCAATTTTTTATTATTACTTGAGCGCGTAAAGCGTGGCGAGAAATTAGATTTGCCAGTAGCCAAAGCGTTAACGAAGAAAAAACAAGAACCGCTGGAACCAGAGGTTCAAAAAGAAAAATTAAAAGCCTTACGAGAGCAGCTTGATTTGTAAAGATGCGCTATGGGTTTCATTAGGTGCCAGCATAA
Source organism: uncultured Gammaproteobacteria bacterium (assembly GCA_963968645.1). Classification (GTDB taxonomy): domain Bacteria; phylum Pseudomonadota; class Gammaproteobacteria; order Pseudomonadales; family UBA7434; genus UBA7434. Next base: position 11,372 of record CAXAHI010000020.1, on the reverse strand, counting down.
CTTCATTATCACAAACACTCCCCCGCTCCAAACAGACAAAGTGCTTACGGTTTTCTACCCCTACCGTCTTTAACAGCGCCGCCTTCTCTTCACCAGGATTCCATACAACCGCACTGGCACAACCACTTGCTATAATAGCGATGCCATCATTGTTTTGCGAAGTCGAGGTAATGCTTTGCTCATCACCGGCGTCAATATAGACACTATCAACTTCGCCATTAAATTCTACATCGCCGTTTTGAGTGCTACGCTTAAGCCCGCTAGTATTATCGAGATACTCACAACCATCCAGACCAGAAATACGTGCTAACGCTATATCGGCAACAGGATGATAGCTATGCAATGCCCATGTTAACGGCATTGTTTCACTACCAGTGTTACTTAGCTGCAATTGAATACTGAGACTATCGCCCATTAAAAAAACAAGCTTCGCTCTAAAGGGATAAGAAAATAAAGCGTGCGGCTGTTGTTGATATTGATCAAGTGTAAATTCAATACGTGTGCAAGCGCCTTGCTGTGAATCATCGGCATCGCTTATTCCTGCTAACTGCCAATTTACATTGCGCGCAAAACCATGATTCGGATTTTCTTTATTTCGAAAATCAACACCAAACCATGGTAAGCAAATAGGAATGCCGCCACGCACCGGTTTTCCTAAACAAAACTCTGCTAAGGGAGAAAGCCACAGTAAATCTTTTTTTTCCGCAGGAATAAACGACAGCACTTGCGCGCCTTGCTCACAAATAACCATGCGGCCAAGCGGGTTTTCGATAACGTACAAAGGCAAGCCACCATCAACGTGATGTCGGTCAGGATAAACAGCCGAAGAGAGTAATCGTGAAATACGATAAGCTTGTTCAAGCATAGAAATTCAGATGGTTGATCAGCCGATTAAGCCGATAAAATAATTGTTGCTAGTGACTAACATTTAACGCCATCACCATTAATCAATACTGCTCCTAATTGGCGCCAGTTCCATCCATCTCTACTCATAGTCATCACTATAATCACTGTGCGCAAGATTTTCAAAGCGCGTAAATTGTCCAACAAAGGCAAGTCGTGATGTGCCTATAGGTCCATTACGCTGCTTACCAATAATAATTTCGGCGGTGCCTTTATCGGGTGATTCTTCGTTATACACTTCGTCACGATAAATAAACATAATGACATCGGCGTCTTGCTCGATGGCGCCCGATTCACGCAAATCTGACATGACCGGTCGTTTATTCGGTCGCTGCTCAAGACTTCGGTTTAGCTGTGACAAGGCAATAACAGGACAATTAAATTCTTTAGCAATACTTTTTAGCGAGCGCGAAATCTCACTGATCTCTGCGGTTCGACCTTCACTGCTGCCAGCGACTTGCATCAACTGAAGGTAATCGATCATGATCATGCCCAAGCTACCTTGCTCGCGCAGTACTTTTCGTGCGCGCGAACGAATTTCTGTAGGCGTTAACGCTGGCGTATCATCAATTAATAACGGCTTATCTTTTAATTGTTGCATGGCGGCACTTAATTTTGCCCAGTCTTCTTCTTCTAGCTGGCCATTACGCACTCGCGTTTGGTCTATCTTACCCACCGACGATAATAGTCTCATCATCAATGAACCGGCTGGCATCTCCATACTGAAAACAAGTATGGGTTTAGAGTCGGCTAATATTGCGTTTTCTACCAAGTTCATCGCGAAACTGGTTTTACCCATAGAAGGTCGGCCAGCAACAATAATTAAATCCGAGGGCTGCAAACCTGAAGTCTTACTATCTAAATCTTTATAGCCGGTGGTTAATCCAGTAATAGAGCCCTTACTATTAAACAGCTCATCAATTTTACCTAAGGCGTCTTTAAGTAAAACATTAACACCAATAGGCCCACCCGATTTTGGTCCCTGCTCACCAATCTGCATTATCAAACGCTCAGCGCTATCTAACACATCACCTGCGTCGCGGCCATCGGGATTAAATGCCGTATCTTGTATCGAGGTAGCTGTATTAATAATACGACGAAGTGTTGCTCGGTCATGAACAATATTGGCATAGGCGCGAATATTGGCAGCCGATGGCGTGCTCTTTGCTAAGTCAGCTAAATAAATTAAGCCACCAGAGGCCTCAAGCAAAGCGCGCTTTTGTAAAGCCTCTGCCAAGGTAATAACATCAAGCGGCTCGGCAGCTTCAGCTAAGCGCGCCATCTCAGTAAAAATATGACCGTGCTTACCATAGTAAAAATCGCTAGGTGTCACTAATTCAGCCACTGCATCCCAGGCTGTTTCTGACAGCATAATGCCGCCCAGTAATGAACGCTCTGCCTCAAGTGAATGCGGCAGGGTTTTTAAACTGACCATATCAGCAGAGAAGTCAGCTCTTGGCGCCTCAGGGTAATCAGTAAGCATCTCGTTATTAGCTAACGACATAGCTTCTTGATCCGAATAATCGGCATCAATTATGGGCGGTTCATTGGGAAAATTCGACTCAGACACGTGTTTGAATTCTACTCATTATGACGATGATAAATAGGGGCGTTAAAGTGAAGTGGGATGATACCTGAGAGAGGCATTAAAATCAGTAATTGACGGTCTCACTATCATTAAAATTAATAATTAGCGAGAGAGGAATCAAAAAAATGAATGAAAAAGCATCAATAAGTGTTGTAAAAAAAAGCGCTGAACCTAAAAGGAACAACGCTTTTTTGCTGACGCATATTTGCGATCAGCCAACTATCTTTTTCTTAGCTTTTTACTTACTTAGCTTCCTACTTACTTAGCGAGCTATTAACTATTAATAATAGCTAAACGCTTATTCAGCTTCAGGAACAACCGAAATGCTAACAACAGTGCTTACGTCACCGTGGAATTGAAGAGTAATTTCAACAACACCCACTTCACGAATCACGCCATTAGGCATACGTACTTCTGATTTTGAAACAGCATGACCAGCAGCAGTAATCGCATCAGCAACATCTTTAGTGCCGATTGAGCCAAACAGCTTACCTTCATCACCAGCATTCGCTTCGATAGTAATCGCTAGCTCAGCCATAAGACCAGCACGTGCTTGCGCAGCAGCTAAAGCTTCGTCAGCAGCGGCTTGTAATTCAGCACGACGTAATTCAAATTCAGCAACACTTTTTTCTGTCGCAGGAACCGCTTTACCATAAGGGATTAAAAAGTTTCGGCCAAAACCTGACTTAACATTGACCTTATCTCCTAAACTACCTAACTTGGCAACTTTCTCCAGAAGAATAACTTCCATAGCACTAACCTCTATCAATAATCTAACTGTATCTGTTTTGATGTCTGACTGTCGTTCATCACTGTTCTGTAAAAAAAAATCGCAAACGGTGAAGACACAAACAACCTGCTTTTATCTTAACTTTTTCAAACTAACTCATATATTTAGTCAATCGCAATCTAAAATCCAGTGCGCTATCGGCTATAACAGCCATCATTAGCAGCGGCACTACAGGTGCGAATGTAATAAACATTACATAAAATCCAAACAACCAATGTCGGCTTAATTGTTTCAAGGCCACTAAAGCGTGAACCAATGCAATACCCACAATAATTATCGGTATTGCAAACAACCATGCCCATTGATGATAGCCCTCAATACTTGAGAACAAAACCAATCCAGCCACTAACACTAAGATGTTAGCGCGGCTTAAACGTAATTGATAAAACTCTTGCTGAAAACCACCGGGGTTATACAGCTTGGCTTGCCACCAACGTGCAGTAAACAAACTTATCAATGTCAGTAACATTTGCATAAACGCTAAGTTACCCAGCAAATGTTCTGCTGTTAATGGCGGCATTTGCGCTAACATTTGCTCAGCGCGTTCTGGATTACCACCATTAGCGGCAGCTAATTCTAGCTGCTGTTTAAATACTTCTAAGCCTTGCTCTGCATAAACCATGAGTAGAGCGACATAATCGCTAGCAAAAACTAATAACGCACCAGCCCAAATAATAATAACTAAGGGGGTAAGCGTTATTACCATGCTCCAACTACTGGTGGCTCTTAATGCCACCGCCAATGCACTACTACAAAGTAGCGTACTGAGCGGAACGATATTACCGGTGTAAGCCCAAGCGGCGGCAAGCAACAATACGAATAAAAAAACATTCGCCGAAGCCTGCAAACCTCTGCGCAAAATTGCCATGGCAACTGCGGCAGAACCCAGCCAAGCGAGCAACAAAGTTAATAACGTCACTAATAGCATCATGACGAAGCAATAACCTTTTTAATTACTTATGGCTATCCGTATAAGGCACTAACGCTAAGTAGCGCGCGCGCTTAATAGCGGTTGCCAACTGACGCTGGTACTTTGCTTTTGTTCCAGTAATACGACTAGGAACAATCTTTCCTGTTTCTGAAATATATTCTTTTAATACATCGAGGTCTTTGTAATCGATGTAATCAACGCCTTCGGCGGTGAAGCGACAAAATTTTCTACGGCGAAAAAAACGAGCCATGATGTTCTCCTATTACTTAATCTGCTGTAGCCGAATTATTCGGCTGCGGTATCGCCCGAGCTTTTTGACTCGGCATTCGCTGAACTATCACTGGTAGCTTCTTCTGCTTTTTTCTCTGGCGCTTTAGCAGTTTCAGTTGCAGAGCGAGCATCGTAGCGAGCTTTACGCTCACGCTGCTCAGATTCCGCTTTCATGATAGATGACTCGTCTGTTACAGGCGCGTCGGTGCGGATGACTAAGTTACGAATCACAGCATCATTGTATTTGAAGTTAGTCGTCAATTCTTCCAACGCAGGCTGGGTAGTTTCGACATTCATCAAAACGTAGTGCGCTTTATGGATTTTGTTGATTGGATAGGCCAACTGACGTCGTCCCCAATCTTCTAGGCGATGAACTGATCCGCCATCTTTATTAATAGCCGCAGTATATCTTTCGATCATACCTGGGACTTGCTCGCTCTGGTCCGGATGAACCATGAACACGATTTCGTAATGTCGCATTATGTGCTCCCTATGGGATTATGCTTTCTGCAAATACCGTCGACTTGCCAGTCGATTGTCTTGCAGTAAAACAAGGAGTTAAGCCCTACAAACAGTCGTAAGGCGAAAAAAGAGCGCGAAGTCTATGGAAAGCGCGGGTAAATAGCAAGATATAATCTCTGTTAAGCGATTTTTAGCGCTATTTCGAGGCTATTTCAGCCCTACTTCGTAAGTACTTCGGTGCTGCTTAAGTACAAATCAGCTTATCCAGCTCATATCTAAAAGCTAAGTTCACTGAGCGCAAAACGAGGCATTTACCGTCAAAGCATAAACAAAACGATCATTCTCGGTCAATTACAGGCACTCTTCGGCTGGCTGGCACGGCATTTAGACAAACAGATTGCAGAAGACAGAAAGCTAGCATGCTAATAAAGCACGCTAGCTAGAGAGTTTAAACAAGGCTTCAAGGTCGAAACGTTAGACAAAAGCTGAATACAAAAAGAGTTAAGCGCTTAATAACTCTTCAAAAAGAGAGGCTTCGGCTTCAACGCGTTCGGCTACAGCTAATAATTCGGCTAGGTAGTGATCTCTCGACAGGCCACAATCACGCTGAAACTCAAGCGCGACCAAATCATCCCAGATAGAAGCATTGTCGGCTGAGCCTTCAGCAATACGCGTTAAGATAGCGATAGTTTCATAATCGAAATCATGAGATTGCTGATAAAGATAAACGAATTGGCGCAACTGCATGCTTGGCACAACACAGCCACAATAAGAAAGACTGGAATCGACCTTAAGACAAACATCTGGATCTATCAGTGGCACATTAACGCCTGACCACTCATTAGTAATATGCTCGAGCAGAAACTCAGGGTACGGCAATCCATCGTCCGTCATCTGTTTAATATTGATAGTGAATCCCCTAATGGTAGTGCTGAATGTAAAATTTTTGATGCTTATCTACACGTTAAACGTAGGCTCGATACTTATCCCTTTTCGATGCCTTTCTAAAATGTTTAAGAGTATTTAAGAGTCTTTTTTACGCCATTCAAACTTTCAGGCAGCGCATCTTAACCCCTTGAGTTATATAATAAAAGCCCTTCTTTTATAACGAATTGTAACCACTTGTATAGCCTTTATAGCGCAAAGCTGAAACAAGATGTTAGTAGGCGCTAAAGCCGAAGTGGTGACTCACTATTTACGTGATATCAAGCACGTTTTTGAAGACAGCATCGCAGAATGTCAGCTTCAGGAAAGAATTTGCAATTCGATTAATTAATCACTCCTATACTCAAAATCAGATTCATCATCAAAATCAACTTATACCAGCCACTTTTTATTGATATGCATTCGCCATCCAGCACTCCATTATCGGAGGAGATAATGATCAACGATTCACGCCAGACACTTATCGACTGCCACTCTCGCTTACGTGAGTTTTGCCAAAGCCAGCTAAGCATTCTTATTAATGCAGCGAGCGAGTACCTTTTTCAGCAAGCTGAGCAAGCCAATGACAACGAAACGCAGCAGCGATACTTTGACGTTCAGAAGATGATTGAGGCCGAACAAAAAACGCTCACGACACAATTTGAGAGAACACTCTCAGCGCTTTTTGCCGTATTGATTACCCCAAGCGCCCAAGCTCAAGCCAATAAAAAGCGTATCGACAGCAGTGGCAATATTTTAAGCCTGCTAGACAACGATGAAATGGAGCTCAAAGTTGCACTCTCGAGTATGAGCCATCGAGCAGAAGCCGATTACGCCGAGGCCTTATTTGCACTAGGCCAACGCTTAGCTCTTTTAAATAACGGCATTAAACTAACAGCAGAAAACAATCCGTTTGCACCACAAGTACTTTGTAATAATTTTATGGCCTGCATTGATAAGTTATCACTCGATCTACAAAGCCGTTTAATTTTATTAAAATTATTTGATCGCTATTTTATCAAGCATCTCGCCAATATTTATGCCGAAGTCAATTTGCACTTGGTCAATCGTAATGTATTGCCTAACCTCCGCTACCATCATCGGACTGATCGCGCCATTGCACCCAAGCGCCGTAAAAGCGATAACGCCGCTATCAAAGATTCTGAAAATCGACAAAGCGAACTTTTCGAAGTGATGCGATCAATCCTTAACGCGCAACCGGCAGCAAACAATCATCACCAACCAAGCATTTCGGTTGAACGATTAATTGCCGAACTTAGCGCCATACAATCGCAGCAACTCATGCGCTTTACTAGCGCATCTATAACTGCCGAGCCAGCCCCAGCCCTCACGAATACCAACGCAAATACAAGCCAGCAACAAGCCATAGAATGTGTCGGAATTTTATTTGAACATATTCTTAATGATGATGGTTTGCATGATTCAGTGAAGTCACTACTCAGCCATTTGCACACACCACTACTTAAGCTCGCACTACTTGATGAAACGTTTTTAAGTAACCCTAAACACGACGCAAGACAGCTGGTTAATAAATTAATTACAGCCGGTGAAAACTGGATAACGGATGATACTTCAACAGAAAATAATATTTATCAGCATATGCAAAGCGTCGTGAAAAAAATTATTACAGACTTTGATAACGATAATAGCAATCAAATATTTAGTCATGTCGCAACAGAATTTAATACCTATATAGATAAAATCGAACGCCAAGCCAGCATAACTGAAAAACGCAGCATTCAAGTCGTTAGAGGAAAAGAAGCGCTCGAATCGGGTCGTGAAAAAGTTACGACCTTAATTAATGGAAAGCTATGCGATGAAGCGCTACCGAAACCTATTTTGCAGCTAATAAAAAATCCTTGGAGCGCATTTTTAGCTTACACATTACTACGGCATGGCGATGAAAGCACACAGTGGATAGAGGCGGTTAACTTTATTGACGAACTACTCTGGTATATTGAACCCAAAATCAATAACGAAGAAAAAAACCAAGCTAATAACTTGCGTAGCGCAATAAATGAAAAGTTAAAATATGGCTTAAGCTGCGTAGGCCTTGATGCCAATGAAATACAACAACACCTTAGCAGCTTGGAAATGTGTAGCCAGTTAGCTACAGAAAATATTTACGATGTACAAAAAAACTCTGACACTGTAGAAAAAAAATCGCATATGAATAGCTCACAGAATACCGAGCAATCAGTTCTAAAAAATCGGCCACCGAATGTCACCGAATCTCATTTACAAAACCCGCAAAGCTCATCTTTAGAAGCAAGCCATCCAAAAAACGTTACTCAAGAAAAAAATGAAACAACAATAGAAAAAACTTTTATTTCGGCGACTGAGCGCGCTAGCGAGAGTGCTAGCGAGAGTGCTATAGCCAATGTTTTATCTATGGATTTTGGGACCTGGCTAAACTGGCCAAAAAGCGACGAACCCTTACGCCGTTTAAAATTAACCTGGTACAACCAAAAAACACAAAACTGCATGCTATCAAATTCAATGGGGCAGCAAGTCGCCATTGTGAGCGCTAACGAAATTGCATTGGGAATGAGTAAAGGCTCGATAACCGTCAGCGACACACGTCTTCAGAAACCTTTTTTTGAGCGCATGCTAGAAACGGTTGTTGATCGCTTACGTCTTAAAGCTCAAACAGCCTAACGAATATACTTAATATGAGAAATTGTCATGACTTCACCATTACACACAGCGAGCTCTATAGAATTGCAAACACGACGCCAACAACAACGTGTTCAACTGCATAAACCCATTTCTGCCATTAACATTAATACTCATAAAATAATGGGCGCTTTAGTCAACATTACGACGGAAGGATTTATGCTGATGAGTGATACGCTTATCGAAAGCAACCGTATCTATCCCATTAGTTTGTTACTGCCCGATGCCATGAGTGGTCATAAACAAGTCGATCTTGGCACCGACTGCCTATGGAGCCGAGTAGAAGCTGAAGGTGAGCGCTATTGGGCAGGCTTTCAGATTATTGATGCCTCACGATCAGCACTTGATCGTATAGAGGCGCTAATCGGTGAGTTTAGCCAAATCAGCGATTAGTGGTCTCGTGGTGGCAGCCTGTGAAAGCAGCCCCGTAGAAGTAGCCCCGTGGCAAGGCATTTATATCATTGCGAAAAATTGACGTTAAATATGACCAGATAACTCCAAGTGATATTCACCCTTTAACCACTCTGACGGTATAATCTTGTCATTATTGAAAAACAGATATCCTAAAAAAACAATTATTACTATTTTTGCGGAGACACTCCTTGCATATCGATCAAGCAACGCCTGCCGAGCTACAAACTACTCTGGCTGAACTAGAACAACAGCACAAACACTTTATTGATCAGAATGTGCAATTGGATCTTACCCGAGGCAAGCCCTCAACCGCTCAGCTCGACCTGTCCAACCCCCTCAATAACATTCTGGGCGATAGCACCCATGATGATACTGGCACGGACTTACGCAATTACGGCGTACTCGACGGCATACCTGCAGCGAAAAAACTATTCGGCTCTATTTTAGGTGTCAGCGATAGCGACAGCAGTAGTCGTGTATTTGTTGGTGGTAATAGTAGCCTAAGCCTTATGCATTACAGCCTCTGGTTTAGCTTTCACCTTGGTCTTCAAGCAAACGCCACCTCATGGCGTGATGAAGAACAAGCTTCAGGCTTAACAACTAAAATACTCTGCCCTAGCCCAGGCTATGACAGACACTTTAGCCTCTGCGCTCAACTGGGCATTGAAATGATTCCCGTAGCGCTTACAGGTCATGGTCCTGATATGGATCAAGTCGAAGCCTTAGTAAAAGCGGACGCGTCTATTAAAGGTATCTGGTGTGTGCCCCGCTTTTCAAATCCGACCGGCGAAGTTTATAACGATGAAACTGTTTCGCGATTAGCCGCGCTTGGTCAAATTGCCGGTGATAACTTTTTAGTATTATGGGATAACGCCTATGCCGTTCACAGTCTAAGTGATTCAGCGCCAGTGTTAGCTAACATTGATGAAAAAGCGAAAGCGCTAGGCACATTAGATTCAGTGCTTCAGTTTGGTTCAACATCAAAAATTACTTTTGCCGGCGCTGGTATTGGCTACATTGCATCGAGTGCAGCAAATATCAAAGGCTTTACGAAACACTTTGGCATGGCGTCTATCGGCTCTGATAAATTAAACCAATTACGCCACGTTCGCTTCTTAAAAGACACTGCGGGTATTGCGGCGCATATGGCACAACATGCCGAAATAATTGCTCCTAAGTTTGCGGCTGTCGCCAATAGCTTAGAAAACAATATTGCCAACACAGGCATGGGGGAGTGGAGTAATCCAGAAGGTGGTTATTTTGTTTCTTTCGATACCAAGCCAGGTTTAGCAAAAGCCGTTGTAGCATTAGCTGCAGAAGCAGGTGTTAAACTAACGCCAGCGGGCGCCACTTTCCCTAATGGCAACGACCCACTAAATAACAACATTCGTATTGCACCGTCTTATCCAGAATTAGCAGATGTAGAAGGCGCCATGGCCGTGTTTGTTAACTGTGTAAAACTTGCAACGGTAAAACAAAAGCTAGCCGAATAAATTTATTCTCAATGTTATTCGTTAAAACTTACGCCAGCCATAACAAGGATGTTGTGCTAGCAGTTCATCGTCTTTAAACCCCCACACCAAAACAGCCCCAGCAACAAAGCCTCCTATGTGCGCCCAAAATGCCACACCGCCCCCGGTTGAGCCTAGCGATGCAAAACCACCGACCAACTGAACGAGTATCCAATAAGCCAACATCAATACCGCGGGTACACGGAAGGTTGTAATAAAAACAAATAAGAATACCAGCAAGTGCACTTTTACTCGTGGGTAAAGCATGATGTATGCGCCCATCACGCCGCCAATGGCGCCCGATGCGCCAACCATAGGCACCAGAGAATGTGTATCGGCTAACACCTGCGCCGTTGCTGCGCAGAGTCCGCAAGCTAAGTAGAATAATGCAAAACGACGGGAGCCCATGGCGTCTTCGACATTGCCGCCAAACACCCACAAAAACCACATGTTACCGAGTATATGCATCCAGCTTCCGTGCATAAACATAGAGCTTAATAAACCTGTCCAACCTACGCCGCTATTGGCGGGGCATATCCATTCTCTGGCTTCAAATGAGATTGCGCCAAAGAGGTCGGCGGGGATTAAGCCATACTGACAAACCGATTGTTCTAGTGTGCCATGGCTGCCCATGCCTTGCAGGATGAACCAGGCTAGCGCGTTGAGGGCGATTATTATGTAGGTGACGTAGGGGATGTGGATTTGTGGGTTGTCGTCTTTTATTGGGAACATAGGGGGTATGTGCGCTGTTTGATGTGGGTGGCAGTGATGGCTGATAATTTACTTTAATTTTTGATAGATAACAAATAGGAATGGTAGCTGACGCGTTTTTTATAGATTGTATTTGCGTGGCTAAGGGGTTTTGTAATTTTTTTAAGTTTT
>CAXAHI010000019.1:0-30188 GCA_963968645.1 uncultured Gammaproteobacteria bacterium | reverse complement strand
TAAATAAAAATTAACTGCTGTTGAAATAAAGAGAATCGAAAAATTCTAGCCATAAAAAAGGCAAACCGGAATCACAAAGCGAAGCTACCACTTTACCAATAGCATCGTTTATAGCGTACATATTAATTTTTTTAAATTGACGAAGAACGATCGTTTCTGCAACATCAAACAGAAGCCTGTCTAATGTTGCAGAAAGAATGATTAATTGATTGAACTTAAAATAGAAACGATATAACCGTTAAATAATGGCTTGCTCTAACGCCTGCTCTATATCAGCGATAATATCGTCAATATGTTCAATACCAATCGACAAACGAACAAGGTCATTACTCACACCTGCTGACGCCAACTCATCATCATTTAATTGACGATGCGTCGTACTGGCAGGGTGACAAGCTAAACTTTTTGCATCGCCTATATTGACTAAACGCTTAATCATTCCTAACGCATCAATAAATTTAACGCCTGCTGCAGCACCGCCTTTAATACCAAAACTTAAAATAGCTGAAGGCTTACCATTCACCATGCGTTGCGCCACATCATGAAACGGGCTGTCACTTAAGCCAGCATAGTTCACCCAGCTTAATTGCTTATGACTCTTAAGATACTCAGCAACTTTTTGCGCGTTCTCTACGTGTCTATCCATACGCAAAGCTAAAGTCTCTAACCCTTGCAGCGCCAAAAACGCATTAAACGGAGACAAAGCTGCGCCCATATTTCGCAAAGGCACTACTCTAGCACGACCAATATAAGCCGCCTCACCTAAGGCTTCAGCATATACCACGCCGTGATAAGAAGGGTCTGGCTCATTAAATTGAGGGAAGCGTGGATTGTCTTTCCAATCAAATTTTCCTGAATCAACAATAATGCCACCAATCGTCGTACCATGACCGCCAATATATTTAGTCAATGAATGAACAACAATATCGGCACCGAATTCAAACGGTCGGCACAAATAAGGAGTAGCAACAGTGTTGTCTACAATAACGGGGACACCGTATTTATGTGCCATTGTAGAAAGCGCTTCAAGATCAACAATGTTACCTGCTGGATTACCAATTGACTCGCAAAAAATCGCTTTGGTTTTATCGTCAATTAATTTTTCTAACGCAGCAATATCATTTCCTGATGCCATGCGCACATTAATACCTTGCTGCGGGAATGTATGAGCAAATAAATTATAAGTACCGCCATAAAGCTCACTCACACTCACAATGTTATCCCCCGCACTGGCAACGGTTTGTATGCTCGCAGTAATTGCTGCCATGCCCGAAGCCATACAAAGCGCGCCTATCCCACCCTCCATATCGGCTAAACGCTGCTCTAACACATCCAATGTTGGATTCATGATACGACTATAAATATAACCAGGCTCTTTTAAATCAAAAAGATCTGCACCATGCTGTGTATCACGAAAACTATAAGAGGTAGTTTGATAAATAGGTACCGCTACAGCACGAGTAGTAGGATCATCATCAAAGCCTGAATGGATTGCCTTAGTTTCTAATTTCATTATTTTACCTATTATTTTTTTTCAATGTTAACTTGTAATCACTGTGTTTACCGGCCCATTTTAAAACTCAAACTTCAAACCGAAGTAGGGATCATCATAAACATCAAGATTAACTTCTCCATTATCGGCTTCAATATTTCGATAACCTATAAAGAATGAACCGTTTTCGACCATTTGAAAATTCAATCGCACATCGTATTCGAGTACATTATCAAAATCACCGCCAGTAATGATATCGGGTGCATAATGAAATTGCAGTCCAAGATCCATTTTTTCTGACAATGAACGTGTAACACCCAGCCCTAATCCGATGCCAAAACCACCCTCTTCTTCAACATCTAACCAAAATGCTTTTGCACCTAATTGAAGACCTGTTTCGCTATCACTGGTAAAGAATCGGTAGCTAACTTGATCGGCAGATAAATCATTAAAGTCTGCATGCATGAACGAAAACTCTCCAGCGAAGTCCTGCTCATAATTACTGGTAAAGCGTAAATCAATAAACTCTTCATTGATTGAAAGCTCTAATTCATTAGCATTTACTTGAGCGCTTATAGATGCAGTCAATAAAGCGCTTAATGCAACCACTTGGGGCAACAGGGTGTTGTAATACTTCTTCATCTTTATTTCCTTTAAAAACTGAATGTTAATTGACGATTAATTCAATAACCCTATCGTATCAAAAGATCGATACAGAGAAGACATTTGTATGGGTAGATATTTGTTAACTTTGTTGGCTTTTCAGATCCATATGCAACTCATCAAGCTGTTTTTGATTGTTTTTGACTCTTTTTAAAATTTCATTTAATGGCAATAAATCCATAGCATCATGTCTATGCTCTTTAGCAATGTCCACTAAACACCGACCGTGCTCAAAAAATATTTTATAGGCCTCGAATAAAGAATGATCAGGGTCAAACATATGTGTCGGTAAGGATGATACGCCGTTAATTTCGATAACCACAAATTCACCACGCAGCATGGCGTCCTTGCTTTCGGCTTTAACATCCAATCGACCAAAATTAAAATTAGGCTGACTCTCAAACACACTAAAAATTCTCGCCTCTAACTCAGAAGTTAACCAATGAGTATCATCCGTAAATTTACACCCCATGGTATGAGAACCAATAAAGGAAAGGCATACCTCTTCACCTAACATTGGGATTTTAGACAAATCGAAATACTGCAAAAATGTCGACCAGTGATGCGTATAACGATAATGTTGTTGCGCTAATTGTTGTAAATTACTTTTCCCATCACCAATAACACTTGGGAAATGTTTTTGGTTAATACCCGTTATTTTTGGCTGTCCCGACTTACGCGTATAAAAAATACCGCACTCAAATGTAAATGGAGTAAATTTTTGTAATAGATAGTTTCCTGATATTTTATGAGCAGACTCATGGGCTGCCTGCTCATCCATCACTTTTATAAGCCCTTTTCCTACCAAACCAATATCTGGCTTAAGTATTAATGGATAATCATGCAGCGCAGCGAATGATTGAATAGCAGAGTTTTTTTCACTTATGGCTGAATCTGCGGCTAGTAGCGTAGTGGGTAAAAATAACTGCTGATCAAATTGCTGCTGGGTATGAAATTTTGAGCCAATTCCAATTTCACCATGATTAAGCGCAGAATTAGCCTTGGCCAAGGTAGGAATACTCACTCGTTGAATTAAGCAATAAAAACCTAAATAGATATAGAAAGGCAATTCAAACAATCGCGGATGCCAAAATTCATGATGCTTAAACCATTTTTTTTTCAATACAGTTCTCTCTAACTCATCACTTGTAACAGGTTAGAATTAGACTACAAAACGCTTGGAGATACCATGCTCAGAACATCGTTATGAGAAATTATTTAAGCTTTTTTTATTAATAATAATTGACTTATCAATGCCGCCTTAAGGTTTTATATTAGACAGCTGCTCTGGTGACAACAAACTCATTTTAAAGAGTTCATTAGCATCAGGGACAGCATCCATAGTCTTATTGATGATATTTTTATAACCTTGATCACCAATGCGCTCTAGCGCTCGTTGAATAGCATCATCTAACGCTTGCTGACTCGATGACTCATCGATCCACTGCTCAGCTAACATGCCTGATAGCGCCACAGCATACTCCAGTTCTGTTAATTCGGTTATCGACTTTGCTTCTAACAAATAATGACTGTTGCGAACGGCATTAATATGAATAGCTGGCAAGTGCCAACGTTCTAGTATCGTCGCACCAATCTCAGCATGATCAACCCCAAACATCCGCCGCTCTAACTCAAGTAAATCCAAGTGGCTTCTCGCGCCGTTAACCAGCTGTGTATATTTCTGTCCCTCAAAGGTCTCTAGCGCAATCATGCCGACATCTTGCATTAACGCAGCAACAAACAAATCACCTTGCTCCACACCATTTAGTTCGCTACGCATTTCAATAGCCGCAATAGCGCCCAATACACTTTTACGCCAAAAAGCATCATGATTAAAACCAGAATCTTTTGATTCACATTTTCGCATCATATCTATAATCGCAAAGCCAATTGCTATACTCATAGTAAGTTGAATGCCGAGTATTGCTAAAGCCTGATTCAAGTTAGTGATTTCACGGCGAAAAGGAAATATCGAAGAGTTACTGACCTGTAATAAGCGCGCACTTAATACGGGGTCATTAGCAATCACCTCACTTATTTTTGCAGCATATAATTCCCTGTCATTACTCATATCGATAATGCGCACCGCCACATCAGGTAGCATTGGCAGCTGGTCTGAATGACGCACCTTTTCTAATAAAGCCTCTTTATCCATAACGTATGATCCCTTTACCTTTTTAAATACTGTCGCTTCATCGACATAACAACAAAACATTCTTTATAATTAGGCTGGTCATAAGCCCGCTGACTTATAAATTATTTGATCGAAAAGTCCGTTCGCCTATAACGTTCTTATCTATATTCATTTACCTGTTTTCATTTACCTGTTTTCATTTACCTATTTTCATTTACCTATTTTCATTTACCTATACACTCGCTTACCTATATCAATAGCGATCTTTGAGTCAAAAACGGATCTGCTAGTGAAATTTACCTCTAATCATTATGATGCGTATCTCAATGACTAATGGATCGATTAATTGATTAAACGTTCCCAATATTGTCATAGCTTTAACAATCATCCGATTTCATTGACCTTATACCTAGCGGAAAGACGTCTATTTAATCATTTTTGTTTCTTTTTATATTTAGGCCCTCACCTAACGCATATTTTTTAAGCAAATTACCCATAGGATGATCCAATAACGGCGCTCATCAGTATTACTTTTGCCTCATAACTAAATGTCTAAATTTGTAACGGGTTAAGGTAGAATTACATCTATGACGCTTTTTTAAAACTTTAGATAAATCGACCAATAATGATTATCTATAGCAATTAATACTTCACTCTTCGCCTGCCCTTCACCTTAAATAGTACGGATGATGTAATGACAACGACTGCCAATCCAATTTCAGAAAAACTGTTTCGACAAGCCCAAAAATCCATACCTGGCGGCGTCAACTCGCCTGTAAGAGCATTTAAGGCCGTCGGCGGCACGCCTTTATTCATTCAGTCGGCAAAGGGCGCTTATGTGGTCGATAGTGATAACAAGCGCTATATTGATTACGTGCAATCATGGGGGCCAATGATATTAGGCCATGCACACCCTGAAATTATTGCTGCGGTACAAGCCAAAATGGCAGACGGCTTGAGCTTTGGCGCACCAACAGAAATTGAAACTACCTTGGCAGAAAGAATTAAATCCATCATACCCAGCATGGATATGATGCGCATGGTCAGTTCCGGCACCGAAGCTACTATGAGCGCAATTCGTTTGGCACGAGGCTTTACCGGTCGCGATACCATCGTTAAATTTGAAGGCTGCTATCACGGCCATTCCGATTCACTCTTAGTAAAAGCAGGATCGGGCGCGCTAACCTTTGGTGTTCCTAGCTCACCTGGTGTCCCTGAATCATTAGTTAAGCACACACTTAATCTAACGTATAACGACATTGAGCAGGTAAAAGCGGTCTTTGCAGAAAAAGGCGATACCATCGCCTGTATTATCGTTGAGCCAGTGGCTGGCAATATGAATTGTGTACCGCCCATTGATGGTTTTTTATCGACACTGCGAGAAGTCTGTGACGCATCGGGTGCATTACTCATTTTTGATGAAGTTATGACGGGCTTCCGAGTACATCCTCAAGGCGCGCAAGGTCATTACGGCATAACACCCGATTTAACGACGCTTGGAAAAGTGATTGGTGGCGGTATGCCCGTTGGTGCTTTTGGTGGACGAAGCGACATTATGGAAGAGTTAGCTCCCACCGGCCCTATTTATCAAGCGGGCACCTTGTCGGGTAATCCCGTTGCAATGGCTGCAGGTCTAACGACATTAAACTTAGTATCAGAAGCCGGTTTTTATGAAAAATTATTTGCCAGTACAGAGCAGTTAACGACAGGTTTAGAGTCTGTTGCTAAACAATGTGGTATTCCATTTACGACGAATCATGTGGGCAGTATGTTTGGGATGTTTTTTACTGAAGAAAAGAAAGTTACGCGCTACGCACAAGTCATGAATGGCAATAACGAACGCTTCAATCAATTTTTTCATGGTATGTTAGCGCAAGGCGTTTATTTGGCGCCTGCCAGCTTTGAAGCAGGATTTGTATCGGGTGCA
Organism: uncultured Gammaproteobacteria bacterium; assembly: GCA_963968645.1. Taxonomy (GTDB): domain Bacteria; phylum Pseudomonadota; class Gammaproteobacteria; order Pseudomonadales; family UBA7434; genus UBA7434. The sequence goes on along the minus strand of CAXAHI010000019.1, from coordinate 23,972 downwards.
CATACGAGTGATATTATTGATGCCACATTAACGGCTGCCGAAACGGTGATGCGTAAGCTATAACTAATGGCTGCTCTTTAGGGCTAATGGTTTTTAAATGGGTTGATAGCTCTTAAATGGGCTGATGGCTCTTACAAAGCTGATGGCTCTTACAAAACTGAAGGCTCTTGCTCAACGTAAATACTATCTTGTGTAGCAAAACCATGCTCGGCGCTGATTACTTTAAAGTCTGCTAATACTGTATTGCTTACTATCAACTTTCGCGACAATAACCATAAAAACGCTTTGTTATAGCTGGTGAAAAAATAGCGATTAGGCTATCAACTGGGCGGATATTGCTTGGTAAACCTGTGCAAGAAAGCTGCAGAAAAATCATAAGAATAATGTTGCATATTATTTATATTCGGATTTTAAAATTTACCGTCTTAAATTTATTGCTTTAATTTTCTTCTTTTACGTAAAGCTCTTAATTTCACCCTGATATAACCAGATCTAGAAAAAGAAAAAATTCTTGGCTGACCTCGGCGTATCAATTTTTTAATATCACCCTGCCAGCTCCCATTTACGCCATGAGCTATTGCATAATCATAAATTTGCTGCCAATCAGATAAAACACCTTGATGTTTTGGGGTAATCTTTTTTAACTCAGCAATAAGATTATTATTTTCGGGAAAACAATTAGGAATAGAACGGCCGCAAGCTAAAAAATTAAATTGTGTTCTTACGCACTTCTCACAACGACCACAATTTTTATCTTTGATATCGCCCTCCCAACAGACACGTAAATTATTGACACCAACCTGCCAATCCGCAAACGCATGAACTTTTTCTGTGCGCGTATAAGATGCCCCATCGTGAATCACTTGAAATTCGTCAGACGCTAATAAGTAGTCAGTAATGGGAGAAGATCCCCACGGGATATGCAGATAGGAATAGGGATAACTACTGCCAATTAAAATTGTGCCTGTTTGATGCTTAAAATTAGCTAAAACGCCAACTAATGCGCTCGCATGTGCAAAGCCCCAATTAGCCTTAGAAATTTCTCGATAGTTAGTCTTAATGGCTTCAAGCGGGATATTAATATCCGCGAGCACACTGCTAGAACGCTTTAACACGGCATTAAATGCCGCTGTATCTGCAAGTGGAACATCAAAGCCATGAATTAATGAACAGAGCCGAATATCCTGTGTTCTATAACTGTTTTTATTTTGTGTATGCTGCCAAACAGTAAACATGGAATCAGCACCGCCAGAAAATGCACATACGGCACCAGCAGCTTTGTTTGTGTCTTTACGGGAGTCTTTAATCTTAATATCGACAACGGTATAAATATCTGGTCGCCACATATGCCAAACGCGCTGATATTCTATTAAGTTGCTTAATAATGATAATGATACAGAGCCATTAATAGTAATCGCTCTAGCCTCTGTCATGGCATCCATTAAGATGCACAGTAAATAGCTATCGCAATCTTCACCGTTAGGCGGCTGGATGGTATTAGAAAATTGAAACCATAATGTTTTTTTATCAATTTCTTTACCATTATCAAGCCGAATAACATGACATGATCTAACAATTTGATCACCTTTTGTTTCTAGCGGTAATGGCTCTATCAATAAACTATTCATTATTACATCCCTTTAAAACAAATAATTTCATACAAAAAAGCCATCATATTTTATGATGGCTTTTTTTGAAATTATTTTAGCATTTGTTTAAAGTTACTCTTCACTCGCTATTATTTCTGCATAAGCATCTGATGTCAGCAAGTTATCTAGCTCAACGGTATCGGCAGGCTTAAGCTTATAAAACCAACCGTCTTCATAAGGTTCGCTATTAACGGTTTCTGGCTCATCTTCAAGCTTTTCATTAATCTCAACAACTTCACCTGAAATGGGTGCATATACATCAGAGGCCGCTTTAACTGACTCAACTACACCAGCTTCTTCGCCCGCTGATAATATCTGACCCATATCTGGCAACTCAATATAAACCACATCACCCAATTGGGCCTGCGCATGGTCAGTAATGCCTATAACGACGGTGCCGTCTTCTTCTATACGAGCCCATTCATGGCTTGCCGCATAACGTAATTCAGAAGGTAAATCACTCATTTGCTCTTTCCTAAAAATGTATCAGTAACTAAAGCTGCTAAAAAGCTACTAACAGTCAATTAAATTTATATTAACCCCAAAGGCTAAATCTTAGTGGTGCATTCTACCTTGAGCAAGCCGAAAAACAATGCTAAATTTTTGGCTCTAACCGGTTAATACTCTCTTTATATTAATAACTACCTAGCCAGCCATAACAACTTCTTAGCTATCCATAAGCATCGCTTATCTGTCCGTTGAAACCGCTTGGCTTTCATAATCTAACCAATGCTTAGCTCTCAGGTTGATCAGTTCCACCGTCGGTGAAAACCGCCTCACCTGGGGTAATTAATTCATCCAACGTCAGATCGAAGCTTGGTAAAAAAGTTTCAATAAAATAGTCTACTTCTGGCATCGCCATCGCCTTTAGTCGAACCTCAGTATCTGCCACTGCCTTAACAAATTCGGCATTACCTGCTTTAATTTCAGCCTTGCACTTAATAAGTGAGGCAATCAAATCGGCAGCTTTAATAAACATAGTCACTTCGGCTGATAATTCGTCATGCAATAAGTGCCCTCGGTAATCATCGCGCAGCGCTTCTGGCAACGTCGAAAGCATTTCTCGCTCAGCGGTATACTCTACTTCTTTATAGGCATCACGAATTTTTTTATTGTGATACTTAATCGGTGAAGGTAAATCGCCAGTAAGCACCTCAGATGAATCATGATAAAGCGCAGCCACTGCCGCTGCATTAGCATCAATATTTTTACCGTAAAACCGATTACCAATAAGACCCAATGCATGAGTAATCACTGATACTTCGTAAGAGTGCTCCATAACATTTTCTTGGATAGCATTACGCTTCATACCCCAGCGATAAATCCAACGCATTTTACTTAAGTAAGCAAAAAAATGATTATTCATAAAGCGGCTCTATTTTTTTCTGACATTTTAAATAATACCCATGGCATATTTAATAATACGATTTTTGAGTTTGGTTTGCTGCTGTAAAAAATTCATACCTGAATTACGCAACCAACGTAACGGCAGTGGAATGGGCGCGAACAAACGCTTAAAACCTTCGACTGCTGACATCATCGCAAGATTATCTCCCTTGCGCTGACGCTGATAACGATTAAGTACAGCGATATCACCGACACTCTGACCACGCGTATGTGCAGCTAAAATACATTCTGACAACACTTTAACATCAGCCAAGCCTAAATTAATGCCCTGACCCGCCAAAGGATGAATACTGTGCGCTGCATCCGCAATTAAGGCGAAGCCCGCTTTCGTATAATCTACGGCATGACGCTGCTGTAATGGATAGCTATAACGACCTGAGCAAGCGGTGACGTTACCCAAACGATTTTCAAATGCTCGACTAAGCGCAACACAAAAATCTTCATCATTCATGGCCATGGCAGCTGTCGTTTTTTCGCCCGTTTGCGACCAAACAATTGAACAAAAATGTTTATCGTCAGTATTAGTAGCTAAAGGTAAAAAAGCTAACGGCCCAAAGGATGTAAAACGTTGCCATGCAGTTTTTTGATGTGGCTGCTCAACACTCACAGTACAAACTAAGGCGTCATGCTCATAAGACCACTCTCGCACATCTATATCTGCCATCTCTCGCAATGGCGAGTTTGCGCCATCGGCAGCAACAATTAATGTGCTATGAATAACCGTGCCATCTTCTAAAGTGAGTTTTGGCGTTTCATCTTCTGGATTTTCTGGCAAGTGTAAATGGGCAACGGCTTGACCATCAAAAATTTGAATATTTGGCGACTGCTTAAGCTGATTAACTAAAGCGGCAAGCGTTACGCGATTTTCAACAATATGACCTAGAACCGGTACGCGAACATCCGCCGCATCAAAACTCACCGCACCCGTTCCCTCGGCATCCCATACTTGCATCTTTTCGAATGGACTAATACGTTGCCGAGTCATCGCCGGCCAAACGCCTATATCAGTAAGAAAAGTTTGAGAAGCTACTGTTAATGCACTTACACGCGGATCAAAGCCATGAATACCTTCATTGCATTCTGGCCAATCGCTTTTTATGGTTTTTGCTTCAATTAAAGCAATACGTAATGGCCCCGACTTCGATGCAGCTTCTGCACTTAATGCACAGGCAAGCGCTGTGCCTGCCAAGCCCGCACCAACAATCGCAATATCGAATGATTCATTCATCGTAATGATTTTCTACCTGTGATGCCTGCTGCGCGATCAGAGAAACGATTTTTAACCGGCGCTAATAAATCCAACGCTAACAAACCTAAGTTTCTTCCGAGCTGCACGGGCAGATTTTGCTGACCAAACAATTCAATTAAATTATGACTAAAACCAATCGTTAGATTCTGATCTTTAATCTGCGCTTCGGCATAATCTTCTAACAATGCCAAAGAGCCAATATTTTTTTGCTGCTCAATAGCGCCTCCAATACGCTCAACCAATGCGGCAATATCGCGAAGCGAAAGATTAAACCCTTGCCCGGCCACTGGGTGTAATGAATGCGCTGAATTACCCATTAATACAATATGATTTCTCACCACTTCATCGGCAATGGTTAAAGCCAGAGGATAGCTCTGTCGCTGACCAATTCTTTGTATAGTCCCGAGACGGTGGCCAAAGGCTTTTTGTAATTCAGCAATAAATGCTTCATCGTCAAGTAATGTCTTATCTTTATCATCATCAATGTGTGTAGGCATAGTCCACACTAAAGCACTTCGATTTTTACTATTAGGTAAATCAATTAAAGGTAAAAATGCGACCGCTCCATCAGCAACAAAGCGCTCAAAAGCCTGACCGTTATGCGGCAATTGTGTTTGCACATTGGCGATCACGGCACGTTGGTCATAGCGCTTAACACTAGCAGTAATACCTAGACTATCGCGAAGACCCGATTGCGCACCATCAGCTACAATTAGCAGTGAGGCCGTCACCGTTGCGGGCTCACGATTAGAGAGCTCATCTACAGTGCTTGCACTCGAAATAATATCGACAGACACACCCGCTTGTTTTGGATGAATATTGCCGACACTAGCACCAGTTACTCGCTCTATAGCAGGTAAGGTAGCAAGATGATTTAACAGTACCTCGCCCAGCCATTGATTCTCTATTACATAACCAAAGGCATTTTTATTCTGCTCATTGGCATCTAATAAAGTACTGCCCATATGGCCGCGATCAGACACATGAACTTGACGAATCGGAGAAGCATGCTGCAATAACGCAGGTAACAAACCCATTGATTCATAAGTTTCTATACTGGCCAATGAAAGCGCGGTTGAGCGCGCATCAAAGCTGGGGTGATAAACAGGACCTTGTGCGTGATCATTATTGGATAAACACTTATCAGAAAAGCTATCGACCAACAAAACAGACAACACATTTTTTTTATCAACTTTAGCTAAGGCACAAGCCAAACTTACACCAACCATACCACCACCAGCGATAACTATATCGTAATGGCTACGCTGTGTAATTTGGAGGTTATCTGTTGTCATAAAGGTTTACTTAGCCAACCGTTTTTTTGCGCGTATAGGTTTTTTCTTAACTATTTTCTTTTTTACAATTTTCTTCTTAACTTCTTTTTTCTTAACTATTTTTTTAACTACTTTCTTTTTAACTACTTTCTTAATAACCGGCTTCTTAGCTATCTTCTTTTTAACTACCAACTTCTTAGCTGGTTTCTTCACTACGCTTTTCTTAGCTATAGATTTCTTAGCAACACCTTTCTTGGCAACAGCCTTTTTAATTATTTTATCTTTAATTACTTTACTTTTAACTTCTTTCTTTTTAACTACCGATTTTTTAGCTACGGTCTTATTAGCTACAGGTTTTTTTACCGCCTTCTTTTTAACAGCTACTTTCTTAGCGACTACTTTTTTAACTGATTTCTTAACTGACTTTTTAACTGATTGCTTAACTGATTGCTTAACTGATTTCTTAACCGCTTTTTTTGATACCAATTTAACCGCTATTTTTTTCTTAACGGACGACTTTTTAACTATCGTTTTTTTCTTCGAGGCAGATTTTTTGATATCTTTATTTACAACTTTCTTTGGAATCTTCTTAACTATTTTTTTGGCAATCTTCTTAGTAGCTTTTTTAGTGGATTTTTTATTTTCTTTAGCAGCCACTTTTTTAGCTATGACTTTTACACCATCATCGATTGCGCCAATAAAATCAATTTGCGCAGGGTCGGATGAAACATTACTCATCGAAGGTCGCATTAATTGATGAATATCACTAACCGATTTAACCACATCACGGCTTAACACCTCATAACCGTCTGCAGTTACAGCTACATCATCTTCAATTCGAATTCCAATGCCACGCCATTTAGCTGCTACATCTTTATTATCGGCAGCAATATAAATGCCAGGCTCAACCGTCATGACCATACCGGCCTCAAGTACTCGCCACTCATCATGCACTTTATAATCGCCGACATCATGCACGTCCATACCAATCCAATGACCCGCACGGTGCATATAAAAAGGCCGGTAAGCTTCGGTCTCAATTAACGTTTTTAAATCACCTTGAAGAATATTTAAATTCAACAATCCCTTCGTAATCACTTTCACAGTTTCATCGTGTGAATGATTCCAATGACTGCCAGGCTTAATCGTTTCTATGGCCGCAATCTGCGCATCCAATACAATTTCATATAACGCTTGCTGCTCTTTGCTAAAGCGCCCATTAACAGGATAAGTACGCGTGATATCAGAGGCATAACAGTTCAACTCACAGCCGGCATCAACTAACACTAAATCGCCGTCGCGGAGCATGGCATTATTTTCACCATAATGAAGGACGCAAGCATTTTTACCGCCGCCCACAATAGAGTTATAGGCAGCGGCCTGTGCGCCACTAGCCGCAAACTCATGCAGGTATTCTGCTTCAAGCTGATACTCCATCATCCCTGGCTGACAAAACTTCATTGCTCGTGTATGTGCTGCCGCTGAAATATTGGCCGCTTCTTTCATTACTCGTAATTCGGCTGCGCTTTTATATAAACGCATATCATGCAAAAGATGATCAAGATCTAAAAACTCACCTGGCGGATGCGCACCTGATCTAGCGTTAGAACGTAATACATTCACCCAATCCATCACTTGTTTATCAAACTCGGGGCGTTTGCCCATAGAATAATAAACACGCTCTCGACCCTCCATTAAGCCGGGCAAAATATCATCGATATCCGTAATCGGAAAAGCATCATCGGCACCAAAGTTCTGGCATAGCCCTTCTGGCCCTTCGCGATAACCATCCCATAACTCTCGCTCTAAATTACGCTCACGACAGAAGAATAAACATTGGCCATGTTTACGTCCCGGCACTAACACTAATACTGCGTCAGGCTCATTAAAGCCGCTTAAATAATGAAAGTCGCTATCTTGTCGAAACTTAAATTCAGCATCACGATTACGAATAACCGTAATAGCCGATGACAGTATCGCAATACTATCTGGCTCCATTTGTAGCATAAGCTCACGGCGACGTCGCTCAAACTCACGCTTGCTAATGGTTGATGTTGTTGCCGGTTTATTTCTTTTTGCCATGGGTCTATGAATCTTCTATTTGCTGTCTTTAGGTTTACTGCCTAAATATATTTTTAGGCCTATTTTAATAGCGGAGCCATCACTTCAGCAATCATAAGGATAATACGCTGCATGGCATCACTTGGTTTATGTCTCCGATTGGCTCATTTAGGCAACAAACCTTTTACGGCATAAAATCAGTGCATGGTTTTATTGCCCGATTTAAAAAACTTAGTGGCTCCCGGTGGGGCGGGCTGATCAGACGCAGGTAATGGGGTTTTTTGCTGCTGCTGATCAATAATCTCAACCCAGCCGTATTCACTAAAGACAGTCATCGAAGCCAATCGTACGTATTCAATAATCTCCATATAATCACGCTCGGCAGCTTCAGCGTCGGCAGCTTCAAATTCAAAGGCCTCTCCGTCTTCATCTAAGAGCGAATCTAGCTCAAGCGGATCATCACTTAACTCAGCGTCATCTTCATCGTATTCATCATCTTCAACGGTTGCCTGTGCTATAGCCGCTAAATCACTCAACGATTCTTGCACTGCCTCTGGTAATGAGGCCTCTAATGTCGCCTTGCCCGAGTCATTTTGTGGCGCATTTTTCTGCTGATGAGCCTGCGCTTCGGCAAAACCGCCTAAAAAGCCTCGACACCAATCACTTAATCCATCGGTACGCTGCTCTATCGTTTCATCGTCATCGGGTAAAAAAGGCTGAAAAGCCATGTCTTCGCCACTTAACAACTCAAACTGATCTCGTGCTAAACCACCCAACACAGCTTCAGCAAGCTCGCTAAATTGTCGATTAATCGCTTCTGAACTGCCCATTACAGCAAAGCCAAACTGCGCCCAACGGGCACCAGGTAGGCGCAATGCACCGCAAAGAGCACCAACGATAGCGCCATGCAGCTCAGAGGGCGAAAATTGGCTATCAACGGTTAATAGCCAATCGGCAAGTTCATCAAAGTTTTGTGGCGGTGGAGCATCGTGATAATTCATCTAAAACCTAATGGTAAAGTGGGCCGAAGCCGTCAGTAAATACTGTGATTATACGAACTGTGGGGCAATATCTGAACCACTATTATCAATCTGCATGAATTAGCCTTAAACTTTCAGTTATTGACCATCATCGCGTCGCGAACTATATTAGCAACCCTTTACTCTTAAGCGATTATTCTTAACACCCAAATGGCGAAAAAATGGGTGTAGCGCCACTAATATACAATGGCTAAAGGGATTTAATGACTAAAAGGGCTAAAAGGCTAGGCTCTCGTTAAAAGAGATAGGCTTAAGTAATCTGAGCAGGAAGCAGCAGATCAATATATTTTCAACAAGGATAGCGCACTACACCAAGGCCAGACAATGAAAGACAAATTAGAGCACCTTGAAAGCAAGCTCGATGAACTTATCTCGCTTTGCTCATCGCTCGATCTAGAAAATAAGTCACTGCGCGGTCGCGAGAGCGAATGGAGCATTGAGCGTCGTCAATTGCTGATAAAAAATGAGACAGCACGCACCAAAGTCGAATCAATGATTACTCGACTTAAATCTATGGAGTCTGGAGAATGACCGAACGATCACCCGAACTATCAAGAGGCACTGTGCCACCCAAGGGAAAAATGACCGATAGTAATGACGACAGTAATAAAATCATCACTCTCAACGTCCAAATTATGGGCAAGGACTTTCAAGTGTCCTGCCCCGCCAGCGAGCAAGATGATTTAGTGAATTCGGCAGCCCAGCTTGATAAACGTATGCGTGATATTCGTGATACGGGTAAAGTTATAGGCCTAGAACGTATTGCGATAATGGCCGGTCTCAACTTGTCTCATGAATTTTTACAAACTAAAGATCAAGTTGGCGGTAAAGAAACCTCTGATATGCTGAAAACGCTTAACAAAAAGCTTGATAACGCCCTACAAAGCGCCAAACAAATGGAAATCTAACGGATTACTTTGTTTCGCCCCTGTAAAAAAACTGTAAATGCTCGATATCTTTTATTTCCGTTACCCCCAAGATGGTTTACACTAAGTGCGAACTCCCTGGGGTATTCGCCAGTCAGCATGTCCTTGAGCCGATAATACCCACCCGGAGGTTCCTCGTTGGTAGGTGTGTGCATGCTCGGCTTGTCCGAGAAGCCTGAACTACTGCAGGAGCCACCACCTTGAACCTTTTCGGTTCGAGGCCGCTAATGACAGCGGTACCTTGGGGCGTTCCTATTTATTTTATATTTATATTTTCTTGATACCTTTTTAACACCACTCCCAACCCATTTATTGTGTTGACCTGCCATACATCTTAATCAGCCTATATGATTCACTAGACCTTCAGCTTCTCTTTAATTTTATTGCCATTTTATCGAATACATTTATGACTAACAGCTAGGTTAATACGATTTCTGATTATTCTATAACTTCGAATAATCACACAGCAAAACACGGCACCACAGCGACAAAAATCATTTCGTCTTATACAATAGTTATAAGATTTCTGAATATTATTATCTGCAATGAAATATAGATAAACGTATGGCGCTTTCTGACAACTTGACCGCTAATAAAAATAATGGCTTGACTAAGCAGCGGAGCCAATTAAGACAGCAGTATCGCGCTGCACGCAGAGCCCTGCCTCATTATCAACAGCATGCGCAAGCGAAACAACTTAGCGACTTACTTCAGCGCTGTCCAGAATTTATTCGTGCCAAGTCAATTGCCAGCTACCTGCCTAACGATGGCGAAATAGATCCTGCGATTATCCATCAAGTAGCATGGTCGTTAGGAAAGCGTATTTACTTGCCCGTACCTACTAAAAACAAATCGTTACTCTTTGCATCCTATACTCCCCAAACACCTCTCGTGACTGGCCAATGGGGAATCAAACAGCCACGCTGTGCAGCAAGAATTGCAAAAAAAATATCACTCGATTTAATTTTTGTGCCACTGGTTGCTTTTGATAATAGAGGGAGTCGTCTGGGTCGGGGCGGCGGCTATTATGATCGTTTTTTGGCTAACGAAAAATGCAAACATAAAGGATTGAAAAGCTTAGGGCTGAGTCACGCATTACAACAAGTAGATAAAGTGCCTGTCGAGTCTTGGGATATGACATTGGATGCCATAGCAACACCTAGGAAAATTTTTCGTAACTCTTAATCATTATTAAAAATTATTTGTGCCTGCTTGAAAGATAGCACTGAAAGACGGAAGAGAATTAAGGTGTTTTTTAAATCTATATCTACACACCAAAGATGTATGCACTATATAATGACATAGATTAGAGTCTAGTTTGAGTGTGGCGAGAACCTCTTGAAAAAACCGCTTAATAAAGACTTCTAGAGCATAGGCGCAAGCGCTGTCACTAAAGTCGCTAAAACGAAAACGAGGCATGTAGCGTAGTAAGTATCCATAAGAATTAATATCTGTAAAGAACAAGCCGTTGGCTGTTTTTGGTTGATGATATTTTCATTCTAGAGATAGAAAAGAGAAAAGGTGTCGCATAGCAACCAAACTGTGACTGCGCGCACTACATATAACCGTTAAAATGAGAACTGCGTTTATCCTTAACTAACGCCGTTAAAAATCCAAACATTGAGAAGCCATATGACACTATCGACACAAGACCAACTTAAAAGCGACGCAGCACAAGCGGCGGTTGAACTCATTAAGCCAAAACTGGATCTCGACAGCGTAGTTGGCGTAGGAACAGGCTCTACAGTGAATTTTTTTATTGATGCACTCGCAACGATAAAAGGTCATTTCCGTGCAGCAGTATCAAGCTCTGAAGTTAGCTCAGCTCGACTGCGCGAACATGGCATTACAGTGCTGGATTTAAACAACGTATCAGAAATTGATTTTTATATTGATGGCGCCGATGAAGCCAATGAGCACTTACATCTTATTAAAGGTGGCGGCGCCGCTTTAACCCGTGAAAAAATTGTTGCTGCCGTGGCCAAAGAGTTTATTTGTATTGCCGACGAAAGCAAAGTGGTTGGCGTGTTAGGTGATTTTCCATTGCCAGTTGAAGTTATCCCAATGGCCAGAAGCTATGTAGCGAGAAAACTCGTTGGCCTTGGTGGCATGCCTGTATACCGCGAAGGAGTAATCACTGATAACGGTAATCATATTTTAGATGTGAGAAATTTAAAAATTGTAAATCCGTTAGAAACTGAACGCCAAATCAATAATATTACAGGCGTAGTGACCAATGGTTTATTTGCTATGCGTCCAGCTAACATTTTACTACTGGGAACAAAGGATGGCGTTAAAACAAAACGCGCCTAACTTTTTTCTAGTTTTTTTTCTGACGTTCTTCTCTCGAATTATACTCTCGAATTATACTACAGCTCGCGCCATATACATTTTCAATAATGATTTTTTATGGCGCAAAGCCGGTGACTTCTTGCGGAAATATACCGCCTGCTTGAAGTGTCCACCCATCAAATTCATTGGCAAGCTCACGCGAAGCACTTCGAGCCGCACCAATAATTGATAAATCATAACCCTGCGATAAACCATTCAAGCCATTGATGCTACCAAAAAAAACATCCGCATTATTAAGTAGCGGCTGAAAATTTTTATCGGCGCTATCCACACTACCACTATTGTTCGTATCGCCATTGGCAAAAGCATTAAGTACGTTTGTTGTATTCAGCACTAAGTCATTCTGAAACCCAGCAATACTATTTAAATACCATGCTCTAGTAATTGCTATAGTAGGATTAATTTCGCCGTCAAAATTGAACGGGCTATTATCGTGGAATTGTATGCCATCATCGAGCACTGAATCGGGAAAATCCTTACCGCTGCCACGCAGCAAAGAACGAACAAAAACATTATCGGCAAGGCCTGATTGCTCATGACCACAGTGAACACCGTCAATAAAGCTCTGAGTAATATCAACCTCACCTAAACTCACAGCAGAAAGATCAGAATTATCACTCACTTCATAACAACCATTACGGAAATTAGATATCAGCGTATTCGCCATACGAATTCCGCTACTGTTGTCCGCAAAGACAATACCAAATTCTTGGCTATCGCTTGTAATCGCATTATTACTGGTAACATCTCTGCCTGCCAAGGTGACATTGACAAACAATGGCAAGGAATTACTATTGCTCGCATAAATACCGGCACGCCCACCACTCACACCGTCATAAAGTTCTGGCCGATGAATCACCAGCATATCTTTAACCAAGCCACTAAAGTTGTTATATGAAAAAGCATCTCGACTCGCACCAGTAATTAACAACCAGCTTAGGCGCGCTTGATTTGCAGTACTTTCTGAAGATTGTAATCGAATGCCATCACGAGCAGAGTCGTGTGATTGAATGTATTGGATAAGAGTATCGTCATGAATGCCATCTAAGACAATATTATCAGCGTAGGTTTTATTGCCAATCGTCACTTCAGCACCCGCCTCTGTAACAATTAAATACTCTAACCGAGTTTGCCCAAAGGTTGCAGAGGTATCTTCAATAATCAACCCGCCCCACTCACCACTACCATTATAATCTTCATCATCAGAAGATAAAATAATAGGATCAATTATTGTCCCTATAGCGGTAATAGAAGCGCCCGGCGAGACATAAATATAATCAAAGCTCGAACCATTTTCGCCGGCAAAAATTTCAACACCAGACTCTATAGTTAATAGCGGACTTGAAGCACCATCACCAATAATTAAAGGACCATTAAGGTGCCACTCAGAAGACGCACTCAATGTTGCCGTCTCTGTTAGTGTCCCGCTAATTAAACAACGTCCGCCACTGCCTAAGCCAGAAGATCTCTCTACCGTTAAATCGCCCACACTAGGACATTGTTCTGCATCACGATCACCAGCGGCATTAGGATCAGATTCCGCTTCGCACGCAATCAATCCTAAACAGATCAACAATAATAATAAACTCTTCATCCTTGTACTCTAGAAGCGGAACCAATTAATTTATCCTAAATCACCTAGTAATCTTAAAAATTCTTGTCGCGTGTTATAAGAATCACGAAACTCGCCTAACATAACCGACGAACCCATTACTGAGTTTTGTTTTTCAACACCGCGCATCATCATACACATATGCTTGGCCTCAACAATAACGCCTACACCTATAGCACCGGTTACCGATTCAACTGCGTCAGCAATTTGTCGTGTTAGCCTTTCTTGTATTTGAAATCGTGTTGAATACATATCAACAATTCTTGCAAACTTTGATAAGCCTAAAACCTTTCCATTAGGTATGTAGCCAACATGACAAGTACCAACAAACGGTAACATATGATGTTCACACATAGAGTAAAGTTCAATACTCTTTACAACAATCATTTCATCAGTGCCTGATTCAAAAACCGCACCATTAACAATGTCATCTAATGACTGGCCGTAACCACGTGTAATCGCTCGCATAGCTTTTGCTGCACGCATCGGCGTATTGTGAAGACCTTCACGATCAAGATCTTCTCCTAGCTCCGATAATATCGTTTCGTAGCTGCTGACTAATGCTGTGTTATCTATTTCGTCTGACATATTATGTTCCAATTATTGTTTGCCGGCATGTCTGCCGAAGCTCATAGTTTTATTAAACGTCATCACTCACTTCATACATTCAATGTATAAGAAATGACAAGCATCATGATTAATCTCTTAAATCTCTGCGACGACAAAAATAAATATCTGCCGCCTGCGTTACGCGCTCAAAATAATCATCATCTTCGCAAACCAAATGATGACGCGCATCTTGTATTCTAAACTGCTTAGATCGTGGGAATTTTTTGCGTATGCAATTCAAATTAAACCGCCAATCTACCGTGGCGTCACCCTCGCCCTGAATAACCAAGAGCTCTGTATCACTCCAACTTAATTGCTGGAATCTTTTTTCCCATTGCAACATCGCCGTTACCCATTGCACAGGGATTCGCCTAGCTTGCAATGGATCTTTATTTTCCAAAAAGTCAAAAAAAACGGCATCATGCGAGTTACTTTTAAACTTTCTGTTTATGCTGCTCACGAATCCTTTTAAGACCCAATGCGCCAAACGAATACCTAACCAACCGGCAGGCCTTACTAATGGCGCTAATAACAATACTTTATCAAATATAGCTGCGTCGTCGTCTTGCTGAGTAAGCAAATAATCCATGACAATTGCGCCACCCATACTCTGGCCCGTAATATGCCAAGGCGCCGCTGTCTTTTCATGGAAAAAATCGATGCAGTGTCGTAACGCTAAATTGTAGTCGCCAAAACTGTCAATGACGGCCGGCTTACCCGATGACAAGCCATGACCTGGCATATCAATCATCACAACGCTACAACCGCGATGCAGAAAGTAGTTAATCATTTTTCCATATAGACCCGTATGATCCATATAGCCATGAACGATAAAACACGTTCTCGCAGCATTAATATTTTTAAAGTAATGACAGGCTATACGCTGCGACTCGCCCGATAGATCAATGCTCGGTAGATGACCAAAGTATTGCGTCACATGCTCCAAGGATTGTTGAAAATCTATACCATAAAAAGCGAGATAATCGCTTTCTTCTGCACTAGGTGTATAGGGCTGACTCAAATCAAGCGGCTTAATGTCGCTTCGAAGCTTTTCAATATTCATTTTCGCCCTATTCATAGTGCTCCATCCTAAGCATTACTTCCTTATTAAAACCAAAGCGTCATTACAAGCCAAACTTACTGCTCATTAAAACGCTGTTCGAGTATGGCAACAGCCGGTAATTCTTTACCTTCAACAAACTCCAAAAAGGCACCGCCTCCAGTTGAGATATAGGATATTTTATCGGCTACATTATATTTATCAATGGCCGCAAGCGTATCACCACCACCAGCAATAGAAAACGCATCGCTGTTTGCAATAGCGGTGGCAATGGCTTCAGTGCCTAAACCAAACTGATCAAACTCAAAAACGCCAACCGGTCCATTCCAAATAATGGTTTTTGCTTCCGCTAAAATAGCGTTTAATTGCTGCTGACTTTGCGGGCCAATATCAAAAATCATATCTTCGTCTGCCACTGCTTCAGCCACCTTAATTACGGCTGGCGTGGCTGCAGAAAACTCAACACCTGTCACAACATCAATAGGCAAAGGAATATGAGTTTTATTCGCAATAGCTGTAGCCGTCGATAATAAATCATGCTCACAAAGTGATTTACCCACTGGCTTTCCTGCTGCGGCTAAAAAGGTATTCGCTATACCACCGCCAACAATTAATTGATCAACTTTATCAGATAAGGTATCGAGTACAGATAACTTAGTCGACACTTTAGAGCCACCAACAATCGCGACCATAGGACGCTCAGGATTAGCCAACGCACGCTTAAGCGCGTCGAGCTCTGTCGCTAGTAATGGGCCGGCACATGCAACAGGTGAAAATTTTGCAACACCATGTGTCGACGCTTGCGCGCGATGCGATGTGCCAAATGCGTCCATCACAAATACATCACAAATAGCGGCATAGGCTTTTGCTAAAACATCATCATTAGCTTTTTCACCCACGTTAAAACGAACATTCTCTAATAAACAGACATCACCATTAGACAACTCAATACCTTGCTGCCAATCATTAACTACAGCAACGTCCGAGTCTAATAATTTAGACAAATGCGCAGCGACTGGCGCCAAGGTATACGCTGAATTTTGTTCAACGCTGGCTCCTTCTTCTGGCCGACCTAAGTGCGACATCAACATCACTTTGGCACCTGCTTCTACTGCCCATTGAATAGTGGGTAGCGCTGCGCGAATACGTGCATCCGAGCTCACTTCACCATCTTTAATCGGTACATTAAGATCTTCGCGGATCAATACTCGTTGACCGGCTAAATCAAGATCTTTCATTAACAACAAAGACATTTACAACTTCCTCTTTTCTTTTAAGAAAACAAAATAATTTTTATTTTCATTTTCATTTTCATTTTAATTAACAATAAGATAAATTTAATAAATAGATGCGCTTAACCAATAAAAATATGGGCATTTGAAATAACAATAAACTAAGCACTACTCTTCATTTAGAAATAGCGCTAAATCCAGCATACGATTAGCAAAAGCCCATTCGTTATCAAACCAGATAAGTACATTAATGGTACGCCCGGCACTCACGCGTGTTTGATTCGCGTCAATTACACCCGAGCGCGCATCATGATTAAAATCACATGATGCTAACAACGCCTCGGTATAACCTAATATACCAGCGAGCTCATTCTCGGCCGCGTCTTTGAGGCAAGCATTAATCTGTGCCTCGGTTACATTGTCACGTAAATTAATCGTCACGTTTAGTGCAGAAACATTATTCACGGGCACTCGTAAAGCATGCGCAACAAACTTACCTTGCAAGTTGGGGAGCACTCGATCAATCCCTTGTGCCAACGCTGTATCGACAGGAATAATGGACTGCGATGCCGCTCTATTACGCCGTAAATCTTGACTGTGATACGCATCAATAACCGGCTGATCATGCATTGATGCATGAATAGTTGTCACTACACCGTTTTCAACACCAAAGGTTTTATCTAACACAGACAACACAGGTACTAATGCATTACTGGTACATGAGGCTGCCGATAAAATATTTTGCTCAGCATTAACCGACTGATGATTTACGCCATAAACCAAAGCAGGAATTGAGGCTTCACCCGGGTTTGATAATAAGACGCGCTTTGCACCTGAATCGATATGTTTTTTTGTTTCAACAGCGGTAGTAATTTGACCCGTACACTCCATGACTAAATCAATGCCTAACGCCTGCCAAGGCAATTGTGATTGATCGGGCTGTTGCAGCAAATCAATCGCAATTTCATTAGTGCCAGCTTCATTAATTAGTAATTGGTGTTCGGGAGAGCCTCCCGGATGACTAGCTTTATGCTTTACATCACAACTCACTTCCGCAGGAAAGCGTCCATGAGTGCTGTCATATTGTGTCAAATAGGCAATCGCATCATGTGACGCCAGTTCATTAATGGCGACCATCGACAACGACTGCGTATCTTTACGTTCATGCCAAGCGCGGAGCAAACAACGCCCAACACGCCCGTAGCCATTAATTGCTAATCGCATAATTTATTATCCTACGGACGCTCCCTTAAAAAGGAAGAGGCTTAATTAGCCAGTAAAGCATGCACTTTATCGGCAACGGCTGATCCCGTAATACCAAAGTGCTCTAATAAAACATTACCCGGCGCTGACTCACCAAAAGTAGTCATGCCAACGATAGCGCCATCGAGTCCAACATATTTATGCCAGAAATCAACATGTGCTGCTTCTACAGCGACTCGCTTAGTCACGGCCTTAGGTAATACAGCTTCACGATATGCTGCATCTTGCTGATCAAAGACAGAGGTGCTTGGCATTGATATCACACGAACGGCTACGCCACTGGCGCTAAGCTGCTCTGCGGCTTCAACAGTGATGCCAACTTCAGAACCCGTTGCAATCAAAATAACCTGCGGCGTACCTGCACATTCTTTTAATATATAAGCACCGCGAGCAATATCATTTAACTGCTCAGCATTACGGCTTTGAGCAGGCAAACCTTGTCGGCTAAAGACCAATGCCGAAGGTCCACTTTTACGCTCTAAGGCGGCTTTCCATGCAACCGCTGTTTCAGCGCTATCACATGGACGCCATGTATCTAGATTCGGCGTTAAACGTAAGTTAGCAATTTGCTCTATAGGCTGGTGAGTTGGGCCATCTTCACCCTGTCCAATAGAATCATGGGTATAAACAAAAATATTGGGAATACCCATTAAAGCAGACATACGAACGGCGTTACGCGCATATTCCATAAACATAAGGAAGGTCGCTCCGAAAGTACGGAAACCACCATGCAAACCTATACCATTCATAATTGCGCACATACCAAATTCGCGCACACCATAATAGAGATAGTTACCGCTGGCATCTTCTGCACTAATGCCCTTGGCATCTGGCCATAAGGTTAAATTAGAACCGGCTAAATCGGCAGAACCACCAATAATTTCAGGCATGATATTGGCAAACACTTCAATCGCATTCTGCGAGGCTTTACGGCTAGCAATATTGTCGGCGTTATCTTGCGACTGCTGAATAAACTCAGCGGCTTTCTCAGCGAAATTGGCAGGCAAATCACCATTTAAACGACGAGTTAACTCAGCGGCCAATTCAGGATGGGCTTGCGCATAGCTAGCAAATTGAGCATTCCACTGTGTTTCACTCTCACTACCGTCTTTGTTTGCATCCCAACCACTATAAACGTCAGCTGGAATTTCAAACGGCGCATGCGGCCAGTTAAGGAATTCACGCGTAGCAGCAATTTCATCGTCGCCCAATGGAGCACCATGACAATTATGTGTACCAGACTTATTAGGCGAACCAAAACCAATGACTGTTTTACAGCAAATCATACTTGGCTTAGTCGTTTCAGCCTGCGCTTCTTTAATAGCAGCAGCAATCGCTTCGGGATCATGGCCATCTACATCGGCAACTACATGCCAGCCATAAGCGCGGAAACGCGCTGGCGTATCATCTGTAAACCAACCTTCTACATTGCCATCAATAGAGATGCCGTTATCATCCCAAAAGGCCACTAGCTTGCCCAATCCTAGGGTGCCAGCTAAAGAACATGCCTCATGAGAGACACCCTCCATTAAACAGCCATCTCCCAAAAACGCATAGGTGTAATGATCAACCACTTCGTGGCTTGGACGGTTAAACTGGGCGGCTAAGGTTTTTTCAGCAATCGCCATACCGACGGCATTACTGATTCCCTGTCCTAATGGGCCAGTTGTTGTCTCAACGCCAGGCGCATAGCCATATTCTGGGTGACCAGGTGTTTTGGAATGCAATTGACGGAAATTCTTTAACTCTTCAATCGGTAAGGCATAGCCCGCTAAATGCAGCAAAGAATAAACCAGCATAGAGCCATGGCCATTGGACATCACAAAGCGGTCACGATTAGCCCATTCTGGGTTAGCGGGATTATGCTGCATAAAATCATTCCACAGCACTTCAGCAATATCAGCCATACCCATAGGTGCGCCAGGATGTCCTGACTTGGCTTGCTGTACTGCATCCATCGTTAATGCGCGTATCGCATTCGCTAATTCACGGCGTGAGGGCATTCAAATGACTCCTAGATTGAAGGTTATATGAGTGACAATTAAGATTATCCAGCTATTGGAAGTCACCCTTGCAAAAAAGGCCGCTATTGTCGCTTATGCGGCCGCAATGGGCAATTTGTTTGGGTGCCAGATTGCACCTTGATACATTATTTTCTCCCCTTCTTTGCCTTAAACGCGGTCCAACTCCTAGAAAAAGATCATTTCAAATTATATTGAGTATATGAGTGAGTTTGTTTTTAGGAACTGTCTAGCCTCTAGCCCCTCTAACCCTCATGAACGCCATCTGTGTATAAGCACCATGAATGAAGCTGCATGCTAGTATCGATAAGCATTCAAGCGCCCTCTTCAGCTGAAAACATTAAGCACTGGCATCTTTCAACCTCAGCTAGGATAACCACTTAATATGTCAATATTTGCCCAACAACTTGCCAAAATTTGCTCTGACAACGGATTTATCGCCGCACTTGATCAAAGCGGTGGCAGCACACCTAAAGCCCTCAAGCTATACGGCGTTGCCGATACCGATTTTAATAGCGATAGCGAAATGTTCGATATCGTTCATCAAATGCGCACCCGCATCATGACCAGCGCCAGCTTTAATGGTGAGCGATTGCTCGGCGCCATCTTATTTGAGAACACACTCGATCGAGATGTTGACGGTGTCAATTCAGCTAAGTTTCTTTGGCAGCAAAAAAGGGTCGTTCCCTTCCTTAAAGTCGACAAAGGTTTAATGGATGCTGCCAACGGGGTTCAATTAATGAAGCCTATTGATGAACTGGACCGGCTATTACAAAAAGCCAAAGTACAAGATGTCTTTGGCACCAAAATGCGCTCAGTCATTAAGACAGCCAATCGACAAGGTATAGAAGAACTTGTAGCGCAGCAGTTTGCTATTGGCAAGCAAATTATCCGCGCCGGACTCATACCTATAATTGAGCCAGAAATCGACATTCACAGCACAGAAAAACCTGCCGCCGAGGCATTACTTAAAGAGCAGCTCTTACTGCAGCTTAATAAACTAAGTGATGAGCAGCGCGTTATGCTTAAACTGACACCGCCAGAGCAAGCCAACTTTTATAGTGATTGCATTAATCACCCTAAGGTTATTCGCGTAGTCGCACTCTCAGGAGGCTACGATCGCAGCGAAGCCAACCGTCGCGTTGCCGAAAACGAAGGCATGATTGCGAGTTTTTCTCGCGCCCTAACAGAAGGCCTAAGCGCTCAGCAATCTGATGATGCATTTAACGAAACACTGAATCACTCGATTGAGGCCATATTCCAAGCATCTAAAACCTAAGCGCATAAATAAATACGCTGGTAACAATAATTCCGTGCATTTGTCCGCGCGCCAAACCGCGATAGTCTGATAGAATCGCGTTCTCTTTTTTGGCGCGTGCTCACAGTGGCATTCGTTAGCGATAAAAACTTAGTTTAGAAGAACCGTGTATGGAATTTGTTGTTGGGCAGCGTTGGGTCAGCCAAGCGGAGCCACAGTTAGGTCTTGGGCTAGTCATTGAAACAGATGGTCGGCATATTACATTAAGCTTTCCGGCTCTTGAAGAAGAGCGCATTTATGCAGCTAACAGTGCACCTCTGGCGCGCGTTATCTATCAAGTGGGCGACAGCTTAAACGATATTGATAATAACGTTCTTGTCGTCACTGCTATTGAAGAACTTAATCAGCTTAACTATTACCTAACGACAGACAGCGACGGCGCAGAACATATTGTGCCAGAGTCAAAAATTTCCGCTCAAATTCAGCTTAGCTCGCCGACACAAAGACTCTATAGCGGACAGTTTGATAGAAACTCCGCCTTTCAATTATGCGCGGCCACCCTTCACTTTCGTTATCAACTACAGTGCTCCGAAGCCCGTGGCTTACTCGGCCCAAGAACCAACCTACTTAAACACCAAATCTATATTGCTCATGAAGTTGCCTCTCGCTATGCGCCTCGCGTATTGCTAGCCGATGAAGTGGGCTTAGGTAAAACGATTGAAGCCGGCATGATTTTGCATCATCAATTGCAAACCGGCTTAGCCAGCAGAGCATTAATAGTTGTACCAGAGCCATTGCTGCATCAATGGCTAGTTGAAATGCTAAGAAAATTCAATTTGCACTTTTCTTTATTTGATAAAGGCCGCTATAACGCCATTATTGAAGCCGGTGAAGGCAACCCATTTGAGTCCGAGCAATTAATTTTATGTAGCCTCGACTTACTGTGCAGCGATAAATCCCTTATGCAAAAAGCCTGTGATGCAGGCTGGGATTTAATGATTGTCGATGAAGCTCATCACTTACGCTGGTCAGAAGAAGCACCCAGTGCTGAATACCAAGCCATTGAACAGCTTTCTCGTTATTGCGCAGGCTTGTTATTACTTACAGCTACGCCCGAACAAGTCGGCATTGAAAGTCATTTTGCGCGCTTACGCCTGCTTGATCCTGCTCGCTTCCACAGCTTGCCTAGTTTTATTGAAGAGCAAAGTCACTTTGTTGAGCTCAATAGCATTGTTAGCTCGCTTGCCAACAAAGAAGCATTATCTGCCGAACAAGAGAAACAGCTCAGCCATTATATTGGTGAACTGCCAGTTAATGATTCCGAAGACAGCTCAGAAGGCGATGATCATCAGCTATTAATTCGCCGGCTACTAGACCGCCATGGTACAGGCCGCGTGCTATTCAGAAATACCCGCGCCGCAATCAAAGGCTTTCCTCAACGCTTAGAGCAAGGCTATCCATTAGAAGCTGTTGCAGACTATCAAGACAATCAAGGTTTATACCCTGAACGCGCCTTACAAGAAGCGGGTGAAGATTGGCTAGCCGTAGATCCACGTATTGAATGGCTAGAAGGCTTTCTAAAATCGGTTCGCGGCAAAAAAGTATTATTGATTTGCGCCAACCCTAATACCGCAATTGATTTAGAAAAGCATTTGCATCTCACTTCAGGTATTCGCAGCACCGCCTTTTATGAAGGGCTGTCAATTATTGAACGCGACAGAGCCGCGGCCTACTTTGCCGATGAAGATGCCGGCGCACAGGTATTAATTTGTTCCGAGATTGGCAGTGAGGGTCGTAACTTCCAGTTTGCTCACCATCTCGTATTATTTGACTTACCCATGAACCCCGATCTACTAGAGCAGCGTATTGGTCGCCTTGACCGTATTGGTCAAACTGAAGACATTAAAATACATATTCCTTATATTGTCGGTAGCGCACAAGAATATTTATATCGCTGGTATAACGAAGGCATCGATGCGTTATCGCACAGTTTCTCTGCCGGGCTATCTGTTTATCAATTATTTGAAGCTCGACTAGCATCTTGGATAAATACAGACACACCCCAAGCAACAGAAGATTTTGAAGCCCTTATTAATGAAGCGGCTGCTCATACGCAAAAAGTCAGAGACGAATTACAAAATGGCAGAGATCAATTACTCGAATTAAATTCCTGTGATAACGATGTTGCCGAAAAAGTGATTCAAACTATTGTTGATGCTGAACGCTCAGAAGTACTACAGTCATACATGACAATGCTATTAGACACCTTTGGTGTCGATCATGACTTCCACTCAGAGCATTGCTTGGTGCTGCATCCTACCGACCATATGCTTACAGGTTATTTTCCTGGCCTAAAAGAAGAAGGCGTTACTGTCTGCTTTGATAGAGCCAAAGCCCAGCAACGCGAAGAAATGGAATTTATAACCTGGGAAAACCCCATGATTAGCGAAGCCATGGAAATGGTCTTTAGCATGGACATTGGCAACGTAGCGATCGCTGCATTGAAATTAAAAGCCATACCCGCCGGCACATTAATGATTGAATGCTTTTTTGCGATTCAATGCAGCGCACCGAAAAAGTATCAGGTCGATCGCTTCTTACCCGCCACACCTATTCGCGTATTACTCGAAAGTGGCGGTAAAGATTTAACCGCCATTATCAAGCATGCACAAATGAACAAGCTAGCTGAACACGTTAAAAAATCGACTCGCTTGGCGATATTAAAACAAATTCGTGGCGAACTAGAAAAAATGATTGGCTCGGCACAAACGATTGCTCAAGATCGCGCACAACCATTAATTACAGCAGCACAAGAACGCGTTGCCAGTACCATGGGTGAAGAGTTAAATCGCTTAACAGAATTAAAGCAGTTGAACGGAACCATTCGAGAAGAAGAAATTGAATTTGTTGCCAGCCGTCAGTCCGAAGCGCTTGCACACATTGCTAACGCTTCAGCTGA
>CAXAHI010000018.1:0-30212 GCA_963968645.1 uncultured Gammaproteobacteria bacterium | reverse complement strand
GCAAGATGTGAAGTAAGTTGCTAAGGGAGTTGTTAAGTGAGTTACTCATGGGTAAATATCCACCTATAAGACCATTGCTTATAAGTGGATACCTAATCCGTATCTAGCTGCGATTAATGGCTTTTCGTATCAAAATAAAGACAAAGATTAACGCAGTAAAAGCAATAAAGAAGGGCAGTATATAATTGGCCCAGCCTACACAAAGCATTACAGCAATAATGAGCAGTTGAAAGCCTAAACCAAAGCAGGAAAGGGCAGTCATAAACCATTTAGGATAGTGCTCAGCTTGCTCAGCGTTCTTATCGAGTGCTTGTATGGCTTTATCAAACACCCCATAGCAAAGGGTATACATCCAAAATAAGCGATCGACATTTATCTGCTTTTCACCCGGTAGTGCTGTTGGCACACCCTCTTCAAAAACGCGACTGGTCTTATCGCCATCTACTTTATTTCGTAATATCACATAATAATAATTGTAGAGAGTACCCTGCAATTGAATTCCACAGAACGCAAAAAACGTGATAACAAGTGAGCCATCAGTGATATAGCAGATGGTCAGTAGAAACAATGCATTTAAAATAATATCTGAGACAGAATCCAAGTAACGACCTGTATAAGAGGGCGTGTTTTTGACTCTTGCTAATTCGCCATCTGCGGCATCTAAAATGGATTTTAAAATAAGGAAAAAAGCGGCCAAGGCATATTGATGATAGAGAATGCTAACAATGGCAAACAGTCCCGCTACAATAAACATTAACGTAACATCAACGGGCGTTATACGCGTATCTTTAAAGCCGTTAGCTATCCAGCGTGCTACGGGTCTTCCGTAATCTGAAAGGTCAATAAATTTATATTCGTCGGGAAGCTTGGACATAGCGATGATGCCTTTAATTATTTAAGCGATTATTATGCAGGAACTGATTACGATTTGCAGCGATACGCTGCAATGATATGTCAATTATTGATTATAGTATTTTAAAAAGAGGTATTAAATGCTGCGGCTTTAAAATAGCGTCATTAGGAGATGACGATGAACTAGGATATTTAAAGCAACCTATTAAAAGATTCGGATTTAAACAGTGTCAAAATCGCAGTAGTTATGCAATTTAACAAAAATGGTGCGCTCGGCAGGAGTCGAACCTGCGACCCCCTAGTTCGTAGCCAGGTACTCTATCCAGCTGAGCTACGAGCGCGTGTCGTACTTCTCAAATAAGTAACGTCTGAGAGGGCGGCACTATAGAGAAGCTCAGGGCTAAGGTCAACTGCTAAGCCGTTGAAATTTCATCTTTAACTAAGTTTATTTAATATTTCTTAAAATCCACAGAAGTCATTGTTCAGAAATAGGAATTAGCGAGGCATTTTAGCCATTAACAATCCATAAATACTTGGATTTAACTATTGTGTATTCGTTAAATAGATAATAAGGGCATCAAAAAGAGGGGACACTGAGAAATATTCAATTACACGAAATTACGGAGAGGACTCTGCAGGCTTGACTGAAAAGTAGATAAACCAACTTAACCGCAGCGAACCTACCAGGGAGCGCATTGCCATATTAAATGAGTAAATCTACTATTTCGTCATTCTTTTTACTAGCTGCCAACTGAATTGAATCATTTGACGTTTATGATTATAGATGTGATTGGTTATTTAACAACCTTAATAGCTGTGTATTTTTACATCAACTCAATAAAATTTGTTAAAAGCTATGGCAGGTGGTTGAAATCAATTTTAATGGCACCATATTGGTGAGCACGTATAACAATTTGCATGGCTTTTTTACTTTAAGGCCTTGGATAAATCCTATTTTGTTATCATCGGTAATTGATTTTAGACACTCAGCATATGCACACAGCGAGGCAGTAATGACAGCATCAACTAATACGGCAAGCGAACAAGCTAAAGAAACAATGGGGTTTCAGGCAGAAGCTAAACAACTTTTACAGCTCATGATTCATTCTCTTTATAGTAATAAAGAGATCTTCCTTAGAGAGTTAATCTCTAACGCTTCTGATGCCGCCGATAAGCTTCGCTTTGAAGCATTAAAAGATGACTCTCTTTTCGAGGGTGATGGCGACTTAGCTATTAAAATCGAATTTGATAAAGACGCTAACTCCGTGACGATTAGTGATAACGGCATAGGTATGTCGCGTGAAGAGGTTATCAATAACCTTGGTACTATCGCTAAGTCGGGTACAGCTGATTTTCTTAAAAATATGACCGGCGACCAAAAGCAAGATAGCCAATTAATTGGTCAGTTTGGTGTGGGTTTCTATTCGGCTTTTATTGTTGCTGATCGTGTTGAAGTATTTACGCGCCGAGCGGGTGTTAATAAGGCTGAAGGTATTTACTGGGAATCGACAGGTGATGCTGACTTCCAAATTGCAGCCGTCGAAAAAGAAGGTCGCGGTACAACTGTTGTTTTGCATCTTAGAGATGATGAAAATGACTTTGCCGATAACTGGCGCTTACGCAATATTGTAAAAAAATATTCTGATCATATTGCTATTCCAGTATTAATGGAAAAACAGGCTATGCCAGCAATGGGTGATGACGCTGAAGCTGAAGCACTTGAAGATGCAGCACCTGAGTTCGAAGCCATTAATGATGCGACAGCGCTTTGGACTCGTCCGCGCAGTGAAGTGTCAGAAGATGAATATAAAGAATTCTATAAAGCGCTTTCTCATGATTATGAAGATCCTATTAAATGGAGCCACAATCGTGTTGAAGGTAAGTTTGAGTACACCAGTCTCTTATACATTCCCTCAAAGCCGCCAATGGATTTATGGAATCGCGATGGTGCTAGAGGCTTAAAGCTTTATGTACAGCGCACATTTATCATGGATGACGCAGAACAGTTTTTGCCTGTTTATTTGCGCTTTATTAAGGGTGTTGTTGATTCTAATGACTTACCGCTTAATGTTTCGCGTGAAATCTTACAACAAGATGCCACAACAGATAGCATGCGCAGTGCATTAACTAAGCGCGCGTTAGATATGTTAGAAAAAATGGCTAAAAACGCCCCTGAAGATTATGCTGTTTTTTGGAAGTCATTTGGTAGCGTATTGAAAGAAGGCCCAGCAGAAGATACAGCCAACAAAGAAAAAATCTCAAAGTTGTTACGCTTTTCAACTACACACAATGCAACGGATGATCAAGATCAATCATTAGAAGATTACATTGGACGAATGAAAGAAGGCCAAGAAAAAATCTATTATGTTGCTGCAGAAAACTTCGTAACCGCAAAAAACAGTCCTTATCTTGAAGTCTTTAAAAAGAAAGGCATCGAAGTATTATTGCTTCATGATCGTATAGATGATTGGTTGATGAGCCACATGATGGACTTTGATGGCAAGCATCTTCAAGACGTCGCTAAAGGAGAGCTAGATTTAGGCAGCCTTGACGCTGAAGAAGATAAAAAAGAACAAGAGCAAATGTCAGAAGACAATAAAGATATGGTTGAGCGCGTTCAAGTCATACTTTCTGAACAAGTCGATACAGTGCGTGTTACCAACCGTTTAACGGACTCGCCGGCTTGCTTGGTTGTTGGTGATCATGATATGGGTGCACAAATGCGCCGTATTATGGAAGCCGCAGGACAGGAGCTGCCTGCCTCTAAGCCGATTCTTGAATTAAACCCTGGCCACCCATTGGTTGCTCGGTTAGATAAAGAAGCGGATGAAGCGCGTTTTGGTGATCTTAGCCGCCTACTTTTCGATCAAGCGTTATTAGCTGCGGGTGATAGTTTGGAAGACCCTGCAAGCTTTGTTGCTCGATTAAATAAGCTGTTATTAGAGCTAACTAGCTAAGATTGTTGCACACTGAGTTAATAGCCGCGCTGTTTGCGGCTATTGGCAGTAGGCAATGAAACCGTTAAGATCCTAATTGCGCCTGTGGTTTTGCCATGGGCGTTTTTTTAAATGCGCAAAAATCAATAACGCTAACCGTATTCGGGAACTGTTTCATGACTCATACATATCGCATTGCTGTCCTTGGTGGTGGTAGTTTTGGTACAACACTATGTAATCTTGTTGCTGATAATGGACATCAGGCAATGCTTTGGCTACGCAATGCTGAGCGCGCAGAAGAAATCAATCGTGAACATCGAAACAGTTATTACCTTCCGGACTATGTACTGAACAATAATGTACATGCAACGACAAGCATTGAAGAAGCCATTGTTGGTGCTGACATGATTTTTGTTGCGGTCCCTAGTGGCTCTTGTCGTGAGGTGAGTGTTGAGTTGGCTAAATATATTCGCAGCGACACCATGGTTATAAGCACCACCAAAGGCATTGAGCATCCAAACTTTAAGTTAATGAGTGAAGTCCTAACCGAGGCTCTTCCTGAAAATCCCTTAGGCGTTCTTAGCGGGCCTAATCTTGCCAAAGAAATTGCTGCAAAGCATTTGACGGGAACAGTGGTTGCGAGCAGTAACACCGCATTAATAGAAAAAGTACAGAATGCATTACACAGTAGTTACTTTAGAGTTTACGGTAGTCGAGATGTGTACGGCGTGGAGCTTAGCGGTGCACTCAAAAACATCTATGCCATCATTTCAGGCTTAGGCGCAGCAATGCATCTGGGTGATAATACTCGCGCAATGTTAATGACACGCAGTCTTGCAGAGATGAGCCGGTTCGCCGTAAGTATGGGTGCAAACCCCATGACTTTTCTTGGCTTAGCGGGTGTGGGTGATTTAATAGTCACTTGTTCATCATCGCTTTCTCGTAACTACCAAGTGGGTTTTGCCATTGGTAGCGGTAAAACTTTACAGCAAGCTACCGAAGAATTAGGGCAGGTTGCCGAAGGCGTTAACACTCTTAAGTTAGTTAAATTGAAAGCCGACGATAACGACGTTTATATGCCGCTTGCCTCTGGTTTATATGAAATCCTGTTTAATAACGTTAGCGTTGAAGATACTGTGAGCCAGCTTATGCTCGGAGAGCAAAGTGAAGATGTCGAGTTTTTATTGGCTAATGAGTAGTTTAGATATGCTTAACCACTTGCCAGATCATTTTTTTGCTAATCGTTTGTTATGAAAAGCATAGCGATACTTCGTCACGGTGAAGCAGTATTTGGTGGTGATTACGATGCTAGCCGTGCATTAACGGAAAGAGGTATTCAATATAGTCGTGCCGCGGCAACTACTCTTCGCGATAAGTTCTCATCAGCCGGTGGCTTGCAGGCAATTTTTTATAGTCCTTTTGTCCGAACGCAACAAACAGCAGAAACGGTTCATGAGTTTCTAGCAGCGCAAGATGAGCGGCCGATTCATATTGAGGCAACTCATTCACTCCTAGGCGATAACACGCCCCTTACTGTTTGCCGATGGCTCGATACAATACCCTATGAGCGCATCTTATTAGTTAGCCATCAGCCCTTAGTTTCATGTTTAGTTGATTGGCTAGTTCAAGGCAGCCATAGTTTTAAATTTGGTGGTGCAAATAATTACCCTTTTCATCCATCATCTTTAGCTATGCTTTCAGCTGATATAACAGCTCAAGGCTGTGCGAATCTACTTTCATTGACTCACCATCCCTCTCATTAATCGCGTTTAAAGGTTATTTAATGCCAAGCACACAGTATGCGTCTTTAGAACGTAAGTTCTTTGTCAACGGTATGACTATTGCCGCTCAGGAATGGGGTATTGGCAATAAGAATCGTGTTATTGCCCTTCATGGATGGTTAGATAATAGTGCGAGCTTTGAAGCTATGGCTCCTTTAATGGCTGATAGTCATATTATTGCTTTAGACTTTGCGGGTAATGGTGAAAGTGATCATCGTAGTCAGCATGGTGCCTATAATATCTGGGATGATTTGCTCGATATTCTAGCCATTGCGGATGCCCTTGATTGGGATAGTTTTAAAATATTAAGTCATTCTCGTGGAGCCTTTGTCGGCATGTTATTGGCAGCGACTATGCCAGATCGCGTTGAGAAACTATTAATGCTTGATGGTGCTTTATTGCCACCCTCAGATGAAGCTAGCACCCCGAAAAATCTATCTCGCTATCTCCATCAGCAGAGAAATAATTACCAGCGTCCATCAAGAGTTATGTCTTCTGTCGATGAGGTTATAGAGAGAAGAATTGCTAAAATTGATCTCACTGCAAGTGAATGCCGATCTCTTGCTGAACGGTCAGTAAAACCTGCTAAAAATGGTGGCTATGAGTGGCGTCATGATCCAAGGGCTGTGGGTGGTTCAGCCTTTAAATTCAGTAAAGAGCACCAGCATGCGTTTTTATCTGCATTACAAATGCCTTGCTTAATAGTTTTAGCCAATAGCGGGTTATTCAAATCTGCTGGTGTAGACGCTATGCTGAAGCAATACAATCATATTGCGATGGAATATCATGATGGTGGTCATCATATGCATATGGAAGATAAGCATAGCGCCAGTTTAGCCACTAGGGCCTCTGAGTTCTTTGCAGACTAATTTCTATGCGCCTAGCTTCTAGTAATGCATGAAAATATATTGAGGTATTGATATGAAACGTTTTTTTAAAAGTAAAAAAAGCCAGCGTATTAGAACGCTTTTCTTGGGGTTTGGCGCTTTATTAGCAATAATATACGGCCTAATATTTATCGTCGGCATTTCTGCTTGGGAAGTCTTTATTTTATTAAGCGTGTCTGTATTTATTGTCTTGGCTTTAGCTGTAGCAGGTTTTATTGTTACCTTTAGCTTTTTGTGGGTTAGACGTAAAATCAGAAACCGTAGTAGTTAATTTTTTCCTCTATTTTTTGATTCGCTTTTTAACAGCTTTCAGATTATCTCTAACCAGCAGGACCTTCTAAATCTATTTCAATGGATAGCCTTTCGGCAATCTTCTCAAGCTGCAATTCAAGCACATCAAGATCGAGTTCGTTTTCATTGGTGAGTGACATCGTTGAATGAAATAGACTATCACCGCTCATAGGCGCACTACTTAAATGCGTTTGCATATTTACAACATTAATTTTAGCAGCAGCCAAAGCTTGGCTAACTTCATAGACAATTCCCGGTCTATCATTGCCAATAATAGTAAGCTGTAACGCGCGCTCAGCAGAGGCCGCATTTATGCATTCGTTAGCCGATTCGGAATCGGGTAGGGCGAGCTGAATCGATAAACCGTTTTTGGCCAATTCATTAAGTGCAGAACGAAGAGAACCTACCTTTCCTTCATCGATACTTACTCGTATTATGCCGGCAAAATGTCCCGCCAGCTTAGCCATACTGCTTTCTAGCCAGTTACCAGAGCAATCGCTAACCGTCTTGGCTAACAATTCAACTATTCCGGTTTTATCATTGCCTATAAAGCTACAGATAACGGTCTTATTCATGTGTGAGCCTGCTTGGTTTATTTTGTGAATATAATGATTATAGACCTCTTTTACGAAATGTTAGGGGGTTTTGGGCCTAAGTTATTCTTAATATGAGTACAATTTAAACCGATAGTTTTAAAAGCCCGCAAAGCATTTACGTTTTTTATCTTTAAGTGTTAGGATCAAATAGATGACTAAGCAGGCACTTTTTATTTCATGGCTAAGTCAGTATTAAGTTAGTTTATACAAAATTCAAATGATGAAACGCGATGTCCAACTCATTCAATCCTGACTCTTCAGATGAAGCAGTTTCCGATCCTTTACAGATTCCTTATGAGCAGCTTTCTGAAGTGGCTTTAAGGGGCGTGCTTGAGGAGTATATTACTCGTGAAGGTACGGATTACGGCATGATAGAGCGCGGTGTTGAATCGCAGCTCGATAAAGCGCGAGCACTTTTAAAAGCTGGAAAAGTGATTATTATTTTTGATGAGGTTCATGAGCGCTGTCAAATTGTTGAAGCACGCTTGTTAAACAACCCATCTCCCAAAATACAATTACCAACTAGGGATGAAGAGGCCGAAGGTAGTGACTGACATTTTTGATCCTAGCTCCTTAGTTGATAGCGACTATCACTTACTTGATGCCAGCGGTTTGATTTGCCCAGAACCAGTAATGCTTTTGCATAATTGTATGCGGAGTATGGAAAGTGGCGATATTGTTAAAGTTTGCGCAACAGATCCCTCTACTGAAAGAGATATTCTACGTTTCTGTGATTTTCTGAATCACCCCTTACTGCATTGGCAGAAAGAGGCGGATAACTATGAATATTGGATAAAAAAGAAATAAGCCTCGACTAAATCTAATTATTAGCTGCTCGCTAGATCCAAGTTTAAGACTAATGATTTAAGACTTGTCACTTTTTATACTTACCGACTCAATAACTTCTCTATAGCAGCAATTGTCTCAGGATTACGGAGTCGTATTTGATCGGCAATGTCGCGTTGAAAATAGCAGAAAAAATTAGGATTGCTTGATGCATAGTAAAGACAATCATCACCCGGTATAACAGGCGTTTTTTCTACCGCCGCTTCATCGACAAGCATGCCGTGCAGATTACCGTCTAAATCCAATGCCCAGCTAATAACTGGCGTTAGAATCAGCGTATGGCATTTCTTGTATGTATCGGAATCACTCTCTTGATGGAAGTCTTTAGCCTCTTCTATATTCAACACTAAGGCATGCGTGCCAATCAGATCGGGGATTTCCTGAATAATACTTTTATCATTGATAAGAGTATTAGGGGAGTGTGCATTTATTTGATTGTCGAAATGACTGCTGGGTAAAAACCGCATGGCTGTTGCCAGCTGTGCAGTAATCGCTTCTGGTGGTTCAGAAAAAACAGCTCCAGAGCTCTGAATATAATAACCTTCCCAGCTGATATCGTACTCTTCATGAATCCGGGTACAATCGGTTATTTCACCAACCCAAGGGACTATACCAACCGTTTTTCCATCAGATCTAAGTCCCCAGCACAGTATGGCAACTGAGATTAATCGTTCGGGCTGATGGTTGTTAGCATAAATCATTTTAATACCCGTGTTTTCAGGGCATATTTGAATAATTGAATGCTTAATGGGAGCAACGATTGATTGACCTGTAAACAAGTTAATCACATTATGGTTGCTGTCTGGGCAAGTAGAATCAGATTTCATAAGACAAGCTCCTAATTTCCGTAGCAGGATCTTTAAAAAAGAATCATGCTATTAATTCCAGGACTATCGCGACATCGTCTGTTTTTCTGTATCTTTATAGCGCTACAATTTATGCATACGCTTAACTTGATTGCTATTGAGTGTGTTTGTATAAGTTATTGAGATATAAGTTGTTGAGCGTTAATGAGGCTGTTGCTTTTTTGTATCGTTCTCTAAGTATAGTCTTTTAGACTGTTATTTACTCATTTTGGTTTGTATTTATTTGCAAAAGTGTAACCGCATGATTTTACTGACAAAACAAAAAAAATCGAGCATTATTAGATGCTGAACAACCGCTTAAATAATCATAAATCGCATAAGGCTCATGACATTGAAGTTTTATTTAAGCATGTGTTTTATACTGATTACCGCACTTGTTTAGCGGGCGGTGCTAGTGAGCCACTCTATAAGCCTGCCAAAAATAAGGACGAGAATAATTACATATATTACCGTGAAGATTTTTTTGCTAGCGCCTTACATGAAGTATCGCATTGGTGTATTGCCGGTTATGAACGTCGTCAGCAAATTGATTTTGGCTACTGGTATGTTGACGATGGTAGAGATGCTATTGAGCAGAAAGCTTTTGAGGCTGCCGAAGTTAAGCCTCAAGCCCTAGAATTGCTTTTTTCATTAGCCGCTAATTATCCTTTTCAAGTGAGTGCCGACAATCTCAATGGTTCGGCACTAGCGATAGATAATTTTAAACAGGCCGTTTTTGATCAAGCTAAACACTACGCTGTTAATGGTTTACCTAAGCGAGCCGCGCTTTTTTATTCTGCATTAAGCGCGCACTTTAAGGGGCTTTCTATTCATACTATACTTTCTATACATGCTATAGATGCGCTCGACACTTACTATAAATGAGCTAGACACTTACTTTGATTAAACAAAAGATAAATTAATGAAAAAACTCTCTATTTTAGCTGACGAAAACATTCCAAACCTTAAGGTGCTGTGTGCTGATTGGGCAAACATTACGACCAAGCTGGGACGCGATATATCTTCCTCTGATCTAATCGGTATTGATATATTGTTTGTACGCTCTGTTACAAAAGTCAACGCTGAGCTTCTCGCTAAAGCAGATCTAAAGTTTGTTGGCAGCGCAACCATCGGCGTTGACCATATCGATACTGATTATCTTGCCTGTCATGGTATAGGCTTTGCTCATGCACCAGGTAGTAATGCTAACGGCGTTGTAGACTATGTTATGTCGGTTATTTTGGATCATTATGATAATGCGAGCTTAGAAAACTTAACTGTTGGCGTTCTTGGACATGGTAATGTCGGTAGTCGGTTAGCCCGATGTTTAGAGCATTTATCGATTAACCATGTAATTTATGATCCACTTTTTTCACCCTCCCAAAAAACAAAGCCGCCAACAGATTCACCTGCGCACAAATTTCTTGATTCCGTTGATGACTTAAAGACGAGTGATATTATTAGTGCGCATGTGCCTCTTACATCAGCCGTAGAACATTCAACGCATCATATTTTTGACTCTGCTCGATTATCACAGCTAGTTAACAATGCCTTATTTATCAATAGTAGTCGCGGCCCAGTAGTTGATAATGTTGCGCTTAAGCAACTGTTGTTAGAGCGCAGTGATTTAACTGTCGCTCTAGATGTTTGGGAGGGCGAGCCCAACATTGACCTTGATCTTTATAACTTATGCGATACGGCAACGCCGCATATTGCGGGTTATAGCTTAGATGGCAAGCTTAGAGGCACAGAAGCCATTGTTACTGCCGCTCTAGATTATCTTAATTTAGAGTCAACTTTACCGAGTAAGAATACCGCGCTCGTTTTATTAGAAGATCTAAAAACTATTGATGATTATCGAGAGGCTTTATCATTAACTTATAGCGCCAAAAAAGAAACTGAATTATTTAAACGGAAAATCAGCGAAAGTAATAATATTGCTCAAACGTTTGATGCCTATAGAAAATCTTATCCTGCACGAAAAGAAATCAACTATGACGGATAAGCTTATGAATAATGATGATAAGTTAGTGGCAGACATTAACAAAAGAGACCTTACTGAAAAAGAGATTATCGAAAATAAGATTGATAAAACTTTTATGACTCAGGCCCTACAATTAGCAGATACTGCCGCCGAACATGAAGAAGTGCCCGTTGGCGCCTTGGTTGTTTATAACGGTAAGGTTATTGCTACGGGGTTTAATCGTCCTATCTCCGACAACGATGCCAGTGCGCATGCAGAAATTAATGCGCTTAGAGAAGCAGGAAAAGTGCTCGGGAATTACCGCCTTCCTGAATGCACACTTTATGTGACTCTAGAGCCTTGCACTATGTGTTTGGGCGCCATGATTCATGCTCGTATTACACGTCTCGTGTTTGCTGCTAATGAGCCTCGCGCAGGTGCGGTTGAATCGCAATTAAGCTTATTAGATCAACCGTTTTTTAATCATCGTATTGAGTGGCGGGGCGGTGTATTAGCGAGTGAGTCTAGCGAAAAGCTAAAGCAGTTTTTTAAGCATAAGCGCAGTTAACATAAATTAAATGTTAAACGCGACCAACGTCATTAAAGAAGCGGAGGAAGCTTATTAGTAGTGCCGTTGTCGTTACTAGAAGTGCTCGTTATTTCAGTGTCGATTTCAGCTAGGTCTTGTTTTTTAGAACCATTCTGTTTGTCATCAAGTGCTATTACATCAAAGCCAGTATTTAAATCATTATTGCTCTGCCAGTTACGGGCAGTATCATGCCACTCAAGTACGTTCTGATAATGCCGAATATGCTGTACATACTGTACAGGTTCGTAGCCACGTGCATAGCCGTAACGTGTTTTTGAATACCATTTTTTTTGTGTAAGTAAAGGCAAGCTTTGCTTAACGTCATACCAGCTATTCGGATCGCCGCCACGCTTTTGGGTAATTACTCGAGCATCTTCAAGGTGACCAAAACCTACGTTATAAGCTGCCAATGCAAACCAAGTTCGATCTGGCTCGACAATTCTAGCGGGTAGCCGACCCTTTATATTTTTAAGATAATACGCACCACCTCGTAAACTTTGGTCTGGATCAAGTCTATCCGTTACGCCCACCTCTTTAGCTGTTGGCAACGTAAGCATCATCATACCTCGCACGCCAGTGCGAGATTTTGCTAGCGGGTTCCAAGCGGATTCTTGATAGCTAATAGCAGCCAATAAGCGCCAGTCCAGATTGTATAAGGCTGCAGCCGCTTTAATATTATCTAAATAGAGTGGCAATTGTTGATCAATATTTTTATCAAATTCATTGGCCGCTACCTGATTAATGTGCGCGGCCTGGCCATAATACTGTTCTTCTAATCTCGCTAAAGTGCCATCGTTTTTTATCTGTTGAATAAATTGATTTGCTGCACGATGCAACGCTGAGCCTTGAGAAGATTTTGGCAAGGCCCATGCGAATGATGATACCCCACCAATTTTTAATGCTTTTTTTACTCTCGGAAAAAAACCTTGATGCAATAAAAGATCGGTTGAATCTAAAATGCTGTAATCGACCTCACTATTTTCTATTCGACCTAATACATCAATATAATCGGCATTATTGAGTTCTCGCCATTGAATACTCGGATGGATATTACGCATATTTTCTAAAATGGCTGAATGCGCACTATCGGCAACAACAATAATATCTTTACCAATTAAATCGGATGTACTGCGCGGTCTTTTATTTCCTACACGGTAGACAACATAGGGTTGGCTTTGAAGGTAAGGCTCTGTGTAGGTGAAACGACGGCGATGCTCTTTTGTTGCACTGAGTCCTGCCGACGCCAAGTGAGCTTCTTTGCGCTCTAAACGATTAAATAAATCCGCTAAAGAATCCGTAGTCGTTATTTTTAGTTCTTTACCTAATGATTTAGCAAAGCGATCGAGTAATGCATATTCAAAACCACTTGGGCCTTCATCACTTTCATAATAAGTATTGGGGCTAATGCGAGTAATGACTTTTAAATATTTGCTTTTATCACTCGCTTGCGTTTTTTGAATTGATTCGCCTGCAAGAAATTGGCTGTGTTGATACGTTGCTACAGAGGCTAGCAATACAAAAGCACAGGAGGCAAGAATAATCGTCACGCGAACACGTCTTAGCGAGCTAAGGCGGCGGCGGAAAATTTTATCACCTGTGTGGTTAAGCAAGTATCAACTCCAGATTAGATTGTTTCACAGTATCAAATTCTATAATCATTCAGTGGCTTTACGTTAATCATCAGTCAAAAAGGACTGAATACATAAAGCGCGGCAATAGTAGTTTAGGTGGAGTAGACGCGCTAGCTTGTTGATTGTATGACGTTATGATACAGATCTCATCTATCCGTCTCAGCTTGCGGTATCTCGCTGAATTTACTGATATTTTTGATTTCACCGCCAATCGATTAAAAATGTGATTTTTCACACCCGTAAACCAGCAATAAAGCATCAATTTATCGCTATCAGTGACAAGTGTTTGTTTCACCTTGAGACGAATACGAATAAAATAACGCCCTTGAAATTAACCATTATAAAAACAACTACCATATTTGAGGTTCTGTTCTGTCTACGCTCGAGATTTTAGCCGGTCAACCCGCGCTTTCCGCCTTTAGATTAGCCAAGCTCCGTGAGCAACTTTGCTCTATGTTAAGTGAGTCTGTCTTTTCATCTGTTGAATTAACTAGCATTCAAGCAAACTATCTTCATGTGGTTGAATTACAGTCAGCTCTTGATGATTCGCAGCTGCAAGTTTTGAAGCAGTTACTTGTTTATGGCCCAGCCATTGAGCAAGATTCAGCAAAGGCTTCAACGACTAGTGCTGCCCCAAGAGAATGGATAGTTTCACCGCGTATAGGCACAATTTCGCCTTGGTCTAGTAAAGCAACAGATATCGCTCGCAATTGTGGTTTAGCAATGGTCAGCCGTATTGAGCGAGCCATTAGCTATAAGCTCTGCTTAACCAGCGATGAGGCTGGTGACTCTGACAATGCAGAGTTGTACACCTTAATTCAATCGGTTCTTTGTGACCGAATGGTAGAAACCGTTTTCACTGATCAATCTGATTTAGGTCAACTGTTTGAACAGACAGAACCTTTACCACTTGAAACCGTTGATATATTAAATTCGGGTCGAGATGCACTGGTAGTTGCCAACAGTAACTTAGGTCTAGCTTTAGCCGATGACGAAATTGACTATCTCTTAGAGAGTTTTCTTGGTTTAGAGCGTAACCCAACAGACGTTGAGCTAATGATGTTTGCGCAAGCTAACTCAGAGCATTGCCGCCATAAAATCTTTAATGCCAGCTGGACTATCGATGGTGTTGACCAGTCTGAATCATTATTTGGGATGATTAAAAACACTTATAAAGCGACAGAAGGCAAGGGCGTACTCAGTGCCTATTCAGATAATGCCGCGGTACTCGAAGGCAATGTAGCAGAACGGTTCTTTCCCGCAGCAGATTCTCAACAGTATGGCTTTATTGAAGAGCCCGTTCATTATTTATTAAAAGTTGAAACGCATAATCATCCTACTGCTATTGCGCCATTTCCAGGTGCATCTACCGGTTCTGGTGGTGAGATTCGCGATGAAGGCGCAACCGGTGGCGGCGCAAAACCTAAAGCAGGTTTAACCGGCTTTAGTGTATCTAATCTAAATATTCCCGGCTTTGAACGACCATGGGAAGTTGCTTATGGCAAGCCTGGTCGCATTGTCACGGCCCTCGACATTATGACTGAAGGCCCATTAGGTGGCGCGGCATTTAATAACGAGTTTGGTCGACCGAATCTTAATGGTTATTTTCGTACCTACGAGCAGTTAGTTTCTTGCAGTAGCGGCACTGAAGTTCGCGGCTACCATAAGCCGATTATGCTGGCTGGTGGTATCGGCAATGTGCGAAGTGAGCATGTTATTAAACAAGATATCTCTGCGGGTGCCTGCTTAATCGTATTAGGTGGCCCTGCCATGCTAATCGGCCTAGGTGGCGGCGCGGCATCGTCTATGGCTTCTGGTCAGAGCAGTGAATCTCTCGATTTTGCTTCTGTGCAACGTGAAAACCCAGAAATGGAGCATCGCTGCCAAGAAGTGATCGATCGATGCTGGCAGCTTGGTGAAAAAAGCCCGATTGCGTTTAT
This sequence comes from uncultured Gammaproteobacteria bacterium, assembly GCA_963968645.1. GTDB lineage: Bacteria > Pseudomonadota > Gammaproteobacteria > Pseudomonadales > UBA7434 > UBA7434. The sequence goes on along the minus strand of CAXAHI010000018.1, from coordinate 15,055 downwards.
TCATGATGTTGGCGCTGGTGGTTTATCTAACGCTTTACCTGAGTTAGTTAAAGATGGCGGTGTTGGTGGTGCTTTCTCTTTACGTGATGTTCCTTGTGATGAAAAAGGTATGTCTCCTTTAGCTATTTGGTGTAATGAGTCGCAAGAGCGATATGTTATTGCCGTTAACCCAGAAGACTTAGCAACTTTTGATGCTATTTGTATTCGTGAAAGAGCACCCTATGCCGTCGTCGGTAATGCGGTTGCTGAAGAACACTTATCTCTGGCAGATAGCCACTTCGATAACAATCCTGTTGATTTACCGATGTCAGTGTTATTTGGCAAGCCGCCAAAAATGCATAGAGATGTCAGCAGCATTGCTCCACCTAAGCAAGCACTCGACTTTACCGATGTCAGCCTAGGTGACGCTTTAGAACGCGTTCTTCGTCTGCCTACAGTTGCCAGTAAAAGCTTCTTAATTACCATTGGCGATCGAAGCGTAGGCGGCATGGTTTATCGTGATCAAATGGTTGGTCCTTGGCAAGTACCCGTTGCCGATTGTGCTATCACGCTGAATTCTTACACAGGCTATACCGGAGAGGCTCTTGCTATTGGTGAGCGCACCCCGATTGCATTGTTAGATGCCGCCGCCTCGGCTCGCATGGCTGTAGCTGAATGTATTACTAATATTGCTTGCGCACCTATTGATGCAATTAGTGAATTAAAGCTATCGGCAAACTGGATGGCAGCTGCAGGTTGTGAGGGCGAAGACGCTCGACTGTATGAAGCAGTAAAAGCAGTAGGAATGGAGCTTTGCCCAGCATTAGGCATTGCTATACCTGTTGGCAAAGATTCAATGTCAATGAGCACACGTTGGCGCGACGGCGATACCGATAAAGAAGTTACCTCGCCGTTATCACTTATTGTTACCGCAGCGGCGCGTATTACAGACGTAAGAAAAAGTGTTACTCCACAACTGCAAAACACAATAGAGTCCACGGTTTTATTGCTTGTTGATATCTCTTCAGGTCAGCAACGTTTAGGCGGAAGCGCATTAGCGCAAGTTTATAATCAGTTAGGTAGTGACGTTGTTGATGCCGATTCTGCCGATGCTTTAGCCGGTTTTTTTGCCGCAACACAGTCGCTGCTTCAGCAAGAAAAAATACTCGCTTACCATGATCGCTCTGATGGCGGCTTGTTAGTTTCCGCTTTAGAAATGGCTTTTGCCGGTAAAGTGGGAATAGATTTATATTTCGATGGATCTGCCGTTCTTGATTGGGCTTTTAATGAAGAGCTTGGTGCTGTTTTACAAGTTAAAGAATCTGACCTTGAACTGGTTATGGAGGCCTATCAAACTCATGGCGTATCGTCTGTTTCAGTTCTGGGTTGTACTAACACTGAGAATCAGGTGCGCATTAATAGTGATGATGACGTGCTATTAGATAAGCCTTTATCTGAGCTACATGCTGCATGGCATGAAACCAGTTTTGCGATTCAAGCTAGACGCGATAACGCAGATTGTGCTGAGTCGGAATTCAAGGCGCTTAGTGAAGCAACCGATGAAGGTTTATTCGCAAAAGTTAGCTTCGACACGAATGAAGACATTACTGCGCCATTTATTAATACCGGTAGTCGTCCGCGTATTGCTGTGCTCCGTGAGCAAGGCGTAAATGGTCAATATGAAATGGCTGCGGCGTTTGACCGTGCTGGCTTTGAAGCGCACGACATTCATATGAGTGATATTCTTGCTGGCCGCGCTAAGTTAGATGACTTTGCCGGTTTAGCTGCCTGTGGTGGCTTTTCTTATGGTGATGTACTTGGCGCCGGAGAAGGCTGGGCTAAGACCATTCTATTTAACAGTATTGCCCAAGATCAGTTTGCGGCTTTCTTTAACCGTGCAGATTCCTTCTCTTTAGGTGTATGTAACGGTTGTCAAATGCTTTCAAATCTTAAAGATCTCATTCCTGGCAGTGAACATTGGCCACGATTTGTACGCAATGAATCAGAGCAATTTGAAGCGCGCTTGGTCATGGCAGAAGTGCAGCCAACAGCGTCGGTATTCCTAAACGGCATGGCAGGCTCTCAATTACCCATTGTTGTTTCACATGGCGAAGGTCGTGCAGAATTAAACAGTGCTGATTTAGCCGCTTTACAGTCAGCCAATAAAATAGCATTAAATTATATTGATCATAGTGGCGCGCCGACTCAGCGATACCCACTTAATCCGAATGGTTCACCTGCTGGTTTAGCCGGTGTTACCAGTGATGATGGTCGAGTGACGATTATGATGCCACATCCAGAAAGAACCTTTAGAACGGCTCAGCATTCATGGGCACCAGAGACTTGGGGTGAAGATAGCGCCTGGATGCGAATGTTCCGTAATGTTCGGGTGAATTTGGGCTAAGCTTAATATTGCTGTTAGTGGGGCGGGTTCAATAGTTATAAAGAGTAATGGGGTTTAAAAATCTCGATTTGCCCTAATATCTTAACCGCTCAGCAAACATACAGCTTTATTGGCTCAAAACCCTATAATGCGCAGCAATGTAATTGATTAAAGAATCATAGAATTATTAGACATTAACCATTTAACACTAATCAGTGCGACAAAAAAGAAATTATGAATCGATATTCTGTTTGGAAATACCTTATTCTCATTGCCGCATTAGCAATAGGCGTTATTTATTCTTTGCCTAACTTATATGAGCCCGATCCTGCTGTTCAGGTATCAGGTGAAAGCAACACGCTTATACTTGGCGATAACGAGCTCAGCTCGGTGTCAGAAGCTTTAATAGCCAATGACATTGCTGTTATCAATGCCAGTATTATCGATAATAAGTTAATGGTTAGACTCAGTGAGCGTGACCAGCAATTAATGGCTAAACGCATTATCCAAGATGCGCTAGGCCAAGAGAACTATGTTGTCGCCCTTAACCTTGCACCAACGACTCCAGATTGGTTACGTTCATTTGGCGCTGGCCCTTTAAAATTAGGCCTTGATTTAAGTGGCGGTGTGCATTTCTTAATGGAAGTCGATACTGCAGCCGCTGTCGATATTCGTTTACGTTCAAGCGTATCTAATTATAAAACGCTATTAAGAAAAGACAGAATTCGTGGAACCATTCAATTAAACGACGGCATAGTAACGGGTCGCTTTAAAACAGAAGAACTCCGCGATAGCGCTTCATCATTGGCCTTTAAAGAAATGCCAGAAATGAGTCGTAGAAAATCGGTAGACGGCGACACCTATATCTTAGAGTTAGAGCTTGGCGAACAAGCTATTCTCAACTTAGAAGATGAGGCCGTTGCACAAAACTTAATTACACTGCGTAATCGTGTCAATGAATTAGGCGTTTCTGAGCCCTTAGTTCAACGCCAAGGTAGAAACCGTGTTGTGGTTGAGTTACCCGGCGTTCAAGACACTGCAACAGCTAAACGCATATTAGGTAAAACAGCCAACCTTGAATTTCGCTTAGAAGCCAGTATGGACGCGGCTAGTTATAACCGTGAGCAATTCGATTATGAAGATCGATCTGTGCAATTAGAGCGCGATATTATTGTGACGGGTGAAAGTGTTTCTGGTGCACGCTCAGCATTTGATGAGAATTCTCAGCCACAGGTAAGTATTGATCTTGATGCCGATGGCGGCAAAATGATGCACCGAATTACTCGTCATGCCGTTAAGCGTAAAATGGGCGTGTTATTTATTGAGCGTAAAACGCGTAAAGTTGGTAATGCCATTAACGAAAATGGTGATTTAGAACCGGTATATGAGCGCTATGACCAACGCCGTGTTATTAACCTCGCGACTATTCAATCTCCACTGGGTGCAAGCTTTAGAATTACAGGCCTCGATAGCGCTGCAGAAGCATCTGAGCTTGCCTTGTTATTAAGAGCCGGCGCATTGGCCGCACCAATGGAATTTGTTGAAGAGCGGACTATTGGGCCGTCTTTAGGTGCAGAAAATATAGCTTTAGGTGTCAAGTCCGTAGTTATCGGCTTGTCTTTTGTTGTTGTCTTTATGATTGTGTTTTATAAGGTATTTGGTATTGCCGCCAACCTTGCACTTTCAATGAACCTACTTTTAATTATTGCTGTTATGTCCATGTTATCTGCGACATTAACGCTGCCAGGTATTGCAGGCATAGTATTAACCGTTGGTATGGCTGTAGATGCTAATGTCTTAATATTCTCGCGAATACGAGAGGAGCTTAAAGGCGGGCTCTCTCCACAGATGGCAATTAACACCGGCTTTGATCGAGCCTTCTTAACTATTTTAGACGCCAATGTAACGACCTTAATTGCTGCTGTTATTCTTTACGCAGTGGGTACAGGCCCCATTAAAGGCTTCGCGATTACTTTGTCGATTGGTATTTTAACCTCAATGTTCACAGCCATTATGGGTACTAGAGCACTGGTTAACTTATTCTATGGTGGCCGCAACGTTAAGAAGTTGATGATCTAAACGATATTTAAAAGTGAGCGCTTAATTGCATAATAATTAAGCCTCTAAACTTAATAATTTAAAATAGCCTTCGGGCTAAAAGTTGACTGAAAGGCGACAAAGAAATGGCGTTAGATAACACATTAGATTTTATGGGCTACCGAAAAATAGCCCAAATAGCCTCTGCGATATTACTGGTTATTTCAATTGCATCACTGTCTACCAACGGTCTTAAGTTAGGACTGGATTTTACTGGTGGTACATTAGTTGAAGTTGCCTATGATCAAACAGCTGATCTTGGCAATATTCGATCGGCATTAGAGACTGCCGGTTATAACAACGCTTTAGTGATTAACTTTGGTTCTGATCAAGATGTATTGGTCCGCTTACCTCAAAGCAATAATAGCCAGCTGGGTGATGAGCTTTTAGCCGTGTTAAAGCAAGGCCATGAAGGTGATATTGATTTGCACCGTATTGAGTATGTTGGCCCTCAAGTGGGTGAAGAACTTCGCGAGCAGGGTGGTTTGGGTTTATTAGCAGCACTAATAAGCGTTATGGTTTATGTTACCTTTCGATTCCAGTTTAAGTTCTCGATTGGCGCTGTTGTTGCTCTAGCGCATGATGTCATTATTGTTCTTGGCTTCTTTTCTTTGCTACGTTTAGATTTTGATTTAACGGTATTAGCAGCAATACTCGCCGTTATTGGTTACTCCTTAAATGACACGATTGTTGTGTCCGATCGCATACGAGAAAACTTCCGTATCGTCAGGAAAGGACAGCCCGAAGACATTATCAATCGCTCTTTAACACAAACACTGGGTCGAACATTAATGACCTCCTTAACCACGTTATTAGTACTGACTTCGTTGTTTGTTTTTGGTGGTGAGATCATTCATGGCTTTGCAACTGCGCTTATTGTCGGTGTATTTATTGGTACTTACTCATCAATTTTTGTAGCCGCTAATATGCTACTTGCACTGAAACTGAGCAAAGAAGATCTCGCCATTCCAGTGGTCGAAGGTGCCGATCATGTTGATGGTATGCCATAAGCTTTTACCAAATTTTTCGTGCTACACGCGCGTATTTTGACTATGCTTATTATTCCTTGTGAATAACTAGAACCTTCTTGAGCTAATAATGATTCAAGAAGGCAGAGGCTACGTCCATATGAATACACCTCAGTCTGATCGTGTCAGCGCATCGGTTAGCCCCGATACAAGCATGCAAATCCTTTCTCGTCGTGAAATAGAGCAGCTCTACGACGCAAGTCAAAGCCATCTCTACACTATGTTTCGCCAGTGTGCCTTAGCTGTATTGAATAGCGGCAGCAGCGAAGACGACACGAATAAAGTGCTCGACCTATACAAAACCTTTGATATACAAATTATTCAACGCGAGCGTGGCATTAAGCTTGAATTAACCGATGCGCCTGGCCATGCCTTTGTTGATGGCGAAATGATTAAAGGTATTAAAGAACACCTCTTTTCAGTGCTTCGCGATATTGTCTTTATTCATGGCGAGCTCTACACCAATAATACCTACGACCTCAGCACATCGCGTGGCACTACAGACGCAGTCTTTAATATATTACGACACGCTAATGCACTGCATGCGAACAAAGACCCCGATTTAATTGTCTGCTGGGGCGGTCACTCAATTGGTCGCACAGAGTATGAATATACAAAATCGGTTGGCTATGAACTTGGCCTTCGGAATTTAAATATATGTACGGGTTGTGGCCCAGGAGCAATGAAGGGGCCAATGAAAGGCGCAGCTATTTCGCATAGTAAACAGCGTAATTCACAAGGTCGATATCTTGGCATTTCTGAACCGAGCATTATTGCTGCAGAATCGCCAAACCCAATTGTGAATGAATTAATTATTATGCCGGACATCGAAAAGCGCCTAGAAGCTTTTGTTAGAACCGGTCATGGCATTATTGTATTTCCTGGCGGTGTAGGTACAGCAGAAGAAATTTTCTATTTATTAGGCGTTTTATTACACCCTGACAATGCTAACTATCATATCCCTTTAATTTTTACTGCCCCTGTAGAGTCAACTGCCTACTTTGATGCTATAGATGCTTTTATTGGCCTAACATTAGGACCCGATGCGCAGAGTAAGTATCAAATTATTATTGATGATCCTACACAGGTTGCTCGAAGTCTTGCGAATGGTATGGATCGTGTACGGGTGCAGCGTAGAGAGAATAAAGATGCTTTCTTTTTTAACTGGACGCTCAGTATCCCTAGTGAATTCCAACGTCCGTTTATTCCTACGCATGAGAATATGGCGGCACTGAATTTAAAACATGATCAGTCAGCATTTGATATGGCCGTTAATTTACGCTCAATGTTTTCTGGCCTAGTTGCTGGTAATGTTAAAGCTGAAGGCTTGCAGGCAATTGCCAAACATGGCAACTATAAAATAAATGGAGATGCCACTCTTATGGCATCGATCGATGATTTGCTGGTGTCATTTGCGAAACAAGGAAGAATGAAGATTAACGCAGATGCATATTCGGCATGTTATGAAATTGTCGAGAACTAACAGCAGGGAAATGAGAGCGTGTGTGAGATTGAGTAACTAGAAAGTAACTAGAAAGTAACTAGAAAGTAATAGAGAGCAAAGTAGCTCCAGTTAAGCTACTGATCAACTCTAGAGGAGCTGAGGCCTCGTTAAAAAGTGTTTTATTCGTCGACCCAAACCCAGCGTAGCGGCTCACCAAAATCATCGTATATTAAGACTTTCTTAGGACGCTTAAGCTTTTTCGTATCAGGCTTAAGCGTTTTTGTCTGTCGTCGCTTTTCAAGTGAATCTACAACTTCTGGCAGGTAAGTCCAGTTACCTTTGCTGCTATCCATCTGCCATGTATCTGCACGCAACGGCTTATCAGCACCGTCACGGCTGCTCACCCCTCTGGGTATTTCGGCGACATTCTTGCCTTTGTTAAGAAACTCATCCATCTGTTTATCGAGTTCATTTCTTAAGTCGGCTTTTGAGGGTCTTTTTATCAAGCTGTTTCTAATGTCCCGTTTATATTCTACCAATGCCTAATCCTATTATAGGAAGGCCAGGCTAATATCCGTTTATCATTGTTTGGGTAACCAATATTGAACCTAATGTTTGATAGCTAATTACTCTATCAAAAAAATTAGGCCAGTGGTTCAGTATAACTTAGAAGTCAGCTTGTTTGTTGCACAGCTTTTGGTTCTTATCCCTATATATTCCAATTAGGGTGTTTAAAGTAGAGAATATTACTTTTTTTATTATCGCTGTCGGCGTTGTCAATGACAGAACCTGGAGACTTTACGCTGTCATTAATCCGAACCATCTTATCAATGTAAACCATCACAGCATGTTCAGCGATAAGATGAGAGCGGTAGGGACCAAGCAAGTCTTTTTCTCGAGTAAAGAAAAACCAATCATCATTAATCTCTAAATAACGATTCGATTGAATAGGCTGTAGAAAAGGTGCATCAGTCTGCCTAATTTTTATGGTTTTTTTAGTCATGTACTACTCTCGCTAACGACTCTTTATATTTCTTAAGGTTGTATAAAAGACCTTTACCTGCGTTTAAAAACTCTCTTAAGGGGTTCTTAAGGGTTTATTGATAATGACTAAAGGTCAAGGCTTAAACCGAAACTCACTCCGCAGCTTAAGTAAAAGCGTTAGATTAAATCTTAGCCTGCTTTACCTTGTTTCATCTAGTCAGTATTTATACTGCGAAATCCAAGCCGAGAACGGTTATAAGCATTATTTACAATAGCTTAGGTGTAACTTCTAGAAATTAGCTTAGTACAAGTGAGCGACGAATGTAAATTTCTTCGACGCGGTTCACATTCTTATTAATGGCTTAATGGAATATCTGTCTGCTTAAGAATGCTTTCTATGGTCTGTGGACCAACCAGCTTGGCATATAACTTACCGTCTCGGCCAAACAGATAAGTAGTAGGGAGTGATGCGGGACGCGAAAGGCGTAATATATTAGCGGGATCTTGCTCAATTACATGAAAATCAATCTTCATTTTTGCCGCTAAATCGATTAATGCCTGGCCTTTGATATGATCGAAATTAACCGCGACCACATCTAAGTCATTGCTGTAGGCGGTATTGAGCTCATTTAACTCGGGAATTTCCTTTATACAAGGCGCACACCACTCAGCCCAATAATTAAGAATTAGCCATTTACCCTTATAGTTATCGAGTGAAAACTCAGCCGCCATATCGGTATTTTTATCTGCAAGCCCACAACCGCTTAAAAGCAGCATTAGCGATAAAAACAGTATTTGAAATGCGCGTGAATTGACTAACATATTACGGCCTTTATGATTCTTGATGGTTTATCTGTGATGATGAATTTATTGTATACTGCCGCGCGAACTACCTGCAAAGCTTAGCGGGTATATTGTCATTATTCAGTAGGCAGGATTATCGAAATGAGTGATTTTTGTATTTACCACAATCCACGTTGCTCAAAGTCGCGACAAACACTGGCTTTACTTAAAGAGCAGGGCATTGATCCTGAAATCATCTTGTATTTGGATATTCCACTTAAAGCAAGCCAGTTAAAATCGCTGATTACAAAGCTTGAAATAACGCCTAGAGAATTACTCAGAAAAGGTGAGGGTGATTACAAAGAGCAAGGGCTGTCTGACAAAAGCCTAACAGATGCTTATTTAATTAAAATGATGTGTCAGTTCCCAAAACTGATAGAGCGGCCCATTGTGATTAAAGGCGATAAAGCAGTGCTAGGAAGGCCTCCCGAAAATGCATTAGCATTAATAAAATAATCGGCAGATTTCTGGTGTAACTCTCTTATTTTTTATAGATAAGCAGATTAAATCAATAATTGATTTTAGCAAAGAGAATAGAAAGCATGAGTGACAAGTATGTTTTAGTTTTATACTACAGCCGCGGTGGCTCTACAGCGCAAATGGCTGAGCATATTGCCGCTGGTATTAATCAGATTAGCGGGCAGCGCGCATTAGTCAGAACGGTTCCGCCCGTGTCCGATAACATTAGCGAAGCTCCTCAAGCAGATATCCCCGATAACGGGCCGCTTTATTGTACCGAAGAAGATTTACGTCAATGCAGTGGTCTGATACTTGGAAGCCCCACACGCTTTGGCAATATGGCTGCACCGCTAAAATACTTTATTGATTCAACGAGTAGTCTTTGGCTAAGTGGTGATTTAATTGATAAGCCCGCAGCTGTATTTACTTCAACCTCAAGTATGCACGGCGGAAATGAATCTACGCTACTAACCATGTTACTGCCATTAATGCATCATGGTATGGTTGCAGTGGGCATTCCTTACAGTCATGCTGCGCTTCATCATACACAAACTGGCGGCACGCCTTATGGTGCATCCCATATAGCTGGTGCCGATGGTAAACTCGCCATTAGTGATGATGAAATAAATCTTTGTAAGGCATTAGGTGAGCGTGTTGCCACCATTGCTTTAGCGTTAGATGCACATTAACTGCTCGACATAAGGTCGATATAAATAAAAATTCGAATAAAATTAATTTAATAAATAGGTAAAGCAAACAGGAAACGCATGAATTTAATTCCAGGCTCAATTACACAAAAATATCGCTGGTCTCATAGAGTTACAGTACTCAGCTATTTCACGCTATTAGCGGTTATGTTTTATGGCTGCTGGTTTCTTGGACCTGCGGAGATAATGCCAAGATTAGTGTTATGGCTGTTGATTTCCTCAGGACTGTTATTGATTCTGAAAGGTTTATTGGCAGGCAAAAAACGCAGCTATATTTGGTATTGCTACATCCTATTAATGTATTTTATCTTTTGTGTTCAGTTTTTATTTTCGGGCGGCAGCGTTTCTGAAGATACGATTACACAAGTGGTTCAATCATCAGCAGCTTGGCATGAAATTGTCGCCATGACAGCAATTCTGGTTGGCTTTACCACCGCCATTTTGGCATCACGGTGGGTTGATGGTGCAGGGCAGAAATAGACTTTAAACAAGGTCTTCTGGCAGCTCGACTCGCCATTGCTCAAAACCACCGTCGACTGAGTAAACCTGAGTGAAATCTTGTTGTGTAAAAAACTGACCCGCTTGCTGGCTTGAGTTGCCGTGGTAGCAATAAATCACTAGCGCAGCATCTTGGTCGGCTTCTGCAACAAAGTTCGTTAAGCTGTTGTTATCGATATGCACAGCACCTTTTATATGTGCCTGATTATAGACCGCGGCTTCACGCACATCGACTATTTGCGTGCCTTCTAACTTGCAGAGATCACTGGCTTGTTGGCAAGAGATTCGTTTAAAGTCTGTCATTTTAGCCATCCTTTTTTTCTGTTTATTTGATTATAGATTTTGCTGCGCTTGCTCAAGTTGCTCGTTTAAATCCATCCATTCTGTTTCTAGCTCATCAAGTTCAGTGGTTTCAACCCCCTGTTGATGAAGCAGTTTCTTTAATTTATCTTTCTGAGCGTCTTCGTATATCTCGCTGTCACTTAATTCAGCTTCTCGTTTCTTTGCAGCGGTTTCTAATATATCAATTCGTTTTTCAATGGCCTGTGTACGCAAGGTCATCGGTCTTAACTGTTTACGCAACTCAGCCTCATCACGCTTACGTTGGCGGCGTTGGTCTGCCGAAAGGCTTGCCGTTTCTGTCGTCGAATCATTGGCTTGAGCATCTGAACGCAAAGTCGTAGTTGCTCGACTCTTAAGTAGCCATCGAGCATAGGCATCAAGATCTTCTTCATAAGGTTTTAACTTACCGTCGGCCACTAACCACAGTTCATCGGTTACTGTCTGTAATAAATGGCGATCATGCGATACAACTAATAAAGCGCCCTCGAAACTTTGCAGCGCAATATTAAGTGCATGCCGCATATTCAAATCGAGATGGTTAGTCGGTTCATCGAGTAATAATAAATTCGGTTTTTGACGAACCAATGTTGCCAGTACCAATCGCGCTTTCTCTCCACCTGACATCGGTTTAACTAACGATAATGCCATGCTGTTAGCGAAACCGAACCCACCTAAAAAGTTCCGCAAGTCAGATTCAGAGGCCTCGGGATGTAATCGGCTTAAATGCGAAAGCGGCGTATCATCATTACGTAATTGCTCAAGCTGATGCTGAGCAAAATAACCGATATTTAACTCTTTAGCTCGCTCAATGTCTCCACTCTGAGGTATTAAGCTGCCAGCTAAAGCTTTTACTAACGTCGACTTACCTGCACCGTTAGCGCCCAGCAAACCAATGCGTGCACCGGCCTCTAAGCGAAAATGGATATCGTTAATGACGGCAATATCATCATAACCAAGCTGTAAGTTTTCGGCTTGAATTAACTGGCGAGGATTTTTGTCGGGTGCCGTAAAGGCGAATGAAAAGGGTGAATCAATATGTGCTGGAGCAATAGCTTCGAGTCTTGATAAAGCTTTTAATCGGCTTTGAGCTTGCTTGGCTTTAGTTGCCTGGGCACGAAAGCGATCAACGAACTTTTGCATATGAGCAATACTGGTTTGTTGCTTTTCATAAGCGGCTTGCACACCGGCTAAACGGGCCACGCGCTGTTTTTCAAACGCTGAATAATTACCGGTGTAGTAATCAATTTTTTGTCTTTCAATATGCGCAATATGCGTGCAGACATTATCGAGAAAATCGCGGTCATGTGAGATTAATAATAAACTTCCATCGTATTGCTTAAGCCATGCTTCAAGCCAAATAATGGCATCAAGATCCAAATGGTTGGTAGGCTCATCGAGCAATAATATATCTGATTTCTGCATTAAGGTACGAGCGAGATTAAGCCGCATACGCCAGCCGCCAGAAAAATCAGTTACTGTTTGTGCTTGCTCAACAACACCAAAACCTAAGCCCGCTAATAATTGAGCAGCTCGAGATTCTGCGGTGTAGGCATCAGCGCTTTCTAATTGTTCATAGGCTAATGCGAGCGCATCACCAGAGCCTGATTCCTCAGCTTTTTTAAGTCGCTGCCTTGCAGCCATTAATGGCGCGTCGCCAGCAATAACAAAATCAACGGCTGTGCCGCTAACGCTATCCATATGCTGCTCAACGGTGGCGAGCTTCATACTTTTTGGAATGTCTACTTCACCAATATCACTGGCTAGTTTACCAGTGAGAAGAGCAACCAAGCTAGATTTACCACAGCCATTAGCACCGGTTAAGCCCAGACGATGCCCAGCATGAACCGTAAAACTCGCGTTTTCAAATAATAGTTTTTCACCGCGTCTTAATGCGACTTGAGAGAGTTTTATCATGCTTTTTTCTTTTTTAGCTTCGGCTGGTTCTTTTTAAATAATGGTTTGTTCGGGGCTATATAAGAGCTATATAAATGGTTTATCAGTGCTATACCGACATTATATCGATACCACATCATAGGAAATCATATCGAAATTTATAACCGTATATAAAACGCTAGGCCGCACTATACAGTGATTATTATGATGTTGGAAAGTGATCCATAGAATCAGGAATTATCCCCTTAATGTTATAGGCGAGGGCAATGATTTGGGCGATGATGATATAAAGCTCATGGGGTATTTCATCACCAAGCTCCAGCATCGCTAACATTTCAGTGAGTTCAGGATTCTCATATAGAGGAATGCCCAGTTCTCGAGCTAAGGCAATAATATCTTCGGCAATAGCACCCTCACCAGTGGCCGTTACCACTGGCGCGCCCACGCCTTCATATTGCAATGCAATGGCTTTTTGATAGGCGTTAACGCCGCGTTTATGTTTTGTCAGATCATCTTTATGGTCCGTCATTTATTAGACCTCCGTATCCAATAAGTTGTCGAGTAAGTTAATGGTGCCATTAGGACGAACATCGTCTGGCTCACCAACGCGACATTGTAAGCGCTCAACCTTTAAGCCAAGACGGTCAAGGTTTTCAGACATCAATGCCAGTTCACGGTTTACTTTATTGACGGTGGCCGCTTTAGTTACCCACAAAACAGCCGCAATCGTTTTACCTCGCAAGGTTGCGAAAGCAACCATGCTACCGTGCTCTTCTAAATCAAAGGAGAGTCGAGCATTCCAAGCTTTTTCATCTGCGGGAGTCAATTGCTCGCTGTCTTTTTCTGCTTCAATATGAATATCAATGACATTCAATTTTTGATCGACCCACAAGGGCAACTCTAATGACCAGCTTTGATTAGCGACATTATCGTTAGTGGCTAATAGCTGAGTGTTTGCCGTGAATAACTGCTGGCTTTGCGTGCGTGTAACAACGCTCAGCGCAAGCCTTAACAGTTGAAGTAATTGCTCATTACTCTCGCCACTTGAAGTTTTAAGCGAAGCGTCAGCCATCGTCGCATTCGTTACTAAGGTCCATAAAGAAGCCAATGTAGCGTTATTTTGAAGCGCAGGATTAATCGCTTTACCGCTAGCGATATTACTTGTGTGCAAGCTACTTTTTAACGTGTTAATTAGCTGCAATACAGCCTGCTTATGATCAATGTTAGAGGGGTTTACCTGAGTCTGAGTCTTAGTATCGCTAGGAACTAGCCCATTGTTTAGGTTTAGCGCATTAGCTAAAGTTTTTATTGCGGGGTTAGAAATCCCAATACCTTTAGTGCGAGCGGCTGTTAATAATTGCGCCAGCTTTGCTTCGTATAATAAGCCGCTATTATTTAGCGCATTGGCTAAGCCATTAGCTTGCGTGAGTTGCTGCAAAGGGCTAATGCTTTTTTGTAATTGAGTAATCGCCGTCTGTAATGATGCAGGCAATAAAGATTGCTGACGCGTCAGTGTTTCTAATGTAGCTGTTAAAGATTCTTTAGTCGTTTGTCTGGGTAAATTAGTGCGCAGTGACGCTTGTAAAGTGGCTAAAGCTTTTGCATGGTCTGTTTGGCTATTCGATATAAGCCCCACATTTTTAACCGCCAGCGCTTGCTGGCTGGCTGATGATATTAATGGAGCGGACTCGCTTATAACGCCTGTACGCAGCCCCATAATTTCAACTTGCTGATGAGACAACACTTGCAACTGAAGAATTTGCCCAATCCTAGGGGCGAGTGGAGATTGAACGCTTAGTGTTTTGTTAGCACCGACATCCATCAACACCTGATAGCGATTAGGATTAAGCTCAATAGCCGCTTTAGCAGAAATCGTTTTGCTAGGCGCATTTACATCCATAGGCTGCTTGGTGCTAGCTTTAAACTCTGGCTTAGCCGTTAATTGTCTTTCTAGACCCGCTTTATCAGACAGCAGTTGCTGCGTTACTTTAATGACCTTTGCCTCAACAAGCTCACCCACTCGTGCAGCGAGATACTGCGAAGTGTCGGTCGTCGCTGCTCTTAATTGAATATCATTATTCAAATGAGAGGCGGCAGGGTGGTTGGGCGGTTGGACCATATACGATCATCATATTCTAGAGTGGTTTGGCTCAATAAGGCTTCACGCTTGCCTATCTTATGACCAACTATATCGCAAGCACGAGGCTGCGGCTTAGCAAAATTGTCTATTTATTATAAGTGCATCCCTTATAACGGCCTTTTTGCATAATTGTTGAGTGTAATAGGCTGACTAAGGCCTCAAATCGCGTTTTTTTACTTTATACTATGAAGTCATTTTTTTGACCTGCTATACCATTAGCCGCTATGCATAAGCCGCTAGCTTTAAATAGCACATTAA
>CAXAHI010000017.1:0-30943 GCA_963968645.1 uncultured Gammaproteobacteria bacterium | reverse complement strand
GTGCACCAGTAGCGCCGCTAATAATTTTTAACTGTTTTTTCTTAATGCTTGGTTGTTCTAATACAAAAGCATTAACTAACTGTTGAAGTGTTGATTTAAAATTTGCCGCAACGGCTAAATAAATAACAATGTCTTTATGACTGTTATCAAGTTGTGAGTCTGTAAATGATTGGCCAGTATTATTCGTTATTTTATCTTCGGCATGGGTCTGTGTTGCACATAATATTAATGCGCTCAAAAAAGCGGTTCGCGATATTTTTTTTAGCCACAAAAAAAATTGTGAGTGATGCATAACGGGTTTCATACAAGCATGAGGTTGGCAGGAAATAGGTGGCGCTATGTTAGGTGACTGCGGGTATTAAAGCTATACATGAGCCGTATATTCTCTATTTCCAGTATGGGCTTATTGTTTTCTCGGCGTGCGAGAAAAACACCAGATGTCGCAGCGAGCTGCTCCTGCATCGAGTAAGCTTTTTGCGACGGCATTGGCGGTGGCGCCGGTAGTGACTACATCATCGACAATGGCAATATGTTTACCTTTGATGTCTTTATTGACAATAAAGGCACCGCGTAAATTTTTGTGTCTCGCAGCCAGCCCCGCTTGTTGCTGGGGAAGATTGTCAAAGCGCCGTTCACAGAGGTTAAATGCCAGCGTGAGGTCTAATGCTTTACAAATGGGTTTGGCAATTTCATTGGCTTGATTAAAGCCACGTTGTCGTAGCCTATCAATATGCAGCGGCACAGGAATCACTAAGTCGATATTGGCGGGGCTCTGTGCATAATGTGATTGAATAGCCTCTATCATGTTGGTGGCAATGGGAATGGTGGCCGATAGCTTGCTGTGGTGTTTGAGCTGGTTAAGTAGCTTGCCAGTTAAAGGATTGTAAGAGGTTGCCGTCACGCAGCAATGAAAGAGTGGGGGTTGTTTGATGCATTGTGCGCAATGCAATGCCCCATCGTTTAGCCCGCTGTTTAGATCAACGGCACAGCGGACACAGCGCTCGGGTCTTTGGTGTTGATGCTCAAGGCTCTGCTGCCTACTTTGCCTCATAAATGCGTTGCAGTTTTCGCATAGGCGAGTGGCGGAGTCAGCAGATTGTTCGCAGATAAGGCAAGATGGCGGCATTAGAATATCCGCCAGAGCGCTTAGGCTTGGCTTTAATGTGTCCAATAGCTGTTTAATTGGCTTGTAAACCTTCCTACTCCTTTTTGGTTGACAGTAACGCTAGGTCCTTTAAAATCATTCGCAATTCTAACCACAATCACTTCTTACTGTTATTTTGCTTGTTTTGGTCTTTCTTAACCGTATTTCGGCCAGAGGACTGTCTTGCAGGGCGGTAAGTTAGCAACTAGCGGTGCGTTCTATGCCTCATTCTTCATCTTCTGTGACATCTATGCCTTCAGCTCAACCCGAGCTACGAAATGATTGGGGCCGATCTGAAATTGCTGCGCTTTTTGCCATGCCTTTCAATGACTTAATGTTTAAAGCCCATTCTATTCATCGGCTTAACTTCAACCAAAATGCCGTGCAAGTAAGTACCTTATTATCTATTAAGACCGGCGCTTGCCCAGAAGATTGCAAATATTGCCCGCAAAGTACGCGATACGATACGGGCCTAGAAGTAGAGCAGTTAATGGAGGTTGAAAAGGTTTTAGTTGAGGCCCGCGCGGCAAAAGAAACGGGTGCTACCCGTTTTTGCATGGGTGCAGCTTGGCGATCACCGAAAGATCGTGATATGCCAGCAGTTATTGCCATGGTAGAAGGCGTTAAAGAGATGGGTTTAGAAACTTGTATGACGCTGGGTATGCTCAAGCCAGACCAAGCAAGCGCGCTTTCTAAAGCCGGTTTAGATTACTACAACCATAACTTGGATACCTCGCCAGAATACTACGGCGATATTATTACGACACGAACGTATCAAGATCGCTTAGATACCTTACATCATGTTCGCGAAGCCGGCATTAATGTTTGTTCTGGCGGCATTGTGGGCATGGGTGAGACGATTGATGACCGCGTTGGTTTGTTGTTAGAGCTGGCCAATATGCCTGAGCACCCACAAAGTGTACCGATTAATCGCTTAGTGCGTGTCGAGGGTACGCCAATGGCAGATGAAGCTGATTTTGATAATTTTGATTTTATTCGCACCATAGCGGTGGCGCGTATTTTAATGCCGAAATCGTATGTGCGTTTATCGGCTGGTCGCGAAACCATGAATGAAGAAATGCATGCATTAGTTTATTTTGCAGGTGCAAACTCTATTTTTTATGGTGAGAAATTACTCACTACGCCAAACCCTGAGGGGAATAAAGATCTCGATTTATTTCGTCGCTTAGGTATTTCTCCTGAAGGGGCCGAGCCTATAAGTGAGGCCGATTTAGCGGCTCCTGCGCACGCGAATGGGGCTGCATTATTTTATAATGCAGCGTCTCACTAAGGTTAAGTTTAAATTGTAGTGTAAGTGTTCACTTTTATTTTAAGTCATTTATTTACTACAGTTTAGCTATTATCTAATGAGTCGCTGGCTATCTGACTTGGCGCCCGCGCTCGCGGCGCGCCAACAAGAAAAATTGTACCGTCAACGGTTTACGCTGGACACGGCGCAAGGGCCGTTGGTGCAATTAAAGGGCCGTGAAACGCTTAATTTCTCAAGTAATGACTATCTAGGTTTAGCTAATCATCCGGCTGTTATATCGGCCTTTCAAGCATCCGCCGAACAATACGGTGTGGGCGCTGGAGCTTCTCATTTGGTGGTCGGTCACCAACAACCCCATGAGCAGTTAGAAGTTGCCATAGCTGAGTTTATGGGACGTGACCGAGCGCTACTTTTTTCTAGCGGCTACATGGCAAACCTTGGTGTGCTTAAAGCGCTGTTAGCAAAAGACGACGTGATTATTCAAGATAAGCTCAATCATGCTTCGCTTATTGATGGCGGGCTTGCCTCCGGTGCGCAGTTACTTCGCTACCGACACAATGATCTCGACCATCTTGAACAGCTACTCACTAAGTCAGCAACTACTGATAGTGGTGCGCGAAAAATTTTAGCGGTAGATGGCGTGTTTAGCATGGATGGCGATTTAGCACCGCTGGATAAGCTGGCGAACATTTGTGATAAGCATGATGTCGCTTTAATGGTTGATGATGCGCATGGCTTTGGTGTTTTGGGTGAGCAAGGCGCGGGTTGCAGCGAGTACTTTGGGTTAGATCAACGACGCTTACCTATTGTGATGGGTACCTTGGGCAAGGCATTTGGTGTGTCGGGTGCTTTTGTGGCAGGTAGCCATGAACTGATAGAGACTTTAATTCAATTTTCACGCACCTATATTTATACCACTGCATTGCCACCGGCTTGTGCCACGGCTGCTTTGCAATCATTGAGTATTATTAAAGAACAGCCAGAACGGCGCCAACACTTGCAAGATTTAATCGCCTATTTTCGCAAAGCCATTAATGATTTAGATTTTAATGTGCTGCCTTCAACAACGGCGATTCAGCCGATTATTATTGGTGATAGTGAAAAAACATTAGCACTAAGCCAAGCGTTATTAAACGCTGGATTATTAGTGACAGCTATTCGCCCGCCCACAGTGCCAATGGGAACTGCGAGATTACGAATCACTTTAACGGCAGCGCATTCCTTTGCACAGATAGATCAATTAATTGATGTGCTTCGACAGCATGCGCATTTAGCATGACTGTAAATGCGGTGGTAGACATCACGCTGAACGCAGATTCAGTAGAGAATAAATCTAACGATATTAATGAGTCGCTAGTGCTGACGAAAATTGATTCCTATAGTGCCAATGCTTCTGCAATAGTGTTGATTCATGGCTGGGGTTCTAGCAGTGAAATTTGGCACGATTGTATCGAGTCGTTGCGTATCCATTTTGATATTTATTTATTGGATTTGCCCGGTCATGGGTTGAATATTACTTCATCGTTTGCCAGTGTTGATGATTTTGTAAATCAGTTTTCACAGCAGCATTTGTCTTCGTTGCCAAAACGGTTTGCACTGATAGGTTGGTCATTGGGAGGCCTGTTAGCCTCTTTGTTAGCACAGCAATTTCCAACGCGTATTACGGCCTTGGTGACTATCGCGACTAACCGAAGTTTTGTGAGTAGTGATGATTGGCCGCAAGCAATGCCTATCGCTTTATTTGAAAATTTTAAGCAGCAATTAAATGCGAGTGATCAAGAAGTTGTGCTGAGTCGATTTTTCTCGTTGCAAGCGCAGGGTGCGCCATCGGTTCGTAAAGACTTAAAGCATGTAAAGAAATTACTCACTAACGTGAAGCATTGTAATAAAGGTTTACAGCAAGGGATTAACTGGCTTGCCGATTATGATTTGTTATGTTGTTGGGGTGATTTAAACGTGCCAATGCTGCGTCAGTTTGGCGCTCATGATAATTTGGTGCCACGTGCTGCTGCTGAGTTACTTGCTAATCAGTATCCTAATAGTGACTTAAAAATATTTGAAAATTCTGCGCATTTACCGTTTTTAAGCGAGCGAGAGAGCTGGCTTGCGTCTACGATTGATTTTATAAAATCAGGTGAGTCTCAAGCGATTATTGATAAGCGAGAAATAGAAAAATCATTTTCTAATGCGGCAGACAGTTATGATTCGATTGCAATATTTCAGCATGAGGTTGGAGAAAATCTTCTTGATTTGTTGCCAGAAAAAAATATCAATCGCGTATTGGATTTAGGTTCTGGCACGGGTTATTTTTCTATTGCATTGCGACAACGTTATCCTACTGCAGATATTTTTGAAATGGATATCTCTTCCTGCATGCTGTCCCACTGTCAATCAAGAGCTGTTGATAGCTTTCAGATACAAGCTGATATTGAAAGTTTACCTTTTTTACCGAAGAGTTTTGATGTTATTTACTCCAGCCTATCTATTCAATGGTGCCATGATTTAGATAAAGTATTTCAAGGCGTGGCCGACAGTTTATCGGTTGGTGGTGTGGCGGTATTAACTACACTAGTCGATGGTTCTTTGTCTGAATTAAAGCAGGCATGGGCCAGTGTTGATAATGCGGTTCATGTCAATGAGTTTGAAAAAGAAGCAGCGCTGAAAAGCAGCTGCAAGAAATCAGGTTTGCGTTTGCAGCAATGGTCGGTGCATGACGATGTACAAACATTTACGACAATGCGTGATTTAATTCGAAGTGTAAAAGACATTGGTGCCCACAATATGCATCCTGGTCGACCTAAAGGATTGATGGGTAAAAATAAATATCGCCAGTTCGTGAGTACCTATAATGCATTACGAACAGAAGAGGGCAAATGGCCTTTGACCTATCGTGTTTTATATATGGTGTTGCAAAAATAATGACGGATAATAAAAAACCAAAACGTATCTTTATTACCGGCACAGATACAGATGCTGGCAAGACAGTTGTCGCTACGCATTTATTGCATGCCTTAGCCTCAGCCGGTTATCGAACGGCGGCATTAAAACCATTAGCAGCGGGTGTCGATAATTTAGCATCGACCCCACGTAATAATGATGCCGTTCAATTACAAGCCGCTGCCACTGAGTCGCACAGTTATGAAGTGGTCAATCCTTATTTATTTGCCGAGGCTATTGCCCCACATATTGCCGCGAGTAATGAAAATCGTATTATTGATTTTGATGAGTGTGTGACGCGCTGTATGCCTTTACTTGAAGCAGATGCCGACGTAGTTGTCATTGAAGGCGCAGGTGGTTGGTTGGTGCCAATAAACGCGCACCATACGATGGCTGATTTAGCCGTAGCGCTCGATACGCAGGTGGTGCTGGTGGTAGGCATAAAGTTAGGTTGTATTAATCATGCCTTACTAACGGTGGCTTCTATTGAACAGGCAGGTTTAACCTTGTTAGGTTGGGTGGCGAATCATTTGCATGAGGATATGTGTGAATCGCAAGCTAATGTCGCAGCCTTAACGGATCGCATCAACAGTCCTTTATTGGCCGAGTTGCCTTTCTCTTCAGCGATTGAGTCGGCTAATTTTGTTGATCAGTTCGACCTTTCGCCATTTACATAGACTTTTTTCTCGATGACTTCACTTATCCGACCAGCGGTATTCGTCTATAGAAGGCCTTTCTGCTTAAATTGGCTTTGTTGGATCTTACGATAAAGGTAGAAGTCATGATGAATCATTCTTTGTTAAATATTGGTACGTCAGCTATGCAGTCGGGCATGCAGCGAGCTAGCCAGGCGGCAGCTGAAATAGCTGGTGCGGCCAGCAATAATGACGCTTCGCTGACTCATTCGGTAGTGGATTTATTACAGGCAGAGAATCAAGTTAAGGCCGCAGCTCAGGTGGTGAAAACGGCGGATCAATTAATGGGGTCGATAATCGATACATTTATATAGCGCTTAGAAAGCACGGTTTGATAACGCTAAAAATGATTGAATTCGCTTCTGGTTTATCGGCAAATCTGGCGTTATGATAGTTATTGCAAAGAAGAACCACTGTAAAGAAGAGAAGAGCTGCTGCAAATAATAAATAGTTGCTGACAATAACGGCCACTGTCCATTCGGGCTCCTCTAAATACGCACCCTAATTCTATAGAGCAACACTGCCATGTCTAATTCTACCGATATTGAAACACCTCAAGGTAATGTTGATCAGCCAAGTGCTGCCGATCTGTTAGTGAAAGCGCAACAAGCTGATCAATCTAAACTATCACCAGAAGATCTTGCTCGCGTTCAGCAATATCTTTCATCGCCTATTCATTCAGTCGAAAGAAAGCCGTTTAAGCCTTGGATGATGATGTTAGCGCTAGTCAGCGTTGTCGTTATATTGGGCTTTTTAAGCCAGTTGATTGCTTGGTTTGTACTCTAGAAGGCTATTTTAATAAAGCGTGGCTTTGTTAAAGGAAGGCTAAGCCGAGATTACAGCCATTAAGATAAACGACTTTCATGGCGTATGTTTCTAAGCGGGGATTATCTTCCCCCGATACTACGCCATTTAAATGCAGTTGAACGTCACTGCCTATATCAACTTCGCAGTTGCCAAGCGTATTAAGTCCAATTCCGCCTTCAGATATATTTTTAGTATTAATCATTTCAACACCCATGCCAGGAATCCTTAACGCACCCTTGAGCATGACTCTTGCGCGTCGAAAGCGTCGGGCATCTGCCCCTTTTTCAACCTTTAATCCTAACTTACTCATTCATATTCCTGACAATATATAACAATGAATCCTTTCGTCTCAATTCTTAGAGGCGCCTTAATTCTGTAATAACGGCTTACATTGTGTAATAGCGGTCTTACATTCTGTAATAGATGGCTATTTTACGTCTGTGTGACTGTCATATGCACCATTCTTAGAGTAAATAAATGTAAAAGAGCTAGGGGCAGTAGGGTCCTAGAATGACTAACGATTTTGATGAATAAGGCGGTGTTTAGCCAGAAAGACGGTAAATAGGCACCTAGTTATGGATATTTTTGCCAAAAAAAGAGTCTGAACCAGATACGTCATTTTTATCATTTAGCCTAACCAGTGGAGTTATTATCGGTTTAGGGCTGAATTGATTACAATTCATAGAAAACGAAAAAGGGAAATAAGACATTGAGAATCGGTTATCTAGAAGACGAACAGTCTCAGGCTGAGCTGGTTAAATCTTGGCTGGCAGGCGAAGGTTTTTCGGTGACTCATGCGTCCACAGGCAGAGATTTCATTCATTTACTGAACGATAACCCTGTAGATTTGTTAATTCTTGATTGGCAGTTACCCGATATGGAGGGCATAGACGTACTTGCCTCGGTCCGTGGCCAGCTCAATTCTAACGTCCCCGTCTTGTTTGCTACGCAGCGGGATGCCGAAGTAGACATTGTTAAAGCGCTGCACGCCGGCGCCGATGATTATTTGATCAAACCGCTCCGTAAAGCCGAGTTGCTTGCAAGGCTCAATGCGTTAGCTCGTCGTGCGGGCGTAACGAAAGAGGATACTTGTCTGAAACTGGGTCCCATCTCGCTAGATTCTGCCTCCCAATTGGTTACAGTTAATGGGGAGCTCGTTAAGTTAACCCCCAAAGACTATCAACTTGCTTATTGCATGTTAAAAAATGTCGGCAAGTTGCTTTCGAGAGATTATTTGTTGCGCGAAGTATGGGGCATTGATGCCACGCTCAATACGCGAACAGTCGATGTTCATGTCAGTAGAATAAGAAGAAGTTTGAATATAGGGCCAGAGATTGGCTACTGCATTAAAACGGTTTACCAGCATGGCTATCGATTAGAGAAACTCGAAGCGCTAGTGGCCGTAGAATAAAACTCGATACGAGATTAAATAACCCTCAATTTTTGTCTAATTATTGATTGAATAATATTGTTTGGAGTAGTTCAATGGTGGAATGATTTCTGCCTATGAGGTGTTCCTGTGGCTATAAAGATGAAAAATATAAGCAATTCTTTTTCACGGAGCATTCTCTGCTTGTCTCTCATAGCTACCATGGCTACGTTTGCTTTGTTGAGCGTTCAATCCCATGCGGGTGATTGGCGTTATAGCGTCCGTCCTGGCGATACTCTCTGGTCCATTTGTAACGAATATACAGTGCATGATAATTGCTGGCGTGAACTCACCAGCTATAACCGTGTGGCTGATCCTACGTTGCTATCTATAGGTACGCAGTTACTAATTCCAGTAGAGTGGTTAAAGCAGGCTCCTTTTGCGGCGCGAGCAGAATATATAGTCGGTGAAGTTGTATTTTCGAATACCAATAAAAAATTAACCGAATTGGTGACTGGGCAAAGCTTACGAATAGGTAGCAAGGTGGTAGTTAATCAAGGTTCGGCAACACTACGATTTTCTGATGGCGCGGCTATAGTGATGAATGCAAACAGTGAATTAATGATTAATTCATCGTCAGCAATTAAACAGGGTAGGGCGCAGTCGATTGAAGTTAGCTTGCCACGTGGTGAAGTACAGGTGAACGTGCCAGACCGAATGCCTAAAACACAATTCCGTATTAAGACGCCTAGTGCGGTTGCGGCTGTGCGAGGAACAAAATTTAGAGTTAGCGCAACAGTACCGTCGGCGAATAACCAAAGTGGGCAGACGCGTAGCGAAGTGCTTGAAGGGACTGTCGAAGTGTCATCGAGTAGCGATAGTCAAAGTGTGACTGCTGGTCATGGTGTTAGTACGGTTGAGGGGCAAAGTTTATTAGAGCAAGCCGTTTTAATTTCAGCGCCACGCTGGAATCGAGATTGTACTGACCCAGGTTATGTCGAGTGGCAAACCTCGTTGTCGGCAACGCAGTATCGCTTAGCGTTAATGGAAGACGATACCAGTATCGATAAAGTTATTTCAAGCGTAACTATAACGGATGCTAATTACACATATAAAAAATTAAAAGAAGGTTGCTATCAAGTTAAAGTCAATGCTGTCGATGCTCAGGGCTATAACGGTTTAGAGTCACAGCGACGCTTGTGTTATCAGCCGCAGTTGGGTGTTCCAAAAATTATTGAGGCAGAATTCAACCGTGCAGGATTGTTGGTTGTCGTTGACGAATTACAAAATGCTGTTCGTTATCGTATTGAGGTTAGCGAGTCTGCGGATTTTTCTAGTCTCATCGAAACGCAAACAATTGAAGCTTTAGAGACGAGCGCGTTGTTCAATAAAAGCGTCAAATCTATTTACGTTAGGGCTAAAGCCTTTGGTGAAGATATGCCCGAAAGTGCTTATAGCGAGGTCGTTCATCTTGAGAGAAAAGATTATAAAGATACGATTATTGGTATAGCCTCTATAATTTTTGCGTTTGCTATTTTATAAGTTTTTCTCTAATCATTAGCTGACAATAATTGTCGAATAATAATACTAAGCCGAAAGGTGATTGGAAAGAAACTATGCGTAAGGGTAGAAAAACCTCTCCTATTCTAACAATCGCTATTGCCAGTATGATTGCCGCTTTAGCGAGTATATTTAATTGGTTCTCATCAGTTGATACAGCGTACTACGATTTTTTACTTAAGAAGCACTTACTGGACTACCCAGATGATGTCATTGTTGTCGCTATAGATGAGGCTTCAATTGAGCGTTTAGGTGCTTGGCCTTGGGATCGCAGTTTTCACGCACAATTATTGGAGCAGCTTCAACCAGCGGATGCCATTGTTTTTGATTTAATTTTTGCTGAACCACAGTTGAATAGACTGGTTGAGGGCGAAGTAAATACATCTTCAGATCAGCAGCTTGCCAGCGCACTTAAGGCAAGTGGTAATGTTATTCTTCCTGTCTTTATTGAAGAGGTACGCTCTCGTGGCGAATTGCGAGAAGTGATGCCTATTCCCCCATATTCAAATGCGGCCGCAGGTTTAGGCCACGCACATGTTGATTATAGTGATAATGGTGTCGCTAGAGGGCTGTATTTAAGAGAGGGGTTGGGTCGACCTTATTGGTCTCATCTTTCGCTGGCGTTAACGGATATGCTCGGTGAAACACCTGAGAATTTAAGTGGTAAACGTAGCAGTGTAAATGAAGACGCGTCGCCGTTTATTATCTATCGAGATTACTATAATTTACTGCGTTTTATTGGTCCTTCAAGAACAATATACCGTGTCTCCTATATTGATGTTTTGGATGGCTTAGTATCGCCCGAGCAGTGGCGCGGTAAGAGAGTGTTTGTTGGAGCAACGGCTAAAGGTCTTGGTGATGAGATTCCGACGCCTTTGGGGGCGCTTCCTGGTGTCGAGTTTAATGCTAACGCTTATCAAGCGCTCAGATCTAATGCTTATATTTCTGAGGTGGCGATTTTTACACATGCCTTTTCCAGCGTCATTATCATTGCATTTTTTACTTTCTTGTTTAGTCGTTTAACACCGGCCAGATTTTTATTAATGACTTTTGCTTCAATTGTAGGCTTAAGCGGCTTAACAGTGGCTAGCCTTCTATGGTTGGATTTTTGGTTTTCTCCTATCGCGGCTATATTAGCTATGTTGGTTTTTTATCCGCTATGGAGTTGGCGGCGAATTGAGATTGCCTTGAGTTTTTTGCAGAAAGAATTGTCTTTATTGCAGAAGAGCTCACCTGTTATTGCGTTTGATTTACAAATCCTTAGAGAGAGTTTAAAAAAATTAGCAGGCGTCGGCGTTATTAGCAGCTGGTCTTTAGAAGAGCAGGCTGTAGATGCTAATAATGCCTGGCCTAAGGTTAGTTATTTTAATGGCGGTGTAATGACGGATTTTTATTATCAAGAATCCCCTTTTCGTTTAAAGATTGATGGTGGTGAAAAAGATGGGCAATGCATGTCGATTTTATCTGCGCTCTTATCGGACTTGCATGCGCCAGATAAATTTCCGATGGATTCTTATGAATTGGTTGAGAAAACAGTGGCAGAAATTTATTCGATAAAAGATGTGGCTAAAAAAGCGCAGCTACGAATGAATAAAAGCATGGCCGAATTACAAGATGCAGTGATGGTGGCTGATGCTGCCGGTAAAATTATATTTACTAATGAGAATTTCCGCAGTTTGTTTTTTGATTCGTTTGTGGGTCGTTCAGTTATTGATTTACAAGATTCTATTAGTGCCTATGTTTGGTTGGGTATTCTTAGAAGCTTAATGCAAGATCAAGAGCGTGTTTATCAAGAAATACAAACGACAGGTAAGCGTTGTTTGCTATGTCAGGCGGCTATTATTACAGATCAACAAATTGCTAACGACACCCTAGTGTTTGTTTTTACTGATGTTACACAGCTACGAGATTTAGAACGCGGAAAAAATGAAGCCTTAGCTTTTTTATCACATGATATGCGCTCACCGATTGTTTCTTTGATTTCGTTAATTGAAAGTTACCACATTAACAATACCGATGTTAGTGATACTAAGTTGGAGTTTATGGAGCAGATAGAATATTTTGCCCGTAAAAACTTAAAGTATTCAGAAGATTTTTTACAGTTATCACGAGCCGAAAATATTAGCCGAGATGTTTTTCAGTTGGTGGATATGCACGGGGTTATTGATGGTGCTTATGCGCAGGTGTTCGGTTTTTCAAGTCATAAAAATATTGAGATTGAGATTGATCGGACCAGTGAGGATTGCTGGGTGTCAGGCGATGTTAATTTACTTGAGCGTGCAGTCACTAATGTTTTATACAATGCTGTACAGCATACGCCTGCTGGCAATAAGGTGACTATCCGTTTGTACGCTCAGCAGGGTGTTCAGGTGGTTGTTAGCGATACGGGCACTGGGATAGCAGATGAATTGATTCCCCACTTATTTGAGCCTTATTTTCGCGCCAGGAAAAATAAGCAAAATATTACTCAGCTGGGCGTTTTAGACGGTGATTCGCTACAAAAGGATTCGCTACAAAAGGATTTGCCACAAAAGGACTTGCAACAAGAAGACCTGACGCGAGAAGGCTCGCGAGAAGTGCCTACGAATACCCATGGTGCTAAGAGCTATGGTCTAGGCCTAAGCTTTGTACATACCGTTGTGGAGCGTCATGGTGGAAGCATTAATGTCGAGTCCGTATTGGGAAAAGGCACCTCTTTTGTTCTTAATCTTCCCTCATTGAGGGTTGACTGATTAAAAGTAAAACAGTTACATCTGTTTTTACATTCTTTGACACCTCTATCCAGTCCAATTGCTAGTAGAATACGCATCCCATCAACGGGTCAAGCTGTTATGTTTGTAGCGGCTTATTTTTAATTCAGTAATTTTTATTTAAGTGTTTTTATGTTCACTTTAGTCAGTCCTTTTTAGTCAATGGCTTTTAGCAAATAGCTGTTAATAAGTGGCTTTTAAATAGCCAGTTTTATATAGTCTTTTTTTATTAGCCACTTGAACCATTCACTTAACCTTAATAACTAACCTTCAGTAATACGTGATCAGTGATATACATTTTTAATGTGTAAGTAGTGAGCGATTCGTAACTGATAGATATGGAGATGATATGAAAAATAAATTATTAATGATGATTTGCACGGCCGGCCTCATTCAAGCATCAACGAGTGCTGCGCAAGAGTCTGGATTTACGCTAACGCCAAGTGTTGGTTATTATAATTTTGATAGCGAACGCGGTTTATCTGCTAATCCAAACGACGAGTATGAAGATGATGAAACATTTTTTTCCATTGGTGCTGGTTATCGTTGGAATAATCCTTGGCAGCTTGAGCTTGTTTATTTAGACGGTGATACAGAAACAAATGTCGGCGATTTTGATTTTGAACAGTGGCGTATAGATGGTCTTTATCATATCGAAACAGATAACAATTTCACCCCTTACTGGTTGATTGGTGCGGGTGAAAATACCTTTGAAGAGTTTACGGCTGACCGTGACGAGTCTTTTGTCAATTATGGCCTCGGCTTTAAGTATGCCTTTAATGAGGTTGTTTCATTGCGTTCTGATATTCGTGGTATTACTAGTCTTGATGAAGAAAAAACTGATGCAGCCTTAACATTGGGTCTGCAGTTTTTATTCGGTGGTTCTTCAGCGCCCGTTGCACCAGTAGCTCCTTTAGATGCAGACAATGATGGCGTAGTCGACAGTGTAGATAATTGTTTGTCTACACCGGCTGGTGTAGAGGTTAATGAGAATGGTTGTGCATTAGATAGCGATAATGATGGCGTCGCCAATTATAAGGATAGTTGCTTAGATACAGAGGCAGGAGCAAAAGTAGATGCTAAAGGTTGTTATGTTATTTTGAGTGAAACGCATGAAATTGAATTGCAGGTAAATTTTGCTAATAATACAGCAGCAGTGCCGGCTGAATATATTAGTGAGATACAAGCCGTTGCTAATTTTATGACAGCGTATCCAGCTACTGCAGTGGTTGTTGAAGGCTACACCGATAGTCGTGGAGCTGCTGATTATAATCAATCACTATCTGAGCAGCGAGCAGAGGCTGTCGCTGGTGTTTTGGTTAATAATTTCTCAATAGCTTCAAGTCGTGTATCCGCCATAGGTTATGGTGAAGCGCGTCCGGTTGCCGATAATGAAACGACAGAGGGTCGAAGTGCTAACCGTCGTGTTGTTGCTGTTATTTCGGCAACGGTTGAGAAGCGTGCTGAATAATTAAGCAATGAAAAACCTATCGGCGCAGAGTGAATTATTATGTGTTGATAGGTTTGTATTAAATTCGAAGTTTTTTCTCATTAAGTAAGGAGTGATTTATGTCAGATTTTAATATGGATCAGTTACTTGAGTTAGTCATGTTCTATGGGATTAAAATTCTCATGTCATTGGCAATTTATATTATTGGTAAATGGATTGTTGGTCTTTTAGCGAAAGCGATGACATCGGCAATGAGTAAGCGCAATATTGACTCGACCGTTGCTAAGTTTGTGGGCAGTATTGTTTATTATATAATGTTTGCCTTTGTTATTATTGCGGCGCTCAGTCAATTAGGTATTCAGACTGCATCGGTAGTGGCTATTTTAGGTGCTGCTGGATTAGCCGTGGGTTTTGCATTGCAGGGTACGTTATCTAATTTTGCTGCTGGGGTAATGATTATTATATTACGCCCCATTAAAGTGGGTGATTTTGTGGAGATAGCCGGTGCGGCAGGTATCGTTTCAGAGGTAGCTATTTTCGCTACCACCTTGCATACCGGAGATAACAAAACCGTCATTATGGCAAACGCTTCGGTTATGGGCAGTAATATTGTTAATTACTCAACGCAAGCTGAACGTCGTGTAGATTTAGTCGTTGGCGTTGGTTATGACTCCAATATACAACAAGTTAAAGATGAGCTTAAGGCCATTGCCGAGTCAGAGAGCCGTATCTTACATGCTAAAGGCATTACTATTGGAGTGTCTGAGTTAGCCGATTCATCGGTGAACTTGGTATTTCGTAGCTGGGTTAAGTCAGCGGATTATTGGGATGTATTTTTCTATCTTAATGAGCGAGTTAAAACGCGCTTTGATGAAGTAGGTATTGAAATTCCTTATCCACAAATGCAGGTGCATAATAATAGTCAAACAGCCTAACAGTCTTGTATAATGTTAAAAGGGCGGTTATATAACCGCCCTTTTTTTTATTCATATTTTAGTTTTAAAATAAACAATCCTGTTTTTTAAAATTTCAGGCTTTTTAGTGTCGTTTTTTAGTGCCGCTTTTTCTACTTTAATCTATTAATTTTATATAAAGGGTTTTAATCGTTATGTCTAAATTTTCTATAGTGTGTTGCTCATTATTAGCTTGTGCAATCAGTATTGCTGAGCCAATAAAAGGTGAAGCTGAGTTAGGTTTTGTCACCAAAGAAGGCAATTCTGAAACGCAGACGATTAACGCCAAGCTTCAGTTAAGCAAAGACACTTTAGGCTGGGCGCATCAAGCGCACTTCACAGCATTTAATAATGCGAGTGGCGATGAGACCACCGCCGAAAAATACAGTATTGCTTTGCAGTCCGATCGAAAGCTCGATGATCGTGCTTCATTGTATATGGTTGTTACACATGAAGAAGATCATTTTAGCGGCTTTGATTATCAATCAACGATTGGTGTGGGTTATGGTTATAAATTAATGGACGAAGATGATAGAAGCTTAACCCTAGAAGCCGGTCCTGGTTATCGTGTTAATTCTGTTGTTGATGGCGAAACTCAAAGTGAAGTCACGTTGCGTTTAGGTGAAATTTATTCATGGAAATTTAGTGAGACTGCGGAGTTAAATCAGCATCTAACGATTGAAAGTGGTGATCTAAATACGATTAGTCATCTTGGTGCATCGGTTAAATCTGCATTAACCGGCTCACTAGCACTTAAAGTAGGTGTTGATATTAAGTACACCGATAAAGTGCCAGCAGGTCGTAAAGATACCGATACAGAAACTTACGCTACGGTATCTTATGCCTTTTAAGGTTTAATCAATCCTTAGCCATTCAGGAACAGGTAAGTTTTTATTCTCTAAGAACACAGGGTTAAAAAGTTTACTTTGATAGCGCGTACCGTAGTCACATAAAATCGTGACTATGGTATGTCCTTTCCCTAGCTTCTTTGCTAATTCAACAGCACCTGCAATATTAATTCCTGATGATCCGCCTAAGCATAAGCCTTCGTTTTTTAATAAATCAAAAACATAGGGAAGGGCAGTGTTGTCACTAATCTGAAACGCTTTATCTATTTTTACACCGGCAAGGTTGTTAGTAATATGACTAATGCCTATGCCTTCAGTAATTGAATTACCTTCCGATTTTAATTCACCATGTTCAAAGTAGTTATACAGTGATGAGCCCATAGGATCAGCAATGCCGATGCTCACGTTTGGATTTTTTTCACGCAGTTTTTTCGCTACACCAGCCAGCGTGCCACCGGTACCCACCGCACAAATAAAGCCATCGACGTTGCCCTCAGTCTGCTGCCAAATTTCCTCACCAGTGGTCGCGTAATGAATATCGCGATTAGCCGTATTACCAAACTGGTTGGCCCAAACGGCGCCGTTAGCTTCGCTGCTGCGTTGTTCTGCGAGTCGTCTAGCCGTATGTGTGTAATGATTAGGGTCATCGTAAGAAGTTGCTGGAACCAAGTGTAATTCGGCACCAAAGAGCTCTAAGGAATCAATTTTTTCTTTGCTTTGAGTCATTGGCATAACAACAACGCTTTTATAGCCCAGTGCATTAGCCAAAATGGTTAAGCCTATGCCGGTATTGCCTGCCGTACCCTCAACGATAGTGCCGCCAGGCTTTAATTTACCCGTTAACTCAGCATCACGAATAATACCCAGCGCGGTGCGATCTTTAATTGAACCGCCAGGGTTCAAGAATTCGGCTTTACCTAATATTTCGCAACCGGTTAGCTCTGAAGCTTGGTTGAGGCGCACAAGAGGCGTGTTGCCTATCATATCGATAATATTGTTGTGGATGGTCAACGGTTGGCTTCCTTTGGCTCTGATGAGCGAATAGTGTCTTGTATGAGTATGCTAAAGCAATAAGCTGCAGTTTATCATTGTTCAGCGAAGTTCTCGTTATTTCACCTTATTAATGTGGTGTTAATGGCTAGCCTTTTAGCATAGTGGTTAAAATCTCGTGTTTCGCTATTCGGATTATTAGAGCTGGGCTAAATAATCCTTTAAAAGCGATAAAAAAGTTATATAAAGCCGAATTTTGTATCGATTTAGTGCGAAATTCGATTAAAAACCTTAAATATCACATTTTTTAGGCAATTAAATGGGAGATTTACTTGACGATTTCTCTCTGTGTCGTATAGTGCGCCGTGCTGAAGCAAGTTTTCATGGTTTGTAATCCTATCGACGTATTTTTCGCAACGCGTTTAGCTCGTACTGATTAAGACTTTAGAAACACGTGTTGGCACAACCGCCCGCGCTATATTGGTGTGGGCTTAAAAATCAGTATTGTTATCAAGGTGTTAACTTAGTGTTCACCCCAAATAACAGATAGTAAAGAGTAATAACGAGGATACACCATGTCAGATAAAGTCAGCGGAACAGTTAAGTGGTTTAATGAATCTAAAGGATTCGGATTTATTGAGCAAGAGTCTGGCCCAGACGTTTTTGTTCATTTCAGTGCTATTCAAGCAGACGGTTTTAAATCGTTAGTTGATGGACAAAAAGTAGAATTTACAATCACTACTGGACAGAAAGGTCCACAAGCTGAGAACGTTATGCCTTTATAAGACCTGCTGCAAAGCAAAGTCTTTTAAAACATAGTTCCACTTGTTGTAGATACCCGTCCCGTCTATGCCGTTAGCTTGCTGACATGTAGTTGGTTTTACGAGTCTACTAAAAGAAAAGGCGTTTAAGCTTAGCTTAAACGCCTTTTTTATTGCCTGGTTTTTAGGTTGAGTCAGTATGCTTTTGTAAGTAAATACTAATTTTTTCTCTTCAGTATTGTATTGAGTTGCCGTGGCTAATTGTAACGATGGCTTAATAATAAGGCCTGCGGTAAAGCAGAGTATTAAAGCCTCATTTCATTAGTTGTAGACGCTTGCTCCGTCTATGGAATTATCTTACTGAAATGTGGGTGGCTTCGAGTCCACAAAAAAGGCGCTTAAGCTAAGCTTAAACGCCTTCTTGCTGCCTAATAAATTGACTTAGGCAGTATTGGTTCTTTTATTTTAGAAGCTGTACTTAGCCTGAAGTGCCCATGATTTTGTTCTTTGAACAAAGCCGTACTTAGTGACTGTACCAAACTGTGATGATGATAGAGGCACATCGCCAGCATAAGAGATAATTGATTCATCAAGAATGTTTCTACCAATTAAAGCCACTTCCCAATTGTCATCTAAAGAAGTAAGACTAAATCTTACATTGTAAACCTCGTTGCCTTCTTGCTTGGCTAGCGGGTCCAAATTCTGAGTTGGGTGGTAGCTGCCGGTATAGTTCATATCAAATGTACCGCGAAACAAATATTTATCGGCAAGTTCATCTTCATAGTTAATCGAGAGAGCCCCAGAGTAACTTGAAACATATTGGTTGGTTGCACCGCTAAAGTCGGCAGCATATAAATTACCGCTGCCTAAGCTAGATGTTTTAGAGCAGTTGCCATCAAGTAAAACTGTGGTCGTTATATTATCGAGTGCCGATAAAAACGGAGCATCAGGCTCGTCCCCTAAAAAACCGTTAGGGCCAGGGTCTACGATTGTCGTAAATTCATCAGGTGACGCATTAGATAATGCCAATCGATCAGTAGCGGTACAAACGCCGTCTTGATAATCTTTAAATTCAAAATCTAACCAGCCTACGCTACCTGTGATCATCACTTTTTCTGTCACAGCGACACGCCAGTCGATTTCAACACCTTGTGAAACGGCTTCTGCTGCATTGGTAACATTGAAGCCCACGCCGCCATCAAATACGCTGACTTGTAGGTTCTTAATTTGATTATAAAAGTAAGAGGCATTGATCTCAGCAAAATCACCAATAGCCGTTTTAATACCTATCTCATGGGCAATAGATTCTTCATCGTCAAATTCAAAAGAACCTGGAACAAAAGCGCCTGGAGCGTTTGCTTCAGGGTCAGTAATATACTCACGTTTATTATTGATAATAAACTGCTTCTCGGTGGGGTTATTTGATCTTACGTCATAGCCGCCAGACTTGAAGCCACGTACGCGTGAGGCATACCCTAGTATGTCTTCATTGATATCCCACTCTAAAATAAGTGCATAAGAAGTTTTCCATATATCACGCTCGCCTGACTGTCGATGAGGTGAAACATTCAACGCCGTATTTAAAGCAGACCTGATTTTAGTTTTGAAAAAGATTTCATGATCGACTTCATCAATTACGCCATCTAACGGATGAGGTATGGATGGGTCGCTTAAATCCAGGTTCGATTCTATGCTGCTAATTCGGTCAGCTTTGGTAAAGGTTAGTTCACGGGTAGCAGATTTTTTTGTATTAGAGCGTCTCATACCAGCCATAATACGAAAATCGTCACGGACATTAAATGTGAATTGAGCAAAGGCAGAATACATATCTGTATCCTGATTAAAGCTTCTTGGTCCAGCGATATCGCTTAATGCAGCCGTTAAAGCCGGGTCTGCTTGTATTGTATTTAGTAGATCAGATAGCGCAGAATCTTGCTCGGTAACGAGTGCGTCATTAAATAATAATTCATCTTTTTGATAATAAACACCAGCAATAACTTCTACTAAATCACCTGCATTTGAAGTGAAGCGAAACTCTTGACTTGTTTGCTTATAATCTTCATCCGATTCATATTGAAGAAGTGATGCGCTACTAAAATCGCAGTCACAGGCATCGTTATAAGTGTAACCAAGGTAGCCCGTGATGGATTTGATCTGAGCGTCTCCAACATTAAAATTGAGTGTTAAGACGGCGTTGTTGGTCTCATTAATACTAGAGTCATTATTCGAGTATCGAGTGTCGAGGCTGCTGGAATCGAGAACTGTTTGACCATTAGAGCTAGGGAGGCCCGATAAAATATCACCTAAATTTAGGCCGTTGGTATCTACTTTCTGTGTGTAGTTTGTTATGGCCGTGGCCCCTTGTGAAATGCTGTCTTGAAAAATAGCAATTTGTCGACCTTTAACATCAAAGGTCGAATTTTCAAGTAATAGGCCGGCATCAAAAAAATCTAAATTACTCGGCTTGAAAATCAGATTAAGTCGAGAAGTTAAATAGTCACGTTGAGGCTCATCTCTGTTAAGTGCGGCATTAAACATATAGCCGCCAAGATTATATTTTCTGAGTGATAAGCGTGCGCCAAGGTCATCAGTGAGTGGTCCTGAAAGTACAGCAGTGGTTTCTTTTTCGCCATGATCAAAATCACTTAAATGTGCAACAAAGCCCTCAAACTCATCAGTGGGTTTTGAGGCAGTCATACTGATTGCGCCGCCTATGCTGTTGTTGCCAAATAAGGTGACCTGCGGCCCTCGCAATACTTCAACTTGTGCCATATCGAAAATAGGAGCGCGCGCTAATTGAGCTCGCCCATAATAAATGCCATCACGGTACATACCTACCGATTGCTCAAAGCCTTGGTTAATGCCAGAACCAATTCCTCTAATATAAATAGTGGTACCTATTCCCGTTTCTGACATAACAAAGTTAGGAACATAAGCAGTAATTTCTTCTAGCCGCGCTATACCAAAATCGCTAAGTTTCTCGCCAGATAAAGCGGTAACGGATACGGACACATCTTGCAGACTTTCTGTACGTTTTTGTGCCGTAACAATAATTTCTTCTAGCTTTTGGCTTAATACGCTTTGCGTAATAAATAAAGTCGATAAAGAGACGACAAATAAAAATTTTGCAATATTTTTTTTCTTGCTATGAACGCTAGTGCGCATTCTTGATGCCCCTATTTATTATTGTATAAGTGTTTATAAATTTATTATAGATAAGTTACATCATAAAGGATTTTCCATATCATCAAAATAACAATTTGTATGATATTTTGGCAATGTATATTCATTTAAATTTATAAGCTAATAATTGCAGAAAAAACAATCATGCATAGTTATAAGTCTGCGATGAAAGATTAATTAATAGGCATAAAAAAAGCATGACCCTAAGGCCATGCTTTTTTGTTTAGCTTGTTACCAGCGGCGTAAAATTTAAACGCCCATGTTGGCTAGTAATTAAGCTACTCTTCGACGAAGTCTTGCTGCAACGGCAACTAGGCCACCGAACAATGCAACTAAACCAAATGCACCCATTGCAGGAACGTTCTTACCTGAAACAGCTGCTGTTACTATCGAAACTTCATAATATGACTTGTTACTAGTTTGTGCGCGAAGAATAAAAGTATCTCCACCACTTGCTGTTGGTGTGCCTTCCACAGTCCAGCGAACCCCATCTAAGTTCAAAGAGGGTAGCAAGCCGCAATAACCAGAAGCGTTTACACAGGTGTCAACAACACCTGGAGCGCCAGCACCAAGATCATTAAAGGTTGAAAAGTCAATTAACTCAGCAAGACCGTTCGCACTCAAAGGGCCGCCTTGATCGAAATTAGCGTCATCACCGCCATCAGTAACATTCGTGTCACTAAGTCGGATTGCCGCACCAGCTGTCTCAGTTGTTAAAGTTAAAGGACCATTTGCATCTGCGCCAGTTATGATTGTTAGTGTCGTATTTGGCAGTTGAGCACTTAAAAGGTCCATTTCTGTACCGTCAAAAGTAATTGAACCGCTGCCTGTGCCAGCACCCGTATGTGTTACTTGAATTGACCGGTTCACACCAAATTGTGCGTCAGCAATATTTGGAACGACACCAAAAAATGATCCATCATCAGTAACAGATTTTGAGAAAACTAATCCGTCAAATGTAGAGCTAAATAATTGGCTTATGGTTACACTTTCAATCGAGTACGTACCTGCTTGTGCGATTGATGCAGTGGCTGATAAAGCGATTGCGGCTGTTATTGATTTTATTGACTTCATTCTAATTCCCCATTTTTCTGAATAAGAAACGGTTAGAAGATATAACCGTTTCTTATCAGGTGATTGATATTATTGTTAATGATTTATTTTCTTGCTCTTTTAAGTCCACCAACACCAACGAGTGCTGATAAGAATAACCAAGCGGCTGCAGGAACTGGAACTGCTGCCACGTCTAAGGTGTTAACAGTGTTTAATACATCAGCTGCTAATAATGAATGACCTAATGTTGTGGGGTGAATCGCATCAAACCAAACATAGTTTGAAGCATCAGCACAGATGCCTGGAGTTTGACCGTTAGTCGCCGCCAACGCTGCATCAACAACACATGCATCCGTTACGTTTAGTCCTGAGTTAGGTGCATCAAGTACAAGCGCACCGGTCCAAGAATAGGCATCGTGAATAACGATATCGCGTCCATTTGAAATGGCACCAACAGCACTTGTTAGCGCACCATTGTATGTATTTGCAATAAAGTTACCTTGTGCGGACGCTATTGGATCCCAATTTTGGCGAGGCGTGAGGCCGATGTTGGGCAAGTTCATAATTAAAACGCTAGTAGCACCGGCATTCATTAATTGGTCAGCAATTGATGCAATTGCGGCGGCAGCAACAGGTACGGCAGCGAAATCACTCGTGGCTGCAGCATATAACGCATCATTAGCACCACCCCAAACGGTATAGAGGGCATTTGGATCAGCTACTCCGCCAGTTGTAGAGAGGTAACTACTAACTTGGTTTTGAACCGAAGGAAGAGTTAAACCAGGGGCTACTGGAACGTTAGTGTCGGCACGAGCACCAGCCCAACCATGTGCAGTTCCGCCAGTTATTGAGCCTGTGTGCACACCTAATCCGAGAGATTCTGATAAGTGACCTACCCAAACTGGACCATTAGAGTTAAGACCAGCATAAGGAGCGGGAAAAAAGCCAGCAGCTGCATGCAAGTTGCCTGAATCAGATAAGCTGTCACCAAAAGAGACCAAGCTTGTAATAGCAGCATGAGAAGTTTGAACCATAGCAGCACTTGCTACTGCGGCGAGAGTGATTGCGGCTTTACGCGCGCTTTTTGATACGTAAGACATGATGTCTACCTCCAGGTAGTTTTTTTGTTATTAATATCAACACCTTATGCAGGGAAGCTGTGGGGTGTGATGAGTTGTTTTTATATATCTATTATATTTTTATTGATCTTACTTTTACTGATTTGTGCTTACTTTCTTACAGGTATTATTATTTTTTCTTTAACAATCTTCGAATATGTACATTATGCCCATTTATTGGGCGGGTCAACACTTTCATGCCACTTAAAGGTTACTAATTGGTTAATTTTTGATGCATTTATAGAGGTGAGAAATAATAAAAATTTATAAAACAATAACTTATGATTTTGGTATGAGTTTAACGATTATTTGAAATATTTCTTAAAAATTTGAATGGCTAGAGGTGAAAAACATAGCAATGGTGTTAGCCAATAACCATAACGCGTCCATGGCGTATTTTGCTGCATCAGCTTAAATTCACCGGTTAAAACGGTTTGCTTAAACTGTTCAGAGCGTGCAACGACTTGCCCAGCAGGGTTAATAATGGCCGATACGCCGCTACCGGTGCTGCGCAACACATAGCGACCATTTTCTAGCGCACGCATTTG
This sequence comes from uncultured Gammaproteobacteria bacterium, assembly GCA_963968645.1. Lineage (GTDB taxonomy): Bacteria > Pseudomonadota > Gammaproteobacteria > Pseudomonadales > UBA7434 > UBA7434. The sequence goes on along the minus strand of CAXAHI010000017.1, from coordinate 7,507 downwards.
CGCCATTTGTAAATGCTGAATTGGCCCAATAGAGCCGCCAAACCAACTATCGTTACTCACCGTAATCAGCACATCACTCACCGCGGCTGCCTTTGCGGCTAATCCGGGATAGACGATCTCATAGCAAATAAGCGGTTTGCTCTCAAATTCTTGAATCTTTAGAGGGACTTGCTGGGTATTGCCTGCCTGCATGGTCGATAAAGGTAGCTCAAAGAAAGCCAGCACATTACCCAGTAAATCACCAAAAGGAATATATTCGCCAAAGGGCACTAAGTTTTGTTTGTGGTAAACGCCATTCGCATTGCCCACAGTCACAATACTGTTATAACTATTATTAGAATGCGTATCGCGCGAGGGAATGCCTGTTAGTAGCGCTGATTGATATTGGTTAGCGAGCGAATCCATTTGATCCAAAAAAGTATTGGCTTGTTGATAGTAAATAGGAATAGCCGCCTCGGGCCAAATAATCAAATCGCTGCTTTCCCAATGAGGCTCGCTAAGATTTTTATACAGCGTCAATGTTGGCTGTCGATACTCTCGACGCCATTTATCATGCTGGGAAATATTCGCTTGCACCATACTTACTTGCTGAGGCTCTCCAGTAGGCAGCGTCCATTGCACATATTTTAAAGGAATGGCAATAAACCAACATAGGGCGACGGCTGTGAGTAATGTTCGGTGAGTATGAATGCCTTGCCGTAAAAATAGTAAATGGCTGATAACGGCGCCACTGATACAGATAATAAAACTGATTCCGTAAACACCAATAATCGGAGCCCATCCGGCCAATAACGATTCTGTTTGGCTGTAACCAATAAAGAGCCAAGGAAAGCCGGTAAGCAACCAGCTTCGCATCCACTCGCCGCAAACCCAAACGGCCGCAAATAAAATTAGCTGTTGGCTATTGACGGATTGCATTGCAAAAGAAATCGAGTCACTGCTATTAAAAACGACATCATTTTTTTTCAGTAGCCAAGCATACAATGCCCAAGTGATTGCGCAGCAAAAAGCGAGGCCGCCACAAAATAAAAATGTGAGAAAGGCGGCAAGATATATTGAGGTGTAACCGAACTCGTGAATGCTGACGTAAACCCAAGATGCACCGGTGCCAAAAAGGCCAAGGCCAAAAAGCCAACCCAGCCAAAAACTTTGTTTAATACTTTGCTGTTGTAAAACCGTAAATAAAATACCACAGGCAATAATGGCGAGTGGCCAAAAAGAAAAAGGTGCTAGTGATAATGTGATTAGCGCACCACTAATGAGTGCGCTTAAAGAGCGGGTGATTTGGCGATTGGCCACAGGCTTAATCTTCTGCGGGGTCTTCGTTGTCAACAGACATTCTTAACGTATGTAGACGACGGTTATCTGAATGGGTTACATGAAAGGTAAAGCCTTCAAAGCTAATGGATTCATTACGCTTAGGCAGGCGACCAAACTTATTTGTGATGATGCCACCAATCGTGTCGAATTCATCTTCGCTTAATGACGATTCAAAAAATTCATTAAAATCATCAACGGGGGTTAATGCTTGAATCATATAATTTGAATGTGACATCTTACGAATTTGTGCATCATCAGTGGCATCGTGTTCATCTTCGATCTCGCCAACAATTTCTTCTAATACATCTTCTATGGTTACTAAGCCAGCCAATGTGCCGTATTCATCAATCACTAACGCCATGTGGTTACGGTCTTCGCGAAACTGCCTTAATAAAACATTTAACCGTTTACTTTCGGGCACAAACACTACAGGTCTAAGTAAGTCGATAATAAATTTTTGACTGTCTGAGTTGTCTACACTGCTATCGACAGAGGCATCTTTTTGAAAAAACAGCGGCAGTAAATCTTTAACCAGAAGGATGCCTAAAATCTCATCGATGTTTTCCCCAATAACTGGGTAGCGAGAATGCGAGGTGTCGATAATTTTTTGTAGGTTTTCTTCTAAGGTGTCATCCGCTTTTAAAATAGTCATTTGCGTGCGCGGAATCATAATATCGCGGGCATGCATTGCAGATACTTCTAGTGCGCCAGCAATGATGCGTCGCGCATCATTATCAATAATTTCATTTTCGCTAGCGGCATCAACCATCGCGACCATATCTTCTGTGGTCTTTGGTTCTGAGTTGAATAATTTTTTAATACGCTTTGTTAGCGAAGGTTTTTCGCTATTGGTCAGAGCGGGTTTCTTGTCGGTGCTAGTTGTCATTCGTGAAATCCATCATGCTTTGTTAGTAGATCAATGTTTCGAGAGTGGAATATTTTTTACTACTCAAGCAATTTGTAAGGGTTGCTGATGCCGATTTTGGCCAGCAGTTCAATTTCTATATTTTCCATGACTTTTGCATCGTCGTCATTGTCATGATCATAATTTTGTAAGTGCAGCATACCGTGAATTAACATGTGCGCCCAGTGTGCAGCAATACTTTTACTTTGCTGCTCGGCTTCAGTGCTAATGACGGGGGCGCAGACAATAATGTCGCCCAAATGCGTCACGCCATCAAGTTCGCCTAGGTTTGCAGCAAAAGATAAAACATTGGTGGTTTTATCTGCTTGACGATAATCGCGGTTAAGCGCTTGCATCGCTGCTTCATCAACAATAACTAATGCGGCTTCGGCTGAGCTATTGCCTAAATAAGCCATTGCTGCCCATTGCTCTAATTCATCATTAGAAGGAATGTCGTTTTGCGAGTGCTGCCTGTCAATGTCTAGCGTAAGCATAAAAAATTATTTTTCTTGTGCCGAACGTTTAGCATTTTTTTTAGCTTCTGCTGCTTTGTCATCTACGGCATAGGCATCAACAATGCGTTTAACTAATGGATGTCTAACGACATCACTTGAATCGAAATGAGTAAAGGTAAGGCCTTCAACCGATTGCAATACTTTTTCAACATGCAGTAACCCAGAATCTCTTCGATGCGGTAAATCGATTTGCGTATCATCGCCGGTGACAACAGCCGTAGAATTAAAACCGATACGCGTTAAAAACATTTTCATTTGTTCGCGCGTCGTGTTTTGGCTTTCATCAAGAATAATAAAACTATTGCTTAAGGTTCGTCCGCGCATAAAGGCCAATGGAGCAACCTCTATAATATTGCGCTCTATTAATTTGCTGACATGGTCGGCGCCCATCATTTCATATAAGGCGTCATAAAGCGGTCTTAAGTAGGGATCGATTTTTTGCGCTAAATCACCGGGTAAAAACCCAAGCTTTTCGCCTGCTTCTACGGCAGGGCGAACTAATAAAATACGATCGACACGATTTTGTTCCAAGGCCTCAACAGCACAAGCGACAGCTAACCAGGTTTTACCTGTGCCCGCTGGACCAATGCCAAAGTTGATGTCGTTGTTGCGAATAGCGTCTATATACTCTTGTTGATTACCACCACGAGGATTAATTAATTTACGACGTGTTTGAATCGCGAGGCTGTCACCATCATCGACGGCATTATTATTGATGCTGTCATTGTTTGTAGCAGTTAGGCTATTATTTTGTGGTTTCATAAGCTGAGAGATGCCTGATTCTTGCAAGTGCAGATGAATGTATTCGGAATTGATTTCAACATTGTTGGCGGTATCTTTGTAGAGCTGATTAACTAACATCGAAGCCGTTTGGGCATCATTATTAATGCCATCAAACTGAAAGCGATTGCCTCGGTTTTTGATTTTAACGCCCAGCCGCTTTTCGATTTGGCGTAAATGCTCATCAAATGGACCGCAGAGTTTCGCAAGTCTACGCGTGTCATTAGGCTCAAGTGTGAGGTGGGCTGAAAGAATAGGGCTGTTCAAGGTGTGATATAGGCTTTTTTGCTTGTCTGATTCGTTGGTTGCAAGCAGCATAACGATATATTGTTCGCGCTGCAAAGATTGTTTGTATTATCTGGCACAAGTGATACTAGCTGAGTCATGAATAAGGATTTCAGCTACAAACACCTATTTATAAGTGTTTGTAAAAAGGATGCTTAAGGACGTTCCTGGTGGCGGCGGTGACAATCTTGGGCAAAACGAACGGTTTCGGCTAATACTAGCTCACTGCGAATGGATCTGAGCATGTTAAATACATGCTGTGCGCCGGGCACTCTGGCAAAAATAACTTTATTTTCAGACACTTGGCTTAATTTTTTGGCGAGTAACTGTGATTCTTCTATAGCGATTAGTGAATCTTTATTGCCATGTATTAATAGACAGTCTGGAATGGTGCTGGGGTCGCTATGCTCGCTAGCCGTTGCAATAGCATTGGCCGATCGAAATAGTGCGAGGTTCGCGGGGTCATGAAAGTCTGCTTTTATCACCGATTTAGACCATAACCTGCCTGCATCGCTGCTATGTGATGTGCCATAAAGATTACAAAAATCCATAACACCACTCAAGCAAATAGCCCCTTGTACTTGGCTGCTTTTCTCCTTTTCTGTGTGCGGCGAGTTTTGAGAGTCGTGATTTGGGCTTTGAGGGCTCGGTTTGGCTTCAAATTGAGGGTCGTTAGCCGTTAGAGCCATTAATGCTGATAATTGCCCGCCGGCAGAATCGCCTGCAGTGACTACGAAATCTGGATTGCCACCGTATACTTGAATATTCTGTTTAATCCATTGCAACGCTGTTTTACAGTCAATTAAATGGGCTGGCCATTGGTTGCGTGGGCTAAGACGGTAATCAATAGAAACGCAGACCCAACCAAGGCTAGCGAGCTCATTGAGCAGCGGTAAGCCTTGCCCAAATCGTGTGCCGCCATACGTCAATAAGCCACCGCCATGCATATAAAGAAGGACGGGGGCGGGTTGATCTTTAGTATTGGTTTTTTCAAGCGGCTCTTTCTGCTGGTAAATATCGAGTTTAAGGGCTTGACCATCTACGGTTTCGTAGACGATGCCTTTTTGACAGCTCACATTATTTAACCGAAAAGAAAAAGGCTTAAGAATACGTGACCAAAAAGTACTTCGGTCTTCGCTGTTAATTTTGGGTGCTAGATGCTCAATGCCTGCTTGATCTAGTGCTTGAGTTAATGGCTTGACACTCAGCATGGAATTGACGATGTAAACCAGCTGTGCGCACCACGATATAAACGTCAGGAAAAGTATAAGGCCAGTCCAGAAGCCGTTAACTACACCATTAATTAAAAAATATCCGACAATGAGTAAGTGCAGTGGTAGCAATAATAGGGCTAATTCACCGCATAATACGCCAATAATAAAGGCTGCTATGCCGCGGTAGGCTTGTTTGTAAGGAGGGTGGTAAAGATTCCAAGTGCAGGTAATGCCCAATAAGCAAATCGTTATATACAAGGCTGTCATAATAATCTCGTATTTGGCGGGTGGTCGAGGCGGCTAGCTTTTACTTTAGTCGCCCGACTTGCCTCGAGGCGTTAGCGGCTTTGAAATATTCAGCTGAGTAACGTTCTCGCCTTTAAAGTCACTAATCTTAGATACGCCTTCTTTTTCAACTTCATCGATACGCACTAATGAATGAATAGGGATATAGCTGCGAGCTACAGACGCAAATTCATTTTTGAGTCGCTCTTCGCTAGGGTCGACAATCATTTGCGAGCGTTCACCAAAGACAAACTCTTCAATTTCAATAAACCCATACATATCACTTTGGTAAACGTGTCTTGCGTACACTTCATACACTTGGTTTTGGTTAAGGAAGATAACTTTATAAATAGGCTCGGCCATGGGGCAATAACATCCTGACAATTTGAATTGTAAACAATGAGTTTTGTGGGCCTCATTGCTAGTGCAGCCCCATAAATGGGGTCAGATAAGGTAATTTCTTGTTTACCAGTATAACATGGACCATAAGCAGGTAGGGGCGTTCATTCTGCTTTGCTGGTATACTCCGCGGCCTGTTTTATAGGGTTGAAGCTTTGTTTACTAAGGCTTGAGGCTCTGTTTATTAGGGATTAGGCTCTAACAAATGAAGCTGCAGAGCCTAAAACTCTTTTTGTTTAATACGATGCGATAAGAAAATAGATGACCGAAAAACCGATTAAAAAGCTGTTTATCCAAACTCATGGCTGCCAGATGAATGAGTATGACTCATCACGTATGGCCGATTTGCTTAAAGAAAGCCATCAATTAGTGGCTACCGATAATGCAGAAGAAGCCGATGTGCTGTTGCTAAATACTTGTTCTATAAGAGAAAAAGCGCAAGAGAAGGTGTTTCATCAGTTAGGCCGCTGGCGCAGTTTAAAAGAAAAGAATCCAAATTTAATTATTGGTGTTGGTGGCTGTGTTGCCAGCCAAGAAGGTAAGGCTATTGCTAAGCGAGCGCCTTATGTTGATGTAATTTTTGGGCCGCAAACACTGCATCGCTTGCCTGAAATGATGGATGCGAAAAAGCCACGTGGGCCGGTTATTGTCGATGTGTCGTTTCCCGAGATAGAAAAATTTGATCGATTACCTGAGCCCAGTGTTAAAGGCCCTAGTGCCTTTGTATCGGTTATGGAAGGCTGCAGCAAATATTGTACTTTCTGCGTGGTGCCTTATACCCGCGGTGAAGAAGTCAGTCGCCCGTTTGATGATGTGTTGGCAGAGATTTCGCAGCTTGCCGACAAAGGTGTACGTGAAATTAACTTGCTCGGTCAAAATGTGAATGGCTATCGTGGTTTGAATCATTTGGGTGAGGTTATCGATTTTGCTGAATTGATTAGTTACGTAGCAGGAGTAGAGGGTGTTGATCGTATTCGTTACACCACATCGCATCCGTTAGAGTTTAGTGATTCGCTGATAGATATTTATGCAGAGGTGCCGGAGTTGGTTGACCATTTGCATTTGCCGGTACAGAGTGGCTCTGATCGAATATTAGCTGCGATGAAACGTAATCACACTATTCTTGAATACAAATCAAAAGTGCGACGTTTAAAAAAGATTCGTCCAAACCTTTCAATGTCGTCTGATTTTATTATTGGTTTCCCGGGTGAGAGTGATCAAGATTTTGAAGACACGATGAATTTGATTCGTGAAATCAATTACGATTTATCGTTTAGTTTTATTTACAGTTCACGTCCTGGTACACCTGCAGCTGATTTGCGTGATGATACGCCAATGGAAGTAAAGAAGCAGCGGTTGTCTATTTTACAAGATCGTATTAATCAGCAGGCGCAATCGATTAGTCGTAATATGGTGGGTACTCAGCAACGTTTGTTGGTGACGGGTCTGTCGAGAAAAGATCCTTCTGAGATTCAAGGACGCACGGAGAATAATCGTGTGGTGAATTTTAAGGGTGATATTGCGTTGGTTGGTGAGTTTGTGGATGTTGAGGTTGGAGAGGCGTTGCCGAATTCTTTAAGAGGCATGCTGGTTTAGTTTTTTTTAAAGTACTGCTCGTCGGTGGCGATGGTTATTTTTTTATAGTTTTAAGGTCAAGGTCGTCGGGGGTGGGCTGACAGCCAGAATCCTACTCTTTTAGCTTGATCTGATAGTATTCTTATATTCTGGATTTTTAGTTTATTTTTTTGACTTTTCAATCAAGACCGTCGGGGGTGGCCCGACATGCCAGTCACTTTTCTTTGCTT